>JBELAE010000550.1:0-11916 GCA_049509155.1 Candidatus Sulfotelmatobacter sp.
CACCTGCGCTCCCGGCAACGAACCGAAGTCGGTAATCACGTTGTCGCGGATCGTCGCGTTCTGCAGATCCGGCAGGGTGATGGCGCCGTACCCCACCGTGCCGGCCAGCGAACTCGGCAGCTCCGCCGGAACCGCCTGCATCGTGCTGGCCAGCGTGTTGCCCAGTATCGACAGATTCGCAATACTCACCGTCTCCGGCGTCGCCGACGTGAAGTACCCAACCGGCCCAACGCCACACAGCCCGCAGTTGCTGACCTGGTTCTTCTCGATACGAATGTTTTGGAGCGGTCCATCCGCCGCAAGCGTAGAGTTGTTGGCGGTCGCCGGCAACACCAGCGTAGTCTGTCCGTCGACCACCGGCGATACCGGAAACAACCCCTGCAGCCCCGTCACCGGAGTCGTCCCGTTCATCAACACATAGCCGCCCAGTGTAATGGCGTTGTAGGCCCCGCCTTTAATTTGGTTCTCCACAATCGTCACAGTGTTCGAGAAGCCGCCCACCTGGATCCCGCCGTTGCCCACCGCCGGCATCGGCGGTATGGACGGAGTGAAGTTCGCGGCACCCAGGTCCGTCTGGATCTCTGTGCTGGCGTAGTTGACCGCGTCCGGCAGATCCTGCAGTCCGATCCAGTTACGCTCAATCGAAGTCTCCGAACCGCTGACGTAGACCGCCGGCCAGAGCCCCGCCGTGTCCTGCATAAAAATCCGGTTGTCGCAGATCTCTACCACCTCCGCTTCAACCGACGCAATCGCTGGAAAGTTCGACGCCGTCAGAATCAGATCGGTAATCGTCACGTCCGTGTTCGACGGCGTGAACTCCGGAAACTGCCGCCACCCATAGCCTTGTGCAAAATCGTTCCAGAAAATCCCGCTGTCGCTCCACGTCGTGTCGATCGTGTCCGAAACTTTCTGATCCTGCCCCGGAGCCTGGTTCAGGGGTGTCCCCGAAGCCGCCTGGTCCTTCGTCCCCGAAACTTTCTTACCGGGCTGCTTCTTCGCCGGCGCATTTTGCATGCTGGTCTTCGCCTTCTTCTCCGTCAGTTCCCCGCGCAGTTTTGCGCCATTCAGGTTCGCAGCCTCGAACGTTGTCTGCGAACCCGGCACCAGCGTATCCAGCAGGATGCACGTCATCCCCGCCGGCGCCTCTACCGTAAACCCCGTCAGTTCGATGTGCTGCGAGCTCGCAACCGTCACCACCGCGTTCAACAGGCTCTGCATGGATGGCGCCACTGTGTTGCCGCTCTGGTCCGCCACACCCGGCGGTCGCGCCGATGGTGCATACAGGACGGTCTGCGGCCCCGACCCCCGCAGTGTCACCTCGCTCAAACCCGACAGCACCACTAGTTCGTAATAGTCGCCGGGCAGAATGCACACCTCGCCTCCCGCCGGCGGCAGTTTGGAGATCGCCTCGTTAATCGACGTGTACGTCCCGAAGCTGTTCACGTTGTCGCCCACCGTCACCGTGCAGCAGCCGCAGTCGCCTTCACATTCGCAGCCCCACGGTGTCCGGCAGTCCGGCGAATTGGTCACAGTGCCGCTGCTGTTGAACGTCACCACCGACAGCTTGGTGTAGTGGTGATGAATTCCCCGCGGCGGTGCATTCGTCATCGTCGGCGGATCCAGCGTTCCGTCGGTGCGCGCCGCAACTGTCCAGTAGTCGCCTGCGAGAAAATTCCCGCCCGTCGGCGCCACGGTGAACGTGACCACGATCCCGTTCTCCAGCACCAGCATGGTTGCACCGTCGCTTGGGGTCTGGATGTCCCCCGTGTTCAGCGCATAGGTTGTTGCTGTCTGGGTCCCGCTGGAATTGCTGGAGTACACCGTGCCCGACTGGTCCCAGCGCACAATCCGCGTGTGCACGCTCAGGGCTGGCGTCCCGATGGGGAATCGCGAGTCCGAAATCGGTGGCGCCACCAGGAAAATCTCGTTCGTCGTCGGGTCCACGTAGTCAATCTGGCACAGCAACCCAGGATTGCCATAGGTGTACGGACTCCCCGCCGGATAATTTGGATCGGGCATCCCATCCAGCTCAACGTTGTCGTCCAGCAACTCGATCCAGTTCCCATTAGTGAAGTTCAGCACCTGGTCCCGGCCCAGCGAAGTCACGGTCAGCACCGTAGCCTGATTGCCCGCTGCGTTCCCCTTGGTCGCGATCGTGGTCACGCTGGTGGCCACCGATGCGTTCTCTCGCGACCACTTGAACGTTGCCGTTCCCAGCGGGCCGCCCTGATGGATTTGCACCCGGTAGAATTGGTTCTCGAGTCCCGTGTAGCCCGTCCCCGGAGTCAGGCAGCATGCCCCGCTCGCCGGGTTTGGCAGCACTTGCGTGGTCAGCTGCCCGGCCGACTGCGCCGGATAATTAATCTCCGAATCCGGGATGGCGCAGCCCGCCGCACCGCCCGTCGGATTCGCGGTCGTCCACCGCACCTGCCACACCGTCTGGATTCGCCCCGACGTATCGATCCCGATCGCCGAGTCGACGATGGTCGGGTCCTGCAGCCAGGTCACCGCGCGCTTCCACACGTCCAGATAGAACACGTACGACCCCGCCTGAGGCGGCAGATACTGAGCCATGCCCGCAACGCCGCCTGTCGCCGCCGCGGGCAAATATGGCTGGCTCGTGAACGGAATCGGAGTCGGCTGTGTGCTGCTCACCGTCGTCGGCTGCGGCTGTGGCACGCCCGACAGCTCCTCTAGCGCGGGGTCCCACGTCCCCGGTTGCGGGCCGTGGTTTTCCGCCAGCAGCCCGTCAACGTACATCCGCCCCAGCCCGATGTTTACCACCCACGGCGTACTCGACGCCGAAATATAGAATGCGTTCGGCGTGGTCAGCGGATACGCCGCCCGCCCCATCGTGTCGAGCGTCCCCGCCTGGATGCGCCGCGCCCTCTCAGCCAGAAACTCGTTCCAGTCCGCGTCCGACTGCACGCGCCCTTGCGGCATAATTACCGATGAATAATCCTTGAACGGATTGAACGTGTAACGGCTGTTATCGAAGCTCACGTCGTACTCCTTCTTGTCTTGCTGATCGTTCTCTTGCTGATCATTATCTTGATCTTGCTGATCATTGCTCCGGATCGCATGGCCTGCCGGTCCCGTCCCGCCGTATCACATCGGCCCCACTCAGCGCGCATTCCTCCGTCTTTGCTCTGCTCGCTTCACAGCCTTGCACTCAGGTCTGGTACACAATCCCAAACTCCATCCCCACCGGCACATACTCCTGCAGCCGAATCTGCAAATCGCTTTCGCGCTGCGGGGCCATCACAAAGTGGTACGCGCCCATTTCGCTGCCGTCGTCGGCTCCGCGCCGGATCGAATTGTCCGTGCATGCCATCAGCTTCAAGTAACCGGGCTGGCCGTAGAGCGTGGTCACAAACGCCGGAAACGCTCCCGCAACTTTCTGCTGCACACACTCGTATTGCGCCGGAACCACCGCGCCGATCGGCAGAAAGCTGAAGCGCACGCATCCCTGCTGTCTGCGGTCCGCCACCAGCGCCGCGGTGCCTTTCTTGTTGTCGTACGCCCAAAAGATGCAGTCGCTCACATACTGGAGCACGCTCGCGTGCACCCGCCCCACCACGGTGCATCCATTCATGGTCAGGGCCGCGCCGCCGCTGTTCTCGTTTGTCGTTGCACCGGTCGGCGCATCCACCGCCGCATACGCCGTGTTGCTTGGATCGGTCGAGTCCACGATGCAGTTGGTCAGCGACACTGTCGCCAGCGGGTTCGACAGTATTGCGCCGAGGATGGAGTTCGTCGCCGTCAGCGCAACCGCATTCGCCGCCAGTTGCAGCACCGGAGTGTTGGCGTGCGTCGGCTTCTGCGGTTTGCCGTCGTCCGTTGCCGCCTTAAATCCCCACCCCGGAACCAGCGTGCAATCCGTCAGCGTCAACTCGGCCAGCAGATTCTCCGTGTTCCCCGCGCTGCTCGGCCGCGCCAGCGGAACATTCAGCAGCGCCGGCGCTGTCCCCGGCGGCGTGAACGTTTCCTGTGCTGCAATCACAATCCCGTTCAGCAAAAACTGGCTCCCCTCATCGCCCGTCACCGTCAGCGCCCCATCCAGCAACAGCGTCTGTACGGTCTGATTTGCGGAGCGCAGTTCGAGCGTCGTATTCGCCGGCAGGTCGACCGAGAGAGCGGTCGTCATGGTTACGCTCGCACTCACAAACGGAAAGTCGTTCAGCGGCAGATCGATCGCCTGCTGCGCTGCCGACTCGCCCGAAATCTCCACGGCCACCGCATTCCCCAGCGGCAGCAGCCCCAGGGCGTACGTCAGCGCGTCCTGCAAACCCGGAAACCGCGGATCGGGGAACGGAACCACGTACGCAGAGTCGTTCACCTCGAAAGGGCTCGCCGTGGTATTCCGCTCGTATTCGCCGCCGCCCATATTCGCGTTGGCGCCGTAATACCAGGTCGCGCTCAGCGTCTGCCCCGAATAATTGTCCGCCAGGGCTAACCGCCCCAATTCCGGATCGACGAGCACTACCAGTTCATCGTTCTGGAACGGCCCTGCATCTGGCCCGGTGGACGAAAGGTTTGCCCACGCGCCATCCTTCCCGGCGAGATCCGCAACGCCAATCTGGTACGGGTTCAGCAGTTGCTTGTTCATATACAGCGCCAGACTTGCGCCCTGCCCGTAGTAGGTGCCGCCTACGCCCTCAGTCAGGTCCGCGCACAGCACCCGCCGCAACAGCCGGTCAGGAACATTCGCCGGCCCCGCGGCAGCCGCAATCTGCTCGCCCTGTGAGATCGCGCGGTGGAACAGCGGCACATCCTGGTTGAGCGGGCTGAACCGGAAGCATTGGGTATTGCCTTCCGCCATCGTGGTCAGCGGCGACTGGGTCACGCTGTACGCGCTCAGCGACCACAGAAACACCGCAATGTTCTGGATGTTGTACTGCCCGTGCGCATTCCACTGCATGGAATCGATCCGCCGTACATCCACCTTGTGCGCGGTCTCGTCGAAACCCGTATCCATAAATATGCCCGGCTTCCACTGCCGAAGGTTGGGCGCATAATAATTCCGCGGCCGAATGTGTTTCATGTACTGCGTATCCGCCAGCACCTGGAACTGTTCTTTCGCGTGCGCGCCCCACCCCGTCGCATCCCGCGCCAGTTGCTCGATCACCAGGATCGTTCCCTTGCGCCGCCGCAACGAGATCGTCTCCGCGACCTCCGCCCGCGGATTGTCCACCGCCGGCGCAATCCCCGCCACCGACTGGTACCCGATTAAATCGCCGATATAGGGAATCACCCACTGCGCGCATGTTTCAATGAACTGATTGTCGTAGAGTTGGTCCAGGTCGTACGCCACCGCCGACAGTTGTTCACTCACCACCAGCAGCAACGACTCCAGTGGCCCGCGCGCAGCCAGCGTCTGCAATTGCTGCAGTTCCGCCAGTTGGTCGCTCGACAGCGTCTGCTGCATCGTCTGCATTTGCAACAACGCCGTAAGCTGCGCCTGCTGGGCCGGGGTCAGCAGCGTTTGCGTGCTGGCAATCTGCGCATCGCGCATCCGGTACACGGCCGGCAATAGCTGGAATAAATTGATCGCGCTCATGACATCGTCCCCAGCACTACGTTGATCGGATTCGGATCGAGCACCAATATCTCCGCCGGGCTCGGCGGTGCCGTTAGTGACGCCACCGGCACGAACGGGCAGATGCCGTTATTCGCCGTCGTGCACGGCCGCTGCAGCGGCGGCGAGATCGCCTGCAAACTCCAGGCGTAGTACGCCGCCACCGAGAACGCCGCGCTGCCAATGTCTCCTGCCTGGCTGGTTGCCACCACCTTCGGCGGCGACACGTTCACCGCAATCACGCCCGTCACGCCCTGGATCAGCGCTGCAATCTCGTCTGCATACACGCCCTGCCCGAACGTCTGGTTGGCAAAGCTGTAGGTCGTCTGCAGCAGCGTCATCACCGCCGCTTCCACTGCCGGCTGGCTATATGCGGGGTCGTACAAAATATTCGCGCTGAAGCCGAACGTCGTCTCGTAGAACGACTGCACATTTACCGCGACGTTTGGACTTCCATAGCTTTCCAGCGACGCGATCAAATTGCTCCAGGTCTGGTCGGTCGGCAGCAACTGCGTCCCGCCCGACGCCGCCACGGTCAGCCATATGCCGCGATACGGCCCGCTCGGCACCCACATCGCCGCCGCCTTCACAATGCCCGGATAGGTCGCGGCAAAATTCTGGTAGTCCGCAAGCGACACCGCCCGTCCCAGTGTCAGCACGCTCAGCGGCGCATTCGTCCGTATGTCATCCACCGACTGCGCGTCCTGCCCGCCCGTCGCCGCCTGCGGATTTGTCACCCCGCTCACACCCACCGGCCGGTCCACCAGTGTGGTAATCGCCCCCGCCGCCACGTTCCCCGCGGATCCAATTCCAACCCGGTAGCTGGCCTGAATGTTGTTCGTCCCTGTCGGCAGCGTCGCTCCCTCCACGCCGTCGCCGAACGTTACCTGCGCAATTCCTCCAGGCAGATTCAGCGTGGTATAGACCTGCGCGGTCGGCGCCTGGTCATACAGCGTCGGCACTCCCGTCCATTTCGCGCCATTCGCACTCACCGTCAGCGAACTCTGACTCCCACTCTGCGTCGGCGCGGAAACATACGTTAGCGGCGACTGCTTCAGTTGGAACTGCTGGTTGGTCGTCGCCGCCGACCCGCTGCCCAGCAGTTCCGTCACCGGCGAGCCGGCTGTGGCTGCCGCCACATTCGCATTCACCTTTGTGGATGTACGGTCGTACACGTTCTGAAGCGGGAGCGTCAGTTGAATCTGCGTGTGCGGAAACCCTGAATCCGTTTCCAGCGTCACGTTCGCCACCAGTGCATACTCCTGCACCACCGGATCGTTGGTTCCCGCCGATGTCAGCGTGAAGTACCCCAGCGGCGTCGCGGGTGGGGCTCCTGAAGGGGGCGGCGCCGGATTGATCGTCCCCACCCGCCCCGACGCGTCCGCAACCACCAGCGGCGGCGTCAGATTCGTGGCCGCGCCCGTTCCCGACCCGCTCCAATCCGGAATGCTCCCCGCCTCCAGCACGCCCGTCGTTCCCGGGGCGGGCGTGTAAATGATGCTGTTGGGCGGTTGCAGCAGCGTGAGCACCTGCCCTTGCGTCAGCGCAATCCACGTGGTCGGCGCATCGTTCGGATAGAAGTACACCACCGGCCGCGACGGCGTGAGGTCCGGAGCATTCACCGTCAGTTTCGGATTCTTCCCCGTAATCGCGATCGCGCTCACTCCCACCAGATCCGGCCGCAGCACCTCCAGGTCCACCAATGTCCCGTACAGCGGATGGTCCAGCGGCTGCTCCGCCACCGGCAGCAGTTCGCTCTGCGCCAGCACCGCCGTCGACCGCGTCGCGTCGGTGAAATAGGTCCCCAGCGTCGCGAGGTCGGCGCTGCTCGTCACGTCCGCCGTAGCGCGCGTAATCTTCGCGCTCATCCCGTAATCGGACCGCGCAACCGTTGTCACTGCCGTCAAGTTGTAGAGATTGATGTAGGGTTCAATGAACACTTCGTAGAAGCCGGGCTCGTCAATGACAATAGAGATGGTCGCGTACAGCACCATCCAGCCACCCGCGGCAATCTTCGCATATACCGAGTCGAGATCGATCAAGCTGGATTCAGTCGGAACCGCAGGATACGAGTTCGCAGCCGTTCCGAAGTTCCAGTCGTTGTTGACAACCAGGTCCCCCAGGTTATCCATCGCGGTCGTCGTCAGCATTAACGGATTCAGCGCGTTGTACCCAAACAATGACGCCCGCTGCCGCAGCGCATACACCTGCGGGTTTACCTGCGACGGCGCGTCCGCATTCGCGCCCAGCGGTTCCAGCCACGTGATCAACGTCCTCTGATTCACCGTGTCCGGCTGGACCGAAACAATATGGCAAAGGTCCCACACCGTGCTGTCTGGATCGTTCAACCGCTCATCGCCGACAATCAAAATCGCGTCGCCCGGGTTCAACTGGGTACTCGTCCCCGCCACGTATAGGCTCGTTTGACCGGCCGATGGATAAAGGTTCCCACTGCTCGCCGGGGCCCACGGCACACCTGTCTGCACCGGCAGCGCGTTCCAGTCCGGCTTCGCCAGAATGTCCGCCGACGTCTGAAACGCTTGCGGCGTCTGCCCCTGCGCCGGAACGCTCTGCACCTGCGTCCCTGCCGGGATGGTGATCGCCGGCGTATTTGGATTTGCCGGCAATCCCGTCGCCGCCCGCAGGGTGAACGCCACATACGTGGACGCCCCGACTCCCGGCGATGGCTGATACCCTATCAGCCGGCTCAACTGCGTCAGCGAGTACAACTGCGTCGCCGTCCGCAGGTAGCTCTCGTTCGCCAGCCGCTCCTGGTAGAACGTCAAAATGTCCAGCACCACTGACGTCGCATCCAGAAACGCAATCGACAAGTCGTCATCGTCCCGCGTCTTCAATCCCGCCAGCGCCGGATACTGCGAACTCGACAGCCGCGCCAGCATCGACTCCTTAAACGACCACCATGTGCCCGTGCGGTACGCGATCGCCGGCAGCCCCGGCAGGTTCGATTCGCCCTGCGGAGTCTCAACCGAGATTCCCGCGCAGCATCCACACAGGCAACCGGCTCCGCCGCTGCAACTCATCGCGCCCTCACTTTCCACCCTGCAGGTTCAGGGTCAGTTGTCCGTTCGCCGGCAGGCTCGGGTCATTCGCCAGCCGGGCCAACTGGAATGGTCCCATCGGAATCTCGCCCTGCGCGAGGTACACCTGCGTCGGCGGCGTGGTCAGCGGAACGTTCTGCGGCTGAAACACCGTCGCCGTTACCGTCGTCACCCCCGCCACCGAGCGCGCCGCTGTATAGATGGGGCTCAGGTACACGCTCTGTCCCAACTGAAAATTCGCCGGCGCAAACACGCCCGGCTGCCCATTCGGCTGCGTGCCCGCACCCAGCACCTGCTGGAGCGCCTTCTGCACCTGCGCCTGGCAGTACGCCGGATCGACGCAAACCGTCAGCGCAATCGTCAGCGACACATAATCCGGACCTTCGAGCTTGAGGTCCTGCCCCGCCAGCCGGTACTGGTTCACATACTTCGTCAGCGACTTCAGCGTTGCCTTGTTCAGTGCGCCGCCGCCGACCGGCTCCGCCGCGTCGAACACCGTGTACCAACTCCCCGTCCAGCGCAGCGTCGCTGCGGCGTCCGCGATCTGCGGATACCCCTCCGTCACATTCACGTAGTCCGGCATCGTCACCGCGCGCTCTTGCGTCAGGAATGCCTGCGGCGCCCGCCGCTGAATCTGCGCCGTCGTCTCCGGGTCCACGCCTCCCGTCGCGGGCAGCGGATTGGTGCAGCCCACAATCCGCGGATCGCCCGCAAACCGCAGCAAGCTCTCCGCGCCTAAATTCCCCGCCGTGCCATTGCCGATCCGGTACGTCGCCGTGAACGCCGTATTCGACGCGGGAATCATTCCGTTCGTCCCGTCGCCGAAGCGCAGCGTCGCCGTCCCGTCCGACTCGATTTCCACCACGAAATTCGTATCCGTCGGCCCATCCGCTAGCAGGTCCGGGGCTGCTCTCCATGTCGGCAGTGCGCCGTTCAGATCACTGGCCAGCGTGATCGCCGGCACCGCACTCGCTGGATCGTAGTTCATCAGGTCGTACGCCGAGAGCGCCGGATTCGGCTGCTCCTCAAACGCCACCACTCGCAGCAGTGACGGCGTCGCCGCGAACTCCGCCTCCACCGTCGCCAGCGACACATTGCTGTACTGCGTCAACACCGCCGGCAACTGCACGCCACCAACCGCCCCAAACGGCGAGTCATACAACAGCAGAACGTTGAACTCCGTCGGCTTCGCCAGGTTGCCCTGCGTCAGCACTGCAAACAGCGGTGCCCACGTCGCCGTATTGGTAGGCTGCACGCTCAGGTATGGAAGACCGCTGTCCTCATCCAACAAATTCACCGTGCCCACATTCAGCAGCATGGTTGGCGCCGCCGCTACCTTCGCCGGCAACGCAGCCGCCGCGCTTGCCACAATCAACTCCGACTGCGCTGATATCTGGTCGATCGCTTCCGCCGGCGACGCCAGATTGGCAAATGTTTCGAGCACCACTGGTGCCGTCGCTCCCGGCGGATTGAACACCACCTGCAGCGTCAGCAATGTTCCCGCGCTGTTCAGCGTCGCCAGCACGCCGAACCACTGCGGCCACTGCGCCACGTTATTCGCGCCCAGCATCAGTGCCGTATATCCGTTGCTGTCGGGCAGGCTCACCAGCCCATTGGTCACCAGCGCGACCGGCGCCGTTGTTGCCGGGCCGCCCGCAATCTCCAGCGGTACCGCCTGCGTCACCGGGCTGTCCGGCAGTTGCGGCCGGTACCGCACCGGCAGCGGCGACGGCGGTGCCGGCGGCGCGCATCGGTTCGCGCCCGCTTGCGGTGGTTGAAACAGCGTCGGTTCCGGCACCACCGGCAGCGGCTGCGCCGGCATCGAAAGCCCGTGGTCCGCCAGCACCACGTTGCCCAGCGCCACGCTCACATTCGTCAGCGTCGTCCGCTCGCCCGTGGCCGACAGGAAGGTTGATGACAAACACAGCGGCGCCGGCAGCGCATCGTCCGCCGACCACTGAATCTCCGTCACCGGCTGCGGCTGCTGGGTCCCGTTCACAATCGGAGCACCCGTCCCCACTTCGAACAGCGGGTCCACCAGCGGCTGCCCCTGCCCGTTTAACGTCGTTACCGCGGTCAACCGCACCGCGTATCTGTGCCGGATGTCGGCATCCGCTGCTGCGCCCGTCTGCGGCCCCATCACCTCTTCGAAAATCAGCACATCGCCCGCCTGCAGATTCGGGTACGACCCTTGCAGCGTTGCCTCCGTCGCTCCCTGCGGCAGGCAGCAGTTCAACTCTCCCCAGGTGTAAAAGTTGATCGTGTTCAGTTCAGGAAACAAATTCGCATCCTGCATCGGCTGGAACACCACCACGCCCGCATCCAGCGCCGCCTGTTCATTGCCCACCAACGTCGCCGGCGCTCCCGGAGTAATTGTGTAGAACCGTGTCACCGTCTGGTCCAGAAACACCGGCACCGCGACATTCACGCACACCAACGCCCGCGCATTCGCTCCGTCGTGTACGCGGTAGTCCACCAGCAGTGCGTGCCGGCGCAGCGAAATCCGGCTCCGCGCCGTAAGCAGGTAAGCCTCCGTCGCCACCGCGTCCTGCTGATAGCTCAACTGATCGCCCACATACGCGACCAACTCCGCCAGCACCACGCCCAGGTCCGCCTCGGTCGCCGCGCCCCAGTTGGGCAGCAGTTGATTCATCCGGTCGAGCACAATCTGCCGGAAGGTCGTGTAGTCCTTCGCCAGGTAGTTGATCGGCGGCGGTGTCGGCGGCTCCGGCGCGCACTCCGGCGGCTGCGGCTTGCAGTCGAAGTTAGGCCCGCAATCCACTTTGAACCGGAACGTCACCTCCGCCAGTTGCGGATCGAACCCGTCCAGCACCTCGGTCACTGCGAACGCGTCCCCTTCCGCGCTCTCCACGCTGTTCACCAAACTGAGCGTGTACGGCGAGAAGTCCCCCGCGACGCTGGTTGTAATCTCCAGGATCAGGCTCACCTGCCCAGCCGGAACCGCCTTCGCCTGCACCGACGTCGCTGTGATCCCGGTAATGCTTTCGCCGCCTGCGATCAGCACATTGTCTGTCGTCATGTTCTGCGGCACCGGCTTCAGGCAATGCAGTTCCAGCTTGCGCTGACCCGCCAGCGTGGCCCCGTCCGGAATCTCCAGGTAATCAATCCCGTTTAGCGTGGGATGATTCAGCACCGCCCCTTGCCGGGTTTCGTTGGGACAGCACGAATAGATCATTGCGGACCTCCATAGATGAAGGTCTGCACCTGGGGCACGCCCGTATTCAGCGGCGCGTACGTCACCGTCACCGTCAACGTCGA
>JBELAE010000551.1:0-15501 GCA_049509155.1 Candidatus Sulfotelmatobacter sp.
CGAGGGCCGCCCATCGATCGCACATCTTTTGTAGAGCCCGCAATGCAGGTGTCCGACCACTAGAAGGGAGCAACTGCCCGGGACGCGCGATCACCCTTATCTGGCTCTCGTCACAGAACCCGCTCCAGCGGTCGCTTCTGGTGGTGCCTCGTACTCCGACCGGGATATGCCCGCGAGAAGTTTGGGCCCGGCGAACCACCACCCAAGGGCAGACGAACAGCGTCTCTTGGACCCAATGTGGTTCAGACCCATATCCGGAGGTAAGTAATGCCGGATCGATCTGAAGCAGATCATGTACCCGAGGCTTGTTCACTTCATTCATTTCAACCGATATGGTTCAGGATCACGATCCATAAGGCCAGCGTGGCCACACCAATTACGTAGGATGCGATCAGGCCAGAGCTGGCCAGCTTCGGACTTGAGTCAAAGCCCTTGCCGAAGACGAGCCCGAAAAATCCACATGGTATGGCGCTGATCAACGTAACATAGCGCGTTTGCGACAACGACAGGTGAAGCAGCATCGCAATCCCAAGGGCGAGCCCCGGCTGCAATGCATTCTTGAGAAAAACTGTAAACAGTGTGTTTCTTCCGAATTCGAACTTCTGCGAGGAGACAACCAGGCCAGTGAGTACCAGAGCCGAGCCGCTTGCCGCCGAGCCAAGCACGGCAAGTGATGCATCCATGTAAGAAGGGAGATGCAAGCCCGCGCAAGAGAACGCAAGCCCAACGAGCGGCGCCCAGACGATTGGCTTCTTCACTGATCGAAGCAGCGAAAGAGCGATTTGTCGAGAAGAGAATCCTTTTCCTGATTTGTCCCGGCCTGCTTCCAGGATCGCGAGGGTAATCGCAGAAACGGTAACGGACCCGAGGGCTATGGAGGTTGCCACAGTGTCGAGAGATTTGGCGCCATAGACGGCAGCAAGCAACGGCAACCCCACAGCGGCCGAGTTTGGAAAGCTGATAGTGAGTGCAAGTACGGAGCTATCCGAAGCGGGTAATTTTTCGCTAGAACGAGCCCAAACAAAGGTCACTGCGAACAGAACGAAGTAGACGATCGCCAGCACCAGAGCTGCCCCGGTTTGCTCTCCCAACGTCGCGCGCGGAGTCTGCGCGATGGACAGGAACATTGAGCAAGGGACGGCAAAACTCATCACAAAGACGATGAGATTTCGAACGTTTTGATTGTCCAGGACGCCCCGCAGGCCCGCAATGTACCCCAGCAGCAGGCCGGCGAAGATCGGCACCAGAGCGTCGGCAAGAATCTTGACCATACCTTTGCCCTACGCTTGACGCCACTGCTCTTCCATACGTGCGCGAGCGGCCAAGCCTGCCTTACGCATTTCGCGCGCACCTGGCGAAGTGAGCCGATTGCTGAGATCCTGCGATCCCGCACGCGCATCGGCGATCGCATCGATCAATTCCTTTTGTACTTGAGCCACGGTGGTTTGGGATGGTCTATCGGGATCTTCGACGTGCAGCAGCTTATGGAGCAGGCCGAGCTTGGCGTAGTCGTGAATGTCGTATGACAGCGGTGCGATCTTGTGCCCCAGCTCGTCCAACTCCGCCACGGTTCGAAGCGTGATTCGCGCGGCCGCCTCCTTGTGCATGGCATGAATGACGACGCCAGCGTCATCGAAGGCAAGGATGCGATTCGCCTGGTAACCATGTGTCAGAAAGCCGCCGGAGATAGCGTTCCCCATCACTAGCGCGATCACAGGATGCCCTTTCATCCGCGCGGACGCATAAGCGTCCGCAGCCGTTGCAGTGGCCAGGAAGATAGCGGCAGTCTCCTCGCGGCGCCCGTAAGCCTGACTCTTTACGTCCACGATGGCGATGATCGGACGCTTCTTGCCCTTCTTGTCTTGCTCGATCGCTTCGCGTAAACGCGTTGCCAGCGTGTAAGACTCCTCAAGTCCGACTTCTCCGCGCCGCGCACACGGAAAGCGAGCGTCGGGGTTTGGCACTACGCAGAGGTAGCGCGCCGTGTCGTCACCGAGCTTGGCATCCGCAGTGAGCACGGAGCCTGGATCTCCTTTCATCGGTGAATTCTGGCCGGTCAACGCCTGCAACCATGCCTTGCCTCGAAGTCCTACTTGTTCGCTCATCTTGCGCCTCCCTGGTTGGTCTTGCTGTTCCAGCTTTTTCTTAGCGTGAGTGGATCGATCTGCTGGGAAGTATCGAGCGCCGCAATGCGCTCGCGATAAAGCTCGACCTGCTTGCTGCGGTGTACCTTCGGCAGCCCGGCCTTTACATAGTGCTGAACTGACGCGGCGATTTTCTCCGCATCGTCTAAAACCAGCTCATCGGCCACGCCCATCCCGACACGCTGTTCACCGCCGTTGATGGCCCAAATAAGCGCCTTATCGGAGGAATCAAACTCCTCAATTCCGGACTCCTGCTCAATCACCTCTGGACCGTTCAGCCCTAGTCGCGCTTCCACCGTCATGACGATGTAGCTCGAAAGTCCTGCTGCTATGGACATGCCGCCGAAACACCCGACGGTGCCCGCGATCACGGTGATGACCGGCGCATGCTCACGCAGGGCCAGGATCGATGCCATCACTTCGGCGATGACCGCGAGTCCGAGGTTGGCTTCCTGCAAGCGCACGCCGCCTGTTTCGAGCAACAATACTGCAGCCGTTTTCTTGCCGTTTTGGGAATCCTGAGTCGCCAGGTCGAGAGCCGCAGTCATCTTCGCGCCCGACACCTCGCCCATGCTTCCAGCCTGGAATTTCCCTTCGAGCGCGATGAGGACGGTAGGCTTACCAGCGATCGTGCCTTTGAGGACAACGCAACCGTCATCGGATTGTGGCGCGATCCCTTGCATAGGCAGCCACGGAGATTCAATCCGATCGAACGGGCCGACCAGTTCTCGCCATGAACCAGGATCCATCAGGCTCTGCGCCCGAGCTCTGGCGTCTAGCTCGATGAAGCTATGCCGCCTGACGAATGCTGGAATAACGGATGTAGCGCTCATTTGTCTATTACCTCCACTGCCTGTTCGAGCCGCAGCATCACGCTGCCCGGAGTTGCGCCCGCATCGTTGATATCGATACGGACCGCGCCGTCATACTTCGCGAAGAACCGATCCATCACTGCCTTCCAGCTAGCACCAAATCCATTCACGCTGGTTAAAATCGAGACCTGCGCTGCGCCAGTTTCCGCGGGTTGCATCAAAACCTCCATGTCTCCCGACCCGACAACGCCAACGTGTGCTCGCTTGGTAACGGGCCGCACCGCCGACGGATAATCGAACTTAAGCTGTTCCATCTTTCGCCTCCCATTCACTTCGGTCCTTACATACTTCGCTTTGCTCGCGCTCCACGGCATCCAGAAAGACTGTTGCCGCCAGCAAATCGGCACTTCCGCCGGGCGAAATATGTCTTCGGATCAGTTCGCGATCGAGTTCACGCATCTGCTGCCGGCCGTTTCGACTGCCGTATCCACCAGCCATTAGAACGGCTTGTGCGCCCGATTGCACAATGTCCAAGGCCTCAACACCGCCTCGATAGAGTACGCACGTGTCGTCGAGGTCAGACATCACACTCAGCAGCGCGTCCAGGCGGCAGATTTCTTCTGGGAATTCCCGTGCTCGCCGATCGCGCAGAGTGGGGAGTGCGAACTGAATAACGTGTGGGAAGCCGCTCGCCGCCTCTCCGCGCGCGCCAGCGGCTCCATATCGATTTCGCACGATGTCACCGTGGGTAATGAGTCCTGGCTGCGCCCGGTCGGGAAACCGTGCAATGCTACCCGCCGCCGCCGCGATCCCTCGCGCATGTTGGCCGTCCTCGTGCGCGGCCGCGGCGACAAGAAGGCCGAGAATCCAGATAGCACCTTTGTGGGTGTTACTTCCCTCGGTAGCCTTGTACATCGCGCCTTCCGCGTAACGTCCGATTACAGCCAACTCCGCGCGCAAGTTATCATCCAGATCCCGGACCTGGGAGCAGGATGCCATCGCGACAAAATAAGGCTCAAGGACAGTCGCGGATTGCGTCATCAATTTGAGCGAGAGGTCGCGGTGCGAACCGGAACCACGCCGGTCAACTAACCCCGGCTTCGGCGTAAGCTGGGCCTCGGCAATTAACGCCTGGCGGGCGAGAGATGCAAGTCGATTGGCAGAAGTGGACAGCCGATGAGATCGCTGCTTACCGGGCGCCGTGTCGTAGGGATGGTCCGCAATCAGAAGGCTGCTCTGCATTTACCAACTCCTGAACTTGGCGGGAACATGGTAGAGACCGCCGGACCACGCCACCAGGTCTTCCATGCTTCTCGCGGCCAGCAGAGAGCGATTGGCCTGCAAACGCCGCACTCCAATGTCCTCGGGATAAGCTACGATGCCTTTTTGCCGAAGCTCCGCTGTTTCCTTAGGTTTCGCGCGCAGGCCAACGGGACTTACGCCGGCTACCGCGGCAAGAGCGCGGCGGCGCTCTTCCGTACCTTCGGCTTTATATAGGTATGCGATGCCCTCTTCCGTCACTACATGACTGACGTCGTCCCCGTAAATCATGATGGGGGCGATCGGCATGCCTGCCTTTTTGCCGACTTCAACAGCGTCCAGGGTCTCGACGAACGCGGGAACGTCGCCCTTTGCGAATGTCTCCACAGTTTGAACCACCAGCTTCTTACCCCTAGCGGTCGGGCTTGGATTTGTCTTCAGATCCAGCCATGCGGGGCTTGCGTGCCGGCGGCCGTGAGGATCATGTCCCATGTTGGGCGCGCCACCAAAACCGCTGATTCGACCTGCTGTGACTGTCGATGAGTTTGCGTCGCCATCCATCTGTAGTGTCGATCCAATGAAGCCATCCACCGCGTACTGCCCGGCAAGCTGGCAAAGTACGCGATTTGACCGCAAGCTGCCGTCGCGGCCGGTGAAGAAAACGTCTGGACGGGCACGAACGTATTCGTCCATCCCGACCTCGCTGCCAAAACAGTGGACGCTCTTCACCCATCCGCTCTCGATCGCGGGAATGAGTGTCGGATGCGGATTGAGCGCCCAGTGCTCGCAGACTTTTCCGCGCAGTCCGAGCGACTCGCCGTAAGTCGGCAGCAAGAGTTCAATCGCCGCCGTGTCGAATCCGATTCCATGGTTCAGCGAGTGGACTTGGTGGCGCTCATAAATACCGCGGATGACCATCATCGCCATAAGAATCTGGAGATCAGTAATCTGTCGCGGATCGCGCGTGAAAAGAGGTTCGATCGCGTAGGGACGATCGCCTTCCACCACAACATCCACCCATGACGATGGAATATCCACGCGTGGAAGTTTCTCCACGATTTCGTTTACCTGCACAATCACAATCGCGTCGTGGAACGCGGCGGCTTCGACAATCACCGGCGTGTCTTCGGTGTTTGGTCCGGTGTACAAGTTGCCCTCGCGATCCGCTTGCTCGGCGCACACCAACACAACGTTCGGCGCCAGGTCGACCAGCAATCGGGCATATAGCTCAACATAGGTGTGAATGGCCCCGATCTCGAGGACACCATCTTCGAGCAACTGCGCCACCCGCAGGCTCTGCGGTCCGGCAAAAGCGAAATCAACCTTCTTAGCGATTCCCAGCTCGAAAAGGGTAAGATGTTCTGGCCGGCTAATGCTGGAAATAATCAGGTGGAGATCGTGTAGTTTCTTCGGATCAACCTTCACCAAGGATCGCGAAAGGAAGTCAGCTTGCTTCTGGTTGTCGCCTTCGAGTACGATGCGGTCCGCCGGCGCAATGAGGGCTTCGAGGGACTCCACCAGCCTTTCTCGTGGTAGTAGCGGGCCGCTCATCCACGAAGAGACCAATTGCATCCGCCTCTTCTTCTCGTCGCGTCGTGTCGTCCATGATTGGGTTGCTTGTTGTCGAGTTTTGTATTCCATTGGGCCTCCCTGGCTTAGAGCTCCATTGCACATAAGTAAGGCTTGTCGTCTCTTCCGTGTGGATTCAGAACGTCATTCAAAACGAATTGTTGCCATCATCCCTTTGTCCTCATGACTCAGTAGGTGACAATGAAATACCGAGACGCCGCGAATGATCCGGTCCGTAAAATCAGGAGCGCCGATGAAGGGTCACCCTGCTTAAGTTCAGCGTCTCGAAGGATTAGAATCTTTTCCGGTAGCTCTTCATGCCAGACGTTTAACGTATCCACAACTATCGAGGCGCTGGCGGATTTACACGCCTCGATGAATGATGTGGTAAGGGTGATCGAATCGGAAGATTCACCTCTTGGTGACGACTGAATGTCGAGAAGTTTCACTTGGCCCCTCCGGCTCCCTGGGATTCTTGCGGACGCCGACCTACTTCGAGACCGCACGTGCTGCACTCTCAATTGCTTCTGCGACTTCCTTGGGATGCGAGACGTAGACTGAGTGGCTGGCGCCTGCAACTTCGACCGTGTGACTCTTGGCCCGCTTCGCATACCAACGCTCCAAGTCCGGGTTGATGGTTCGATCGCTTCCCGCCACTAGCATCCAGCTCGGTTTGGTTTTCCAGGCGGCCGTAGTGATCGTCGCTGAGAAATTGTCGGCACGGTTGAGGACCTGCGATCGCGCCATGAATGCAGCCCGGTCGGCGGGAAGGTCAGCCGCGAACAATTCATGAAATTGCGCCGGGTCGATATATGTGAAGCCATCCGGCGTTTTCTTTATGGCGCCCGATTTGGCGAGGTCGCTCGGAAAGCGCTTTCCGTCGTCTGACTCTTTCTCGCCGGCATCTGGCATGTGGGCCGCGATATATACCAAGCCGACAACCGATGGATCCGTGCCCGCTTCCGTAATTACCGCTCCCCCGTAGCTGTGAGCGACAAGAATGCACGGGCCATCTTGTTGAGCCAGGACGCGCTTCGTAGCAGCCACATCGTCGATAAAAGACGTTTCCGGCTCTTGGACGATGCTGACGTTGTAGCCATCCTTGACAAGGATCTCGTACACGCCTCTCCAGCCGGAACCATCCGCCCAGGCGCCGTGAACCAGAACAATATTGTGAACGCGGTGCTTTTCGTTTTGCGCTGAGAGCGCGCCGCAAGTCGACACCGGCAAATCCGATGCAGAGAGAGACTGAGACATTCCTTGCACTACTCGCATAGCCAACTCCTTTTGATCTCCTCAGATTCTTCCTTGTTCATCTGCATTCGTAATCGCAATCCGGAGGCCAAAAGTCGGAATTGGTTTTCTATTCCGCCCCAACACGATGTCGAGAAACTCCGGTCCCGTCGTAAACGATTGGCTGTGTATGGCGCGGTAGGCTCGCCGTATACACTTTGAAGCTTCTTCCGTTCGCTTTATGTGCGTCCTCCGAAGACGGCACAGTGACAGGTGTGCCGCTCGGCGGCGTTGGAAGCCATCAGCCGAGTCCGCACAAACGACGGGTGGCTTTTCCGCAGGCGAGCCCTAGAAGTAAGAACGATGTGATTGATCGAACCAAGTTCGCGCAGCGTGCATCGTGCTTAGCGATGACTCGTGCGGTGTCGCCGTAACATATTGCCGGCACAGCCATCGAACGCGCGGATCACGAATGCTTGGCCCATGTGTTCATGGCCACAAGTGTGCATGGGACACACCGCGATGCCCGATAACTGCAAAAGGAGCAAGCGGAGAGTAAGGCGGATGCGGGAGACGGGCGTAACGTCGGCTACCTAAGAACGTTGCTCATGGTGCATGAAGGAATGCGTGTGAACTAACGGAGCAAAATGGTTGTCGCGGGAAACACATCGCCTCACGCTCCACCCAGTCTCAATTTGCCGACGCAATCCGAGACTCCACCCAAGACTTTGCTTGGCCGTCTCTTGTTGAGAGGTCGCCCGGCCGACGAACCAGAGAACGCGGAAAAGGTTTATCCCTGGTATGTCGTTCTGTGGTTAACAGGGGTCGATTATTTCTCGAGCCTCGGATACCAACCGGGCATAGCTCTCTTGGCTGCTGGTGCCCTCTCAGTACCGGCAACGGCTGTGCTGGTACTGGTCACGCTTCTGGGAGCGGTCCCGGTTTATTCACAAGTGGCCCGACGCTCATACGCGGGCCAGGGCTCGATCGCTCTGTTAGAACATCTGCTCCCCGGCTGGAAGGGCAAGATCCTCATCCTCATCCTTTTGGGTTTCACCGGCACGGATTTCGTGATTACCATGACGCTGTCTGCAGCCGATGCGGCTCGTCACGCGATTGCAAACCCATATCTCCACAGCTATGTTGGCGAGGCACCCATGCCCCTGACCTTGACGTTGCTGTTGCTACTGGCCATTGTGTTCATGTTCGGCTTTCGGGAGGCAATCGGAATGGCTCGAATTGCAGCCCTTCCATACCTTGTCTTGAATCTTGTTGTGCTTCTGCGAGGGCTATGGGAGATAGTCCGCCATCCCGCACTCCTTCATCACTGGGGCTTGAACCTGAGTGTTCACGGAGACTGGACAGCCATCTTTGTCGCTTCCGCGCTGATTTTTCCACAACTCGCTTTGGGTCTTAGCGGATTTGAAACGGGTGTGTCCGTGATGCCACTGATCGCGAACCGGAATTCCGCGACCCAGGAAGCTGATACGGAATCGCCGCCATTGGGAAGGATTCGCGCCACGGGGAAGCTTTTGTTGACGGCGGCGGTGATCATGAGTTGCATGCTTCTGCTGTCGAGCTTCGTTGCCACCCTTCTCATTCCAGAATCGGACTACCGTCTGGGCGGGCCGGCCTCAGGCCGGGCGCTTGCCTATCTCGCGCATGGCCTTTTGGGCAATGAGTTCGGCGCCGTCTACGATCTGAGCACGATTCTGATTTTGTGGTTCGCTGGTGCTTCGGCGATGACAGGTCTACTCAATCTGATTCCCCGTTATCTGCCCCGCTTCGGCATGGCCCCGCGCTGGGTGGCTTACCGCAGACCGCTAGTGCTGGTGCTTCTGGCGATCAACGTGGCTGTCACGCTGGCCTTCCGCGCGCAAGTTGAGGCGCAAGCCGGAGCCTATGCCACCGGTGTCCTGGTGTTGATGTTTTCCGGAGCAGCTGGTGTCGCCCTGGATCTGTGGAGGGAGAGCAGCTGGCACAAGCCGCAAACGATGCTCGTGGCACTCTACTTTTTCGTGATCACGTTAGTATTTGCGTACACACTTGGCGCCAACATCGTAGAGCGGCCAGATGGCCTAATTGTCGCAACGATCTTTATCATTCTGTTGATGGCTGCAAGCGCGATTAGCCGGTATGCACGTTCGACCGAAATGCGGGTGTCGACAGCTAGTTTTGCGGACCAGCGATCGGCCGAACTCTGGAACACAATCGCGGGCAAGAAGGTGAACCTCATCCCTGACCGCACTCCCACCGCCGACTACCGTGCTTTGATCGCCGAGAAAGTGCAGCGGCATTTCAAGATCGAGGGCCCACTCGCCTTCATTCACGTCACTTTGTTGGACAATCGCAGTGAATTTGCGGCACGTCTGCGGGTACAGGTTCGACAAGAAAGGAAACATTATGTCATCGACGTTGGCGGCGCGGTCGCAGTCGCCAACTCCATCGCTTATCTGAGCGAATTGCTCGATCCAGTGAGCATCGTATTGGGGCTGACGCATCGTAACCTGATGAAACAGTCCCTAGCGTATCTAATTTGGGGCGAAGGAGAAACTGGCTTGATGTGTTATTCCATTCTTGTGCGTCGCTGGGAAGTTACAAAACCGATGCTCGGGCGCCCTTTGATTTTCCTGATCAGCGAATGAAACCCATCTTCCCCTGCTCCAACGGGGCGCCGATCGGCAGGCAAAGCCACATATTGTCTGCTGGAGGCCCCGTCAGACTGGTGTTTTGCGAACCATCGGCCCTGACGAGACGTTCTGTCGATTAGCCTCTTTCGCGAAGATGGAATTCTCCAGCCTTGATAACCGTGTCGCGCCTCAGGTGGCGTTTCACCAAATCTGAAATCGAATGAGTCGACGGTGCCATGCGATGGCGAACCAGAAGTACAGGAGGCGTGATCACATCTCTTTATACAGGGACATCGCCACGCTTTCCATGCTACTGGAGAGAGCAAGAAATGTGCGCAGCTCTGCCGCAAGGGGTTTGGGCGTTGTTTCCGAGCAGCAAGTCTGGATCGTCTGTTCTAGACGCTGGAACGAATCCTCGAACTTGTCCATCGTTCTTGTTGGTTCACCGTCGATGCGGTTTGCCATGCCATCTAGCATTTTGGCTAGCTGATCGTCGAACTCCTGCTGTGCGACCCGGACAGTTTCCGGCAATTCGAAACCAGGAAGTTGGAGACGATATTTAAGCAATGCAATCGCTGTTACGAAAAGCGTGCGCACTCGAGGTTGACATTGCCGGAGTCGACTGCGCAATGCAAGATCCTGCTGTCTGGAAGAGCTGAATTCGAATAAAACCCCGTCGGCCAGATTCAACACCTTGTCGAAGTTTGCGTTGATCCTCTCGCGAAGAGAATAGCTGCGCTCGATTTCAAGTTTTTTCTCCCCAGAAAACGGGTCTTTCACAAGTTGAGCCAGCAATCGCAGGTTGGAAATAAAAGTTCGCTTCATTTCGGCGACGGCGGGGGCACCCCAGAGTTGGTCAAAGATGAGCCACATCATGAAGAGTCCCAGTAGGATGCCGACAACGCGATCTCTCGCCGGCACAAGTGACGTCTGTATTCTGAACTCCCCCAAGTTGATGAGGTAGAAGGCGATGGCAAACTGAGCCCCAAAGTAAGAGAAGCGCGGGCTTGACGTTAAAAACCAGGCGGCCGCGCCGGTTGTCAACGCGAAAAGGAGCGTGAACCCAGCGATCGAGTCGAGGTAAGGCAGAATAAATACTTGTGATCCGATCCCGACCACCACTCCGCCGACGACAGCGCCTGAGATCCGCACAAGTTGCTTCTGGTGAGAACTACCAATGGTGGAGAGAGCTGTCAAGAAGCATGTGGTAATTGCCGTATTGATGCCCGGCCAGAAGACGGAAGAGTAAACTATGTAGCAAAGACTGGCCGCAAGGCCGCCTTTCAACGCAAACCTGACATGCTCAGGGTTCGAAAAAGCGTCTGCAACGAAAAGTGTGGCTGGCCGATTCTCGCCGGGAGGCGAGGGCGAATACTCGCTTATCGATTCGGAACCCGAAAACGCGTCAGGAATGAGCGACACAGTTCTCTCCATCTCGCGCAGTAGCGGAATACCGCCGGGGGCTTCGCTGTCAATCTCTAAATCAATCGGACTCGGAACTCTCCGGCTCAGAAGATCCGTACGAATGCTGGCAATGCTCGCAGCCAAGACGCCTATTCGCTGCCGGTCATCGTCAGAAATCCGAATGTTGAGTTGGGTCAGGTTGGCGGCAACGTCCACAAGTCTTCCGACGAGCGCCACAACGGCGCCCATCTGTTCGTTGTACTGCCGCGCATAGCTAGAACTCGTTAAGATGCGCCGCAATCTGGACGCGCCGAGCACCGCGAAGTGCGCGACCTTCTTTGTCCTCGCCTCGTCCACTGGCCGGTCTGCCAAATAGCAGGCCAGTAACTCTTCAACGGAAGCCAACCGGTTTGCGAGGGACTGAACAAAATCATCCCGATGCCTCAGTTCTGCAAACACCAACTCAACCAGCGCGGTAACCACACTCGCTATCGTGATCGTCCAGACAGCCCAAAGCGTGGTTTCTACCTTCAATTCGGCCGCCACGTGAAGATCCCACAAAGGAACGGTTAAGATGACAAAATAACCGAAGCGGGTGGCGGCCACTGAATTGGTCATGGCGCTGATCGCGTAGAAAATCGCGAACAACGTCACGATCACCCAGAGGAAACGCAGCACGGGGTTCTCGAGAAAAAAAGATGCGCCGATCAAGATATAGACTGCTCCAAGAGCGCAACCTACGATTAGTGTTCTGAATGACTTTACGGTTATTTGAGGACTTTCTCGCGAAGTGGTGAGTGCGAAGGCAGCGCCATATGCGCCAAAGGGCAGACGAAATGTCATCGTAATGATCATCACGAGAGTTGCTGCAATAACCATGCGGGCGACCAGCGCAATTCTACCGGGATAGGGCGTGAGTTCCTGCTTGAGGAAATCCCAGAACCAGGCCAACGGTTGGCGCGGCTCCGGTACGCTTTGAGCAAGGGTAGCCATTTCAGTGCCCGCGGATGACCACAACCGCCGACTCGCTGACTCGAAACAACTCGGGAGGAGGATTCTTGACGCGGACACGGACTGGATATCGCGAGGCTAGATGCACCCAGTTGAGCGTTCGCTGCACGTCGGGCAGGCCGGGTTCTAAGCGGCCAAAGACATCGGCGTCGGGAGCGACGCCGAAGCCAACGCTGTCAACCACTCCGGAAAACCGCACGTTCGGTTCCGACAGTACATAAACATCAGCCGGCATCCCTGGCACGATGCGCTGAAGGAGACCCTCGCGAAAATTACCGATCGCCCACCAGGTTCGCGCGTCAATTAGCGTGAACACCTGTTGACCAACATGCGCGTAGGCGCCTTCCGAGATATTTAGATTTGTCACACGTGTCTCGAACGGGGCGTAGACCCGGCAGTTGTTGAGATTGTAGCGGGCGGTTTTCACCGCCGAAGCTCGCGCCCCTCGCTGATTGACGAGCGGTTCGAGGGTAGTTACTGCATTTATAGATTGTTCGTGCTGGGCCTTGCTCTGTTCGAGGGTAGCCTTGGAGTGTTCGTATTGCGCCAAGGCCAACTTCAATCCTGCCTGTGAGAGGTCCAGTTGCGATGCCGCCTGTTTAAGCGCTTCTGCCTGGGCGATTTCCGACGTTCTCGCCCGGTCCACCTGATCCACTGTGACGAACTGTTTTTCGAGCAGCGGCTCAATGCGATGTAGATTGTTATTCGAATAAGTCCACTCCGCTTTGGCCCGGGTGACACCCTGCTCAGCGTTTGCCACATCAGCCCGTGCCTGGTCAACAGCCGCTGCCCATCGGGTGATGTCCGCTTGGGAACCCTGGATATTGGCTTGTGCAACCGAGACGGCACTGACCAGCGCCGCTATCCTTCGCCGCTCGTCTTCAATTTGGCCTTCGAGAGCAGACTGCTCGGACAGCGCGTTTTCGAGCGCGTAGCGATATGGGCGCTCATCGATAGTAAACAGCAGTTCGCCCTGCTTCACGAACTGGTTGTCCCGCACATTCAGCCGCGTAATCGGGCCCTCCACCTGCGGCGCAATCCCAATGAAATTTGCAAACACCTCGGCATCGTCGGTTCGTGGATAGTAGTTGGTGCTGTAAAGGACCTCCAGGCCAAGACCGACCGCGGCTATCACGACGCCAATACTGATCAGGCGGCCCAGCAACTTGCGTGCGTCCAGACCCCGAGTCACGGAGCTTATGGTGATGCCAATCTTGACCATGCGGCCCAGCAGCTTGCGAGATTTCGTATCAGTATTCATGGTTCCTACCTAGCGAAAACAGATAAACCAAAGTGCGAATGTAAACAAAGCAGTCAGACTTGGATAAATCAAAATTGGAGGGGCGAGCGGGATGCGCAGACGCAAGCACATCCATCGGGCGAAAACTGTGAACACAATCGCCACACCCAGACAAACGAGCCATGCAGGAAAGAACGACCCCAGTACGTCGAAGGAAGGGGCCCGTTGACAACCCGCGAGTGAGAGCGAAGACACAACCAGCCCGCACCTGACAAGGCGAATGCTCCTATTTCCATTCATGGTTTGGCCTTCCGAGAACCTGATTGCATTAAACTCGCCGTTCGGAATGCCAGATTTGCCAGATTCGTAAGAACCTGCGTCCGCGCCAACACATCAGTCGAGCGGGCCTGCGCGAGTGTTCTCTGGGCGGCCGTGACATCCAGGAAGCTTCGGACTCCGTAGTTGTACGACTCAAGAGCGGCGGCATAGGATTGACTCGCGGCCTCTAGGAGCGCGATGGCAGCCTGGCGCTGGCGAAGCGCGGTCTTCACATTGGAGTAAGCTCCCCAAACTTCGTCGGCAATCTGATCGCGGGAAGCATTAACCTGTGCTTCCGCCGCACGGACGTTCGCTTCCGCTTTCGCCAGGTTATTTTTCCGCGCACCGCCGTCAAATAAGGTCCAGCCTAGATTCACACTTAGCCCGCCACCCAAGTCCGCGGTGTGGCCCCAAGGAAGCGCTTGCTGCAAGATATACAGCGATTGCGCGCTAGGGCTGGCGCTCAAGGTCAGAGTAGGATAATACGCGGCGCGTGCCTCCTTGACGCCTGCGTTTGCCCTGCGGATTTCGGCTATCTGCTCCATGAGATCTGGGCGTTGGTCGAAGGCGTGATCGATCGCTTGATCGACGGAATCGCCGATTGACTCGGGAATTGACAACTGGTCGATCGGTTGCACGTGAATCGTAACGGTGGGGCGAGTTCCGAGGGCGGTAGCCAAATCTCCTCCCGCAATCTCTTCCGCACCGAGAGCGGACTGAAGATCGTATTGCGCCTGTGCAGTCGCGCTCCGTGCTTCCAGCACGTCCGGCAAAGTCGCAAGGCCATGTATCAAGCGATCCTCGGCGGCTTGCTGTGCGGTCTGAGCGTTCGTCAGACTTGCTCGAGCGGCATCTTCCTGTCCGAGGGCATTCAACAGCCGATAGTACGTTTGCGCAACCTGATAAATGATCTTTCGATGCGTGTCGTTGAATGCGAAGTTAGCTGTAAGGAGTGTTGCTCTCGCCGCGGCGATTCGGCCAGCCCGCGCGCCGAAATCTAAGATTGTGTAGTTCAGCTCTATCGTCCCCGCAAATGTCTGCTGCGTCTGGCGATAGAATTGGCTTCCAAAAGGAGCCTCTTCGCGGTCTATTTGCGAAAGTGCAACAGCCGCTACAGTCGGATATAGTTCGCTCCGCGCGACGCCCAAAGCTGCTACCTGAGCGCGAGCTATTTCCCACGCGACACGGGTTTCGGGATTGTGTTCCTCGGCGAAGTCCACCAGTTCCGCTAAAGAGTAAATCTTGTTTGGTTCAACGCTGAACCCGGATTCACGGAGATGTTTGGCGTCGTCTTCGATTTGCCGCTCTTTGGGGGGATGCCATGGACGATCGGGTAGAGGAGGAGCGATTTGGGCGAAAACACGTCCGACCGAGAGCATGAGGAGGGGCGGAATGACTCGACGGATGGTCATCTGGAAGGTTCATTCGGGGTTATCTGAGCAGTCAGGGTTCGGCGCCAGCTGACCTGGCGCCGGAACTGCACGCCGGCAAACTGCACGATCAGGGCAACGCCGCAACCGGCGAGGATCGCGGCAATGCGCTCATAATCCACGTGAATGATCGAACCCTGGTGCCACGTCTGAACGATAGGCACGGTCAAGCAGGCAAGCCAGACGTGGAGATCGAGGCGGAACAGATGGCAGAGGATTACGGTGACCAGAACACCGGCCAGAAGCGCGGCTGCCTCTCCCGGGACCAGGAGCGCGGCAACTGTTCCTGCCGAAGAGCCGAGTAGCGTTGCGACGATAATCACGGCGGACGCGCTCATTGATCTGTCGAGGCCGGGTTGGAGAATCAGAATTGCCGTGATGATCGCCCAGACCGCTCCTTGCACACGGGCCATGTGGTAACCCCATAGCAGAATCATGATGGAGGTTAGG
>JBELAE010000552.1:0-5355 GCA_049509155.1 Candidatus Sulfotelmatobacter sp.
GCCAAGAGCCAATAGCCTATTTATCCAGCGTCGTTCCGCACTTCTTGCACACCCGCACCTTGCGGTCGCCGCGCACTTCGTGGCCAATGCGCACCGGCCCACAGGTGGCGCAGACCAACTGCACGTTGGAGATCGCGATCCGGCTCTCCTGCTCGGCGATGCCGCCCTTGATGTTGCGCTGCGGGTTCGGCCGCACATGCTTTTTCACCATCATCACGTGCTCGACCAGCAGCTTGGCGTCGTTTGGAAACACGCGCAGCACGCGCCCTTCCTTGCCCTTGTCCCGTCCGGTGATCACCTTCACGGTGTCATTGCGCCGGAGATCCACTCGCTTGTTTTCTGTGCTTACAGTTCGCATGTTCTAAACCCTGTCCTAAACTTTCTCGCCCTTGTTCCCTAGATCACTTCCGGCGCCAGCGACACAATCTTCAAGAACTTCTTCTCGCGCAATTCGCGCGCCACCGGACCGAACACGCGCGTTCCCACCGGCTCGCCCGCGTCATTGATCAGCACCGCGGCATTCGAATCGAATTTGATGTAAGTGCCATCGCGCCGCCGGGACTCTTTCCGCGTACGCACAATCACGGCCTTGACCACGGTGCCTTTTTTTGTCTGGCCCTCGGGCGCCGCCTCTTTCACCGCCGCCGTGATTATGTCGCCCAGCCCGGCATTCAATCCGGTCGAACCGCCCAGCGGCAGAATCATCTGCAGCTTGCGGGCGCCGGAATTGTCGGCCACCTCGAGCATCGATCTCATCATCACAGCCATGGCGTCAATCTCCCTGAATCTCTTGTCACCGAAGTCTTGTCATTCCGAACACGCGCAAAGCGCGGGTGAGGAACCTGCTTTTCCCCGCCAGCCTAGACCGCCGGGTCCGCAATCACTTCCGGCACCAGCGTGGTCTTACGCACAATGTCTTTCAACTTCCAGCGCTTCAACTTCGACAGCGGACGCGTTTCCTCGATCCGCACTACGTCGCCCACATGCGCCTGGTTGGTTTCATCGTGCGCGTAAAACTTTTTGTGGCGCGCCACCACGCGCCCGTAGAACGGATGCGCTTTCTTGCGCGTCACCTGCACCACAATCGTCTTCTGCATGCGGTTGGCGACCACTTCGCCCACCACTTCCTTGCGGCGGCCTTGCACCTTGGGCGCGGCCGGCGTCGATGTCTTGGTCTTGGTTTCCGCCATGATCGTTTCTCCGTTACTTCTTCTGACCGGCAGCCGAGCGAGCACGCTCGCCGGATATCGTCTTCACCCGCGCAATGTCCTTGCGCAGGCCGCGAATCTTCTTCAGGCTCTCGGTCTGGCCCATGTTCAGCTGAAATTTCAGCTTGAAAAGCTGGTCCGCAAGCTCGCGCTCCTGATGGCTCAACTCGTCTTCCGTCAAGTTTCTGATTTTTTCTGCTTTCATAAATAGCTCTCAGCTTTCAGCCATCAGCTTTCAGCTAAATCAACTGCGCCGTCACTGACGGCTCACGGCTGATAGCTGACAGCTTTCTTCTAATGTTTCGCGCCCTCGCGCTTGACCAGCGTGGTCCGTAGCGCCAGCTTGTGCGATGCCAAGCGCATGGCCTCGGTCGCATCGGTGATGGTCACACCTTCCATCTCAAACAGAATCTTCCCCGGTTTCACTACCGCCACCCAATGATCGGGCGCGCCCTTGCCTTTACCCATACGCGTTTCGGCCGGCTTCTTGGTGACCGGCTTGTCGGGAAACACGCGGATCCAGATCTTGCCGCCGCGCTTCACGAAACGCGTCATGGCCACGCGGCTGGCTTCAATCTGCCGGTCGGTGATCCAGCCGGGCTCAAGCACCTTCAACCCGAAATCCCCGAACGCCAGCGTCGATCCGCGCCACGCCTTGCCGGTCATGCGCCCGCGCTGCTGCTTGCGATACTTCACTTTCTTTGGCATCAACATAAGAATCAGCTCTTAGCTTCTAGCTCTTAGCTAAACCCAAAACCTTTGTCATTCCGAACTCGCGCGAAGCGCGGGTGAGGAATCTGCTTGTCCCGCGACTAGAACCCTCCTGCCGCTGTCGTGGCTTCGCGTTTTTTCTGCGGCAGAATTTCACCCTTGTACACCCAGCACTTCACTCCGATCACACCATAAGTCGTACGCGCTTCGGTGAAACCGTAGTCGATATCTGCGCGCAGCGTGTGCAGCGGCAAACGGCCTTGCAGGTACCATTCCGAGCGCGCGATTTCGTTGCCGTTCAACCGTCCGCTGACCCGGACTTTGATTCCCTTGCAGCCGAAGCGCAGCGCCGAATCGACTGCCTTGCGCATGGCGCGCCTGAAGCCAACGCGTTTTTCCAGCTGCAGCGCGATCGATTCCGAAACCAGCTGGGCATCGAGTTCAGGCTTGTGCACTTCCTGGATGTCGACAAAAATGTCCTTGCCCGCCGTCTTTTTCTGCAGCTCGGCCTTGAGCTTGTCGATTTCCGCGCCCTTGCGTCCGATGATGATGCCCGGCCGCGCCGTCTTGATGATGATGCGCAGCTTGTTGCCCGGCCGCTCGATCTCAACCGAGCTGATGCCCGCCGACTTCAGCTTGTCTTTCAACTCCGCCTTCAGCTTGACGTCTTCGTGCAGCTGCTTGTCGTAATCCCGCTCGGCAAACCAGCGCGACTTCCACGGCTTGGTGAAGCCGAGGCGAAAACCATAAGGATGGACTTTTTGTCCCATTGCTTCTCCTAAATCGCTACTTCTAAATCGAGCCCTGCAAAACTTGTCATTCCGAACCCGCGCAAAGCGCGGGTGAGGAACCTGTCGTTAGCTCACTTCCGCTTACTTCGCAGCCACTTTCTTCTTAACAGCGGACGCCTTCACAGCCGGAACCCGGCGCTTACCCTTCGCCGGAGCCGCCTCGATGGTCCTCGCATCACCAGCGTGCCGCGGACCCGAATCCCCACTCTTGCCGCGTTCCGCCAGGATCAACGTGATATGCGCAATGCGCCGCTGATACCGGTACGCGCGTCCCTGCGGCGCCGGACGGATGCGCTTCATGCGCGGCCCATCGTTAGCGATCGCACTCTTCACGTACAAATTGTCAATCTCGACGTCGAGATTCTTCTCGGTGCTGAGAAAATTCGCATTATCCAGCGCCGACTGCAGCAGCTTGCCCACATGCGCCGCCACCCGCTTCTTGGTGAATGCCAGCGTGTTGCGCGCCTCTTCAACGCGCCGGCCCTTAATCAGGTCCAGCACCAGCCGCGCCTTCTGCGGCGACACCCGCAAGTACCGCATTTCCGCTCGAAATTCCATATTAGTAATCTCGCTCTTGGCTCTTGGCCTTTAGCTCTTAGCCAAAAGGCAAGAGCCAACAGCCAACAGCGGTGTTATGCCTTCGGTGCCGCCGGCGCTGCCGGAGTAATCGCTCCCGGACCGCCCGGGATGCCGGCCGGCTTGGCCGCCACTTCCGTCGCCGCCCGCATGGAGTGCCCCTTGAACGTCCGGGTAAAACTGAATTCACCCAGCTTGTGGCCCACCATGTTTTCGGTGACGTACACCGGAATAAACTTTTTGCCGTTATGCACCGCGATCGTGTGCCCCACCATCTCAGGAACCACGGTGGACCGCCGCGACCAGGTGCGCAACACCTTCTTCTCGTTGCGCGCGTTCATGCCTTCCACCCGCGCCTGCAGGTAGGCATCGACGAACGCGCCTTTCTTGGTTGAACGTGCCATAAAGTCAGCCTCTAGCTGTTAGCTCCTAGCTCTTAGCTAAACCAAAACCCTTGTCATTCCGACCCCCGAGCGAACGCGAGGGGCGGAGGAATCTGCTTTCCCTAGATCCTTCGCGAAAATCCGCTCAGGATGACCGCAGCGGGCTCAGACGCCCGCTAAACACGGTCACTTCGACCGCCGGCTCACAATAAACTTATCCGTACGCTTGTTGTTCCGCGTTTTGTAGCCGCGCGTCGGCTGCCCCCACGGGGTTACCGGATGCCGTCCGCCCGAGGTCTTGCCTTCGCCGCCGCCATGCGGATGGTCGACCGGATTCATCGACACGCCGCGATTGTGCGGACGCTTGCCCAGCCAGCGCGACCGTCCCGCCTTGCCGATGGTCACATTCTCGTGGTCGAGATTGCCGACCTGCCCGATCGTGGCCATGCAGTCCTGCGAAATTTTGCGCGTCTCGCCCGAAGGCAGTTTGACCAGCGCGTACTCTTCTTCCTTGGCAATCAGCTGCGCCGCTCCGCCCGCCGAACGCACCATTTGACCACCCTTGCCCGGCTTCAGTTCCAGATTGTGGATCTGCGTGCCAGGAGGAATGTTCCGCAGCGGCAACGCATTGCCCACAAGAATGTCGGCCTCCGGACCACTCAAAACCTTCTGCCCTACCTTCAGCCCTTCCGGCTGAATAATGTACCGCTTCTCCCCGTCCGCATAGGCCAGCAGCGCAATGCGCGAGGACCGGTTCGGGTCGTACTCAATTGTCGTAACCGTCGCCGGAATCCCGGTCTTGTCGCGCTTGAAGTCGATAATGCGCAGCTTGCGCTTGTGTCCGCCGCCAATAAACCGCATTGTGGTGTCGCCCGAATTGCGGCGCCCGCCGGTGCGCGGCTTGGGTTCGAGCAGCGGCTTGTGCGGACTCGTGCTCGTAATGTCGTCATTGACCAGGGTTGTGCGATAGCGCAACGTCTGGGTTGTCGGTCGATAAGTCTTGATTGGCATAGAAGCTCTCAGCTTTCAGCTGCCAGCTCTCAGCTTCACCCCGTCGCTTTCACTGATAGCTGACGGCTGATAGCTGATAGCTGTCTTACAGATTCTGCGCGTACTCCGGCATCTTCTCGCCCGCCCGCAGGCGCACGTACGCCTTCTTCCAGTCCGGACGGTAGCCGGCAAACTTCCCCCGCCGGCGCTCTTTTCCCACGTACGTGGCAGTGCGCACGGAATGCACTTTCACTTTGAAAATCGTCTGCACGGCCTGCTTAATTTCCGTTTTCGTCGCCTTCGGTTCCACCTGGAAGACCAGCGTGTTCTGGTTTTCCTTGATGGCCAGGCCCTTTTCGGTAATCACCGGACGGCGAATAATCTGGTATGCGGATTTCATATTTCTTACGCCACCTCCGCCGCTTTATCGTGCCGGGAACGCCGCCGGCGCTCGCTGTGCGCCTTCTTCGTCCCCTCATCCACTTCCGGCTTATGCTGCCGTTTTGACACGGATGACTTCAGTGAAACCTGCAGCTTCTCAATCGCCGGCTGCGAGAAGATTACCCGGTCATAGCGCAGCAGATGATAGGGATGCACTTCGTTGCTGCGCCGCAGCTCGAGCCCCTGAATGTTGCGGGCGCTCAAAGCCATGTTGTGGTTCTCGTGCTTGGCCTCTTCGACGATCAGAACCGTCTT
>JBELAE010000056.1:0-18109 GCA_049509155.1 Candidatus Sulfotelmatobacter sp.
CCGTTGACGGTAATAATGTCGAGCTTGCCGTCGTTGTCGCAATCGATCAGCCCGACTCCGCCGCTCATCGATTCGACAATATATTTCTTGTCGGGCGAAGAAATGTGCGCAACAGTCAGGCCCGCCTTCTGCGCGACGTCTTCAAATTCCGGGACCGGGGTTTGCTGAGTCTGCGATGGCGGAGTCTGGGCTAGCTGAGTCTGGGCTAGCCGAGTCTGGGCTAGCGCGGGTCGCGGCTTGAGAGGCGGGGTTTGAGCGGTCGCACTTGCCGCCATGACAAAGAGCATCCACACACCAGCCCGGGCTCGCAGAGGAGGAAGAATTTTCCGATTATATCTGAGCCTGTCAGCCTGGGTTCCAAGCGTTGGTTTCCCGATCAGCCACACCGCCTAAGACCTGTATATTGGCAGAGGCGCATGACTCATAAGAATTCACAGGTTTTGGTTGAGGTCTGCGTCGATTCCGTCGCCTCCGCCGTCGCGGCAGAGCGTGGCGGAGCGGGCCGCGTGGAACTCTGCGGCAGCCTGATCGAGGGCGGGATCACGCCCAGCGCCGGACTCATTGAAATGACGCGGGCCGCGATCTCCATTCCCCTCCACGTGATGATCCGCCCGCGCGGCGGCGACTTCTGCTACGACTCGGATGAGTTCGAAACCATGCACCGCGACATCGCGCGAGCCCAACTACTGGGAGCAAACGGCGTGGTCTTCGGCATCCTCGATGTGCATGGCAACGTTGACCTCGCCCGCACTCGCCAGTTAGCAAACGATGCGCGTCCGCTCGCCGTCACCTTCCATCGCGCCTTCGACATGACCACCGACCTTTTTCGCGCGCTCGAAGATCTTTGCGCCGTGCGCATTGATCGAGTGCTCACCTCTGGTGGCGAGTCGAGTTCCATGCTGGGTCAGGAGACGATCCTGCAACTCGCGGGGAAAGCCGGCGGCAGGATCATCATCATGCCCGGCGGCGGCATCAAGCCCCAGAACGCACGTAGTTTCGTCGCCTACACCGGCGTCAAAGAAATCCACTCTGGATTGCGGAGCGCTCTCCCCAGCCCCATGCTGCACCGCAACCCGCGAATCTCGATGGGATCGGTCGAAGGACGCGAGTTCCAGCGCTTCGCAGTACTCGAAGAGGAAGTCAGAAAACTGTGCAAAGTGCTGACCAATCCGGATCGAACCCTTAGGCAGCCTTGAGATCGCCGCTCTGCAAAAACGTCAAGGCCGGGCGGGCGCAGGAACTGCCGGCGTTGCTGCCGGTGCAGAATCGCTCGCCTCCGCGTAAGGAATGTCGACCGACCCGATGCGTCCGCTGACCGAGTCGCGCACCAGCAAGCGCACGCGCGCCACACCAGACTTCGGCGCGAATTGAAAGGTCTGGGTGATGGCATGCGAGGCTGCGGCGAATTGCTGCTCGTTCAGCTTAGCGGCCGAATTCTTCTGTAAGTATTGCAACGGTTGTCCCGTCTTGTCGAAGGTGCAGGCAGCGATGCTCATCCCGAGTTCGTGGTTTCCCGCTTCCGGCTGTGTAAAAGTGAGCATGCGAGAATCGACAGCCAGAAAATATTTCGCCGCCCCGGCTTCGTCCGGAGTAATCGCTTTCACCATCAGCAGCACCGCCGTTGAAGCCAGCGGATCTTCGCAAGCCGCCCGGTGCAAAGCCGGATCATCCTGCTGCGGTCCCGCTGCCGCAGCACCATCCGCGCTGCCCAACGGCCGCGCGTAGTACCCCTCGCGGTACGACAGGTGAACCCCCGGGTGCGCCGTCTTCACCACGATATGGTGATATTCCCCATGCCACTCGCCGGCGTCCGGGTAGTAGGCCAGCTCGTAATACGAATTGGCGTCATCGACGGCCTTCTTCACGCAATCGCCCAGGTCGTTGTCGTTCAGGCAAACCCGGCCTCCGGTCTGGTCGGCCAAGTCGCTCATGACCTGCTGCGCCCCTTGACGAAGAGTATCTTCCCGCTGAATCGCCTGTCCCATTCTTTGGCCCGAACTCGGCTGCCTCACCCGCGCCGACGCTTCAAACATCGACTGCGTTCTCACTCCACCCGGGTCCATCGGATAGATGGCAATCTTCGCATCCATCAGCGCGGAACCAACTTCCTGCATATCGCCCTGAAATCCGCGCAGGTCGCCGAGGCTGCCCGTGGAGCTCTGGTCTTGAGGCCAGAACATCAAGGGAAACGACGTTGAAATCCAAAGCACATTCTTGCGCCCCGGATAACCATCGAGATAGCGCGCGATGCCACGCAGCGCATCGAGCGTCTTCTGCGTGCGAATGCTGATGGCGAAAGAAAACGAATGCTGTTCGAAACCTTGCAGGCCCGCCAGCAGGCCAGCCGGCACGTGCGGCGCACCCTCCACCGCTGCGGAGAGCGAGTTAGGATCGTCCATCGGATCCTGGTCGGGAGCCGTTTGCCCCACCACCAGAGTCTTCGCGGCAGCCTCCCGCAGAAGCTTTGGGTCGGTGGTAAAGCTTTGCAGAAGACGCAGTCGATCACCCATCAGAAACACAGCGACCGGCACGTCCGCCGGAATCGAGCCGAGCATCTTCACCATCTGCTGGTGCACCTGCAGTTGCGAGTCAAGGTCGGTATTGATTCCGTCGAACAGCAACACCGTGGGCGGCACCGTAGCGTTCTGTTTATTCACCAGATTGCTGTAGACGCCCGGTGGCAATGCCGCGGGCCCCTTGTTGGCCGCCTTCAACTCCTCCCAATTCACGGCGCGAAAAACCGAGATAGACTGCGGGCGTTGACCGCGGTTCGGCGGAATCTGCTCTGACACTTCAAAGTCTTTGGCAGTCAGCCCCGGCACTGGGTGCCCCTGATGATCGCGCACCACCACTTCCAGCGAGACCAGGCGGGTCGAGACTTTCACCGTAGCGACGGGGACTTTGTCAGTGGTGGCTTGGCCCAGCGTGGTTTGGCCAGGCGCGGCTGAAGGCGTTGTCGTAGCGGGCGGGTTCGCTGCTTGTCCGGGAAGCTGGATCGTCAGGGCCAAGAGCAGGACCACGACCGCTGCGAGCAGTCCAACTGGCCAGCGAGAGGCATAAACGGAAAGCTTCTCGGATCGCATCAGTCCTCCGCCCCGAAACACATTCTAGCAGTCGCAGTGTAACTGACAGCGCGGCATCAGTTTGCAGGAGCTTCCTCGATTTCAAGGAGCCGCGGATGGTGTCCCCGCGAAGATATGCTGCCGAGCTTCTTACCGGGCTAGAGCTGATCCCGATGATATCGACCACAGCGCGTCGGGTGATCGCAAGGTGAATGGAAGGGCGTACGCGACACGTATTTCCCGTCGGGCTTGCCCGGGTTCAGCCGTCATCTCTTGGGGGACTTCATTTCAGCGGCCTCGGCCGCAGACAATTTCCGATCTCGGTGAGGCTCGGTGCGAGGGGCACCCGTGTGCAGTTCACAGCGTTCCCCAATAGCCACTCCGCAGGTGGCGCAAGGCACCGACAAAACCTGCCCAGAAGTGAGTTCCCTGGTTTTCACAGCTTCATAGTGCGACGTTGAACACCGCAGAAATGCTCACTATTGCTCATTTCTTACTTTTAGCGAAGTCAGAGCCCCATTTTGGTCCAATATTTCCAGCTAATTCTAAGCAAGACGGACCAGCTTGAACGATCGCCATTCTGCCAGAACAAGCTCACCGTCGTTTCGAAAATTGACAAGGTTGGATTTATTCCGACGAATCTTTCTGGCGCGTCGCCTTGACCCCGGACAGAATTCCAACCCCCAAGAGTACGATTCCGCCCACGACAATCCAGTGCGTCGGCATATGCATCAGGTGCGCCCCATACATCAGTCCGCCGATCATGATGGCGAACCCGATTGCATAGATTCCGAATGACATAGCATCTCCTTATTCTCTTGCCCAGTTCGTTCCACCAAGCGCGTCCACCACCGACGCAGCCTGGCGCGCTTACTGAGATGAACTGGCCTTCTGATTCTTGACCTGAAGATCGTTCACGACTTGCTGAACGTTGGGCACTGCGGCCGCCACTTTCTCGGCGCTGGAGCGCATTGCTTCCGAATTCACTTCTCCACTCAGCGTGACCACTGCGTTCTTAACTTTGAAATTGACGTTGTCGCGCATCTTGTTCTGGATCAGCGCAGCGTCGAGATTGCTCTCGATGCCTGCGTCCAGGTCGGAATTCACGGCCTTAGCTTCCTTTTCGCTGCCCACTGGGACTACCGCGATCTGGTCGGCGACGACCTGGCTGCCCGCGAACGACTTGGCTACAGATTCCGCGTACGATTTGTCGTTTTCGCTGGCGACTCGTCCGCCGATGGTGACGATGCCCTTGTCACGATCCTGGCTGACGGAAACGTCTTTGAGGTGCGCCTGGTCGAGCGCCTTACGGATGCTGTCCGAAACCTCGGGTGACTTCGCGGCCGCCCGGGAGCAGCCCAGCATGCCGCCCAGCGCCAGCAACGTGAGCAAAGTGAGGAGTGGTTTCATCGTTTTCATGATTGTCCTTTAATCCGATCTGTTCATCGGAACGGGTCTGCCGATCGGATCTGGATGGAATCCAGAAGAAACCAAGAGTCGCTCATTTGCTCTCGCGGTGCTGTGCAGAATCGCTCACTCTGCGGGAATACTGCGCGGCCCTCAATCTCTGGGGCCGTCATCCTCAAGGCGGTCAATTGTGATCAGTTTTCCGAGGCCGGAAGTTGGATACTGACGACTCAACCGGTTTCCACGACAAAGTACAAATCTGTCGTGAATCAACGTGGTTTTGTGGAGGGTTTCAATGAACTGGAATCTGATGAATCCGAGAGTGCTTGCCCTTGTCGCGACGCTGATTGTCATCGTCGCAGTGGCTGTGTGGCTCTACATGCGAAAACGCAGGAACACGACTGCCGGCCTGCGGCAGAAGTTTGGGACCGAATACGACCGCGCGGTGCTGGCGCACGGATCGAATTCCAAGGCAGAAGCACAACTGGCGGATCGCGAGAAGCGAATTGAAAAGCTTAACATTCGCGACCTTGATGCGATGGAACACGAACGCTATTCGAAACAGTGGCAGGCCGTGCAGTCGCGCTTTGTCGATTCCCCAAAGGGAGCCGTCGCCGAAGCCGATGACTTGGTGTCTTCGGTCATGAAGGCACGCGGATACCCGGTGGCCGATTTCGAACAACGTGCCGCCGATATTTCCGTCGACCACCCCCGGGTAGTGGAGAACTACCGGTCGGCGCATGAGATCGCGCTTCGGGTTGGGAAAGACGCAGCTACCACCGAAGACCTCAGAACTGCAATGATTCACTACCGGTCCTTGTTCGAAGAACTGGTCGAGGTGCCAATCGAAGTAGAACGAAAAGAAGTTGCCTGAAGGTTGAGCAGGAGAAAGGAACCGAAGATGAAACCAAGTACGCAGGACCGGGCTGAAGGCACGCTTCACGAAGTAAAAGGGAAGATCAAAGAGGTGGTCGGCAAAACCACGAACGACCCCGACCTGGAGGACTCCGGCAAAGCGGAGAAGGTGACTGGCAAGGTTCAAGGCGTGATCGGACAAGTGGAAAAAGCCGTCGGGGAATAAGTAATCGTCTCCGGCCAACGAAACAGTACGGCGCGCGCAACTCCGGCAGAGAACGGCGGAACACAGTGAACATTACCAACGGCGGCGCCATCGCTTCCGATAGCTGCGGCAAGATCAGGGATCTGGGCTTCGCTGTGTCCAGGCACATCAACATGTATGGCGAGCGGTTCGCGATTGTTTCCGATCCGTTTGATGACGGGGACGGCATCGCAGTCCGCGCGACCAGCGGCGACGATCCGGAGGTCCGCACGTTGCGGCTGCCGATCGCAATTCTGGTGGGTCGCGCGGATCGATTTCTGAAACGACCAGTTCTGAAACGACCAGGTTCTGAAACGACTAGGAACGCCGGCAAACCATTAACGCTGTAGGAACCGGATTTGACGTCCGAGTTTGAACCAAGGAGAACAAGGAGAACAATGATGACGAAAACTGAGCAGACTAAATGTGCCCACCTTCCATGCCGGTGCGCAGCGCAACCTGGCGACGAATACTGCGGTCAAGCTTGCAAGGAAGCGGGATCGGGTGAAGTCGAGATCGCGTGCCAGTGTGACCACGGAACTTGTCCGCTCACGTTATAGGAGCATCTGCTCTCGCAGGTTGGAACTTTCCTGCGGGACAGCGGCAGGGGGACAGCGGAATGAAATTGCGCCGAACATTATTCGCGGTAGTCCTGCTGCTGGCCGCGGCAGCACTGCAGGCGCAGGCGCAAACCCTGGCAGATGCGGAAAGCTCCTCAGGCACTGTTGCGGTCGCGCCCCCCGCGCATCTGTACCTGACATACACCCGTCCGACGAAAAAAGTAAAGCTGCGCAACTATCTCTTCGACGCCTTTGGACCGTATCCCATCGACGCCGCTGTCATTGTGGGCGGCTTTGATCAGGCCACTAAAACACCGCCTGAGTGGAGGCAAGGCGCGGCGGGTTACGGCGAGAGATTCGGCTCTGCCTTCGCCGTCGGGGCGGTGACCACCACGACCCGCTATACACTCGCGCAGGCCTTCCACGAGGATACGTTGTATTACCGCTGCGAGTGCAAAGGCGTGTCCCCGCGGATCAAGCATGCCCTGATCTCGAGCTTCACCGGACGGCGCGGCGCCGATGGCCATCGCGCCTTTTCGTTTGCTGCTGTCGTCGCACCCTACGTGGGCACAACGACGGCGGTCTATGGATGGTATCCCGACCGCTACGACGCCAAGGATGCCTTCCGCATGGGCAGCTACGGCCTGCTCGAGTATGCAGCTTCAAACCTGGCTATCGAGTTCCTGTATAGCGGACCACACTCGTGGCTCTCCCACGCCCACCTGAACAATCGGCACGGGGCGCCAGATTCGGATCCGACTCCGTGACAGACGAAACCCTAACCGCAACCGAAGTGATGCGCTCACCTCCCGGCCAGCGCGCACCTTTCATTGCTCCCACCACTTCGCCCGCAGCTCCCCCCGTGACTTCCGCGGCAGTGAATTTTTCCAAGAGCGCAGTAACGGAGTTTCTGGAATGGTTCGGAGATCTCGGAATCTTTTTCTGGCAAGTGCTGCGTGCAGGCTTTACGCCGCCGTTCGAATTCCGCGAACTCTTTCGACAGCTCGACGAAGTGGGATCAAAATCTCTCCCGCTCGTCGCCTTGGCCGGAGCCGCAACGGGTGTTGTGCTCTCGCTGGAAGCCCGCTACAGCCTGACTCGATTCGGAGCCAAATCGCTGCTTCCCGCTGCGATCGTGTTCTCCGTGATCCACGAGACCGGACCGATCATTACGGGTCTGGTGGTGAGCGGCCGAGTGGGCGCGGGCATTGGCGCAGAGCTGGCGTCGATGAAAGTGACCGAGCAGATCGATGCCATTGAGGCGTCCGCGGTAAATCCATATCGGCTGCTGGCGGCGACCCGCATCCTGGCTTGCATCCTGATGCTGCCTTTGCTGACCCTGGCGGGCGACGCCTGCGGCCTGTTCATGGGCTGGGTTGCGCAGGCCCTGGTTGAGCCACTGTCGCTGCATCAGTTCATCAACAGCGGCTTTAACGGCGCCAGTTTCAACGACCTGCTGCCGCCTACCTTCAAGACCGCCGTGTTTGGCCTGATCATCGGGCTGATCGCGTGTTTTCAGGGCATGAGAACGAATGGAGGCGCTGCGGGCGTGGGCCGCGCAGCCACGAACTCGGTGGTGTTGTCATCACTGTTCGTGATTCTGGCGGATGTGGTGCTGGTGAAACTCATTCTCATATTCTTCCCGTAAAGGATGATTGAGATTGATTGGGAAACATTGCGAAAACAATTATGGATACACTCCAGCAAACCGCGGCTGACACGGCCATCCAGCAAGGCAAAGACGAGGCAGACGGCAGCGCGCCGGTTGTCGCCGTCGAGGGCCTGCGTAAATCCTTCGGAAGCCAAGCGGTTTTGAATGGGATCACCCTTGCGGTGAACCGTGGCGAAACGCTGGCGGTGCTAGGGCGCAGCGGCACTGGCAAGAGTGTGTTGCTGAGGGTGATCATCGGCCTGGAGAAGCCTGATGCAGGATCGGTGCGCATCCACGGGCAGGACATTGCAGGCATGGCTCTCGACCAACTTGGGACCATCCGGACGAAGATGGGTTTTCTGTTTCAGCATGCCGCGCTTTACGACTCGCTGACCGTTGAGGAGAACGTGGCGTTTCCGCTGCAGCATCATAGAAGGGAAATGTCGAAGCCCGAGCGGCGCGACCGGGTTCGCGCGCTCCTGGCGGAAGTGGGGATGGAAAACGCTTCTGCGAAGATGCCATCGGATATTTCCGGCGGCATGCAGAAACGAGCGGGGCTGGCGCGGGCTCTGGCTTTAGAGCCGGACATTCTCCTGCTCGACGAGCCGACTGCCGGTCTTGACCCCATCAGTTCCGGGGAAATCGATGATCTGGTCCTCAAGCTTCAAGAGGAACATCACATGGCATCCATCGTAGTGACTCACGATCTGCACAGCGCGAAAACGATCGCGGACCGTCTTGCCCTGCTTAATGAAGGGAATGTTGTGATTGAAGGCAGTTTTGAAGAACTGCAGAAGAGTGACATCGAATTTGTCAGGGAATTTCTAAAGCATTCGTAATTTTGGTTTGAGGCGTTCGCAGGAGGACACATGTCGAGAGTGGCGCGCTTAGGAGCTTTCATCGTTGCGACACTGGCAATTCTAGTGGTCGGTGTGTTCATCATCGGAGGCAAGCAATATCTATTCACCTCGACCTACCAGTTGAAGGCACAATTCGACAACGTGGTCGGCCTGGATGCAGGAGCCGACGTGCGCGTGGGCGGCGTGCATAGCGGCACAGTCCGCAACATTCTGCTGCCACACAAGCCGGGCGAAAAGGTTACGGTCATCATGGATCTCGGCAACTCGACCCACGAAATCATCAAGCAGGACTCGGTGGCGACGATCGAAACGGAGGGTTTGCTGGGAAATCAGTTTCTTGCCATCTCATTTGGTTCGGCGAAATCCCATGATGTGAGCGATGGGGAAACCATCGCCAGCCAGCCGCCGCTCGAAATGGCGGACCTGCTGGATCAGGCCAGCGGCCTTCTCGACAGCAGCCAGCTTGCGATTCAGAACGTCACGAAGTTGAGTGCGAATCTGAACTCGATCAGCGCCAAGATCAATACCGGCCAGGGAACGGCAGGAGCGCTGGTCAACGACAAACAGCTCTATACCAACCTCGAACTGACCTCGGCCGCCATGCACGACACGATGACCCATGCGCAAGCCGGAGTTACCGACTTCCAGGAGAATATGGAAGCCATGAAGCATAATTTCCTGCTGCGCGGGTATTTCAAGAGCCGGGGATACGAAGACTCCGCCGAGCTGGCCAAGTATGAGATCGAGCGCCTGCCGCCGGGCACTCCAACCAAGCAATTCTCATACTTAGCAAAACAACTTTTCGACAAGCAGGATTCGGCCAAGCTGAAGAACCAAAAATCTCTGGCCGCCGGCGGCGAGTTCCTGGCTAACAACCAGTTTGGCTTTGCGGTGATCGTGGTGTCGGCTGGCGCGGCGGGCGACACGCAGAAAGACCTGGTATTAACTGAAGCCCGGGCCATGGTGGTGCGCGAATATCTAGTCGAGAACTATGGATTTGACGACAGCCAACTCAAAACTCTGGGCATGGGCAAGCTGACCGATGGAAGCTCCGATCCCGGCTGGGGTGCAGTGCAGATTCTCATCTATCCCGCGGGAACCGAAATTCCGCCGACCAAGCAAACCCCGGCGGGCGTCTCATCCAATCCGGAGTTAGCCTCGCCCGTGCAAGCTTCGGCGACCGCAACGACGCAGCCGCGATAAGTGAACTCGTAACCAGTGAACCTGGGTTCACTCGCCACATCGCATGGGCACTACTTGCGCGACACAATTATGGACAAATTCTCGTGTTTCCTCTCCGCTACGTCACTCGCGCTATGTCTCGCGTTCGCCGGCCATGCAGCCGCTCAGAGCGCGGCCCAGAAAAAAACGTTGGTGGTGAACGGGAAGTCGGCCGCTGAAGCGGTCGTGCTGATCGACGGCCATTCCTACGTGGAGGTCGAAACGCTGGCGCGCATCATGGACGCCACCGTGCGCTTCGAAACCGGTCGCGTCGTATTAACCGGCCCAGCACCCGACACGGGCGCAAAACCGGAGCCGGTAGTGCAGGGACTGTCGAAAGAGTTCGCCCAGGCGGGTATCTCCCAACTGGCGGAGATGCGGGAGTGGAAGGGCGCCATTTCCTCCGCGCTTCGGTCGGGAGTGGCGGGCGGAACCTGGCTCGCGCCCTTACTGCACGATCACCTAGTCCGGGCGCAGGAGAGCCTGGGGAAGGCGTCTGTGGCGGCGACGACCGACTCCGACAGGTTAGCCCTGCAACTGCTCAAGAGTGAGTTCACCAACCTGGGGCAGTGGGACGGCAATGCCCAGGCCAGCATCCTGTCACTGAATGCGGAGCAAAACCTCAATCCGTCTGCCGCACAGAACGATCCTCTGCTGGCCAAGATTTCAGATTGCAGCAAGTTTCTCAACGCCATGCTGGTGGCCGGTGTGTTCGCGGACAGCCCCAGTTGCCACTGATACGATCCTCACAGCGATGCCAAGAGTTCCGCAAAAAAGCAATTCGGGGATGGCGTGGTCACACGGTGGGCTGAATTGGTCCCGGGGTCTTGGTCCCTTAATCAGATAAAGCTTCTCATCGACTGCCCCGCCTTATGCGTCGTAGGTGGCCGGACGAATCTGTGCGCATCCGTACACCTCCGCGATCGTGGGCAACAACTGGCTGGACAAAGTTTCCTTGGCGACGAGGGCGTCCACCAGGTTCAATGTCTGGTCCGGAACACCCGCGCCATCCGTGATTAGGATGATCGAGGCTTGCGGCCGAAGCCGCCTCAGTTCAAGGGCAACCTCTTGCCCGTTCATTCTTGGCATGAAGTAGGCAAGCAGGACAACGTCGACCGAATACAGGGAAGCCAGCTCCAGTCCCCTGCCGCCGTTGGGAGCGGTCAGAACGGTATAGCCAAAGCTTTCGAGGAATGCCCTTTCGCAGTCCAGCATATCCTGGCTATCGTCAATGCAAAGGACGACCGCGCTTGCGCCTTCCGGATAAACCGATGGAGACATGGTTCACACTCCAGGAAACAGATCTTGCCACCTAAAGCCCTCTCAAAGCTGCCCGAAACTGCTCAAAACATACTCTCTGGCAACCGATAAACCCATGCGTTCACTCCCTTGGAAAAAGCGCGCTCGATTACCGAAATCAAGTTTCTCCTGCCCGTCATTAGGTTGTCGGGGAGTGGGCCAGCTGCAAGCTGGCCTCACTCCCCAATGCCCTATGGACAGGACGGTACATTCACCGGATTGCTTAGCAATGTGACTCCGCCGGTGCGGGCCAGCGCTCTGCCATTCAGCGTTGCCCCGGTGTCGAGCGAGATGGACGCCTGAGCCATTATGGTTCCCGCAAAGGTCGTAGTCGTTCCCAGCGTCGCCGAACTGCCGACCTGCCAGAACACGTCTTCAGCCGTAGCGCCGCCACTTAGAATGACGTCGCTGTTGTTGGACGCGGTGGTCAACGTCGACACGATCTGGAAGATGTAGACTCCATTGCCGGCCAGCGTAAGGTCCCCAGTGATTCCCAGCGAGGGCTGGGAGCTGGTCGTCTTATAAACGCCAGGAGCGAGCGTCTCCCCTCCGATATCAGCGGTAAGGATCGCTCCGCCCGCTGCCGCTGCGGCAAAGTTATACGCCGTAGTCAGGTCACCCTGCGCGGTCTGGGCGACCGCATCGCCCGCGAACTCCGCGCCGGTCATAGTTCCCGGAGGGAATCCTGTAATCGCGGCAGCCGGAAATATTCCGATATCTCCGGTAACGGCGGTGGGTCCGCTGTTAGCAACAGCGGGGGTGGCGGCGAGAATTCCAAACATGCAGGCCGTTCCCAACGGGACCGAGGCGTTACATGCAGTCGTCGATGTGGTGAAGGTCCATGCATAATCGCTGGCTAGCGGATCGCCAGCGATATCCTGAGCTCCCGTGGTGATGGTTGCGGTATAGAGTGTGTTCAGGGCGAGCGGACTCGTGGGTGTGAAGGTCGCGGCAGCGCTTGCCGCATCGTAACTAACAGTTCCTGCCACCGCCACAGGTGGAGTGCCCGGCGCTGTCACAGTAAACGTTGTGCTGTTGATCGTGGCCGGATTCATGGCCACGCTGAAGGTGGAAATAACTGCTGTGTTCTCACATGTGCCGGTAGCTCCAATGGCTGGAGCTGCGGAGATCACAGTGGGCGCTGCGCATGCCGCGGCAGCGGTAGTGAAGCTCCATATCAGGTTGTTCGCCAGCGCATCGCCATTGATGTCCTGCGCCCCTGTAGTGATGGTGGCGGTATAGGCGGTATTCAATGCGAGAGCGCTTGTAGGTGTGAAAGACGCGGTTGATCCAGCAAAAGTAACTACTCCGGCCACGGCCACAGGTGGAGTACCAGCGGTCAAAGTAAAGGTTGTAGTGTTGATGGTGGCGGGATTCATTGCCTCGTTGAAAACGGCAGTCACTACCGTGGCGGAACAGACGCCGACAGCGCCGCTAGCCGGAGCTCCGGAAAGCGCGGTGGGCGGAACACAGGCTTCGCCCGAGGTTGTGAAGCTCCATACAACGTTATTGGCGAGTGCGACGCCGACCGAATCTTTGGCTCCGGTCGTAATGGTGGCCGTATAAGCGGTGTTCAGTGCGAGAGCGCTGGCCGGCGTGAAGATCGCCGTGTTGGCTGGCGCATCGTAGGTAACTGCGCCGGCCACCGGGGTAGTGCCCGGTCCGGTCAACGTAAAAGTCGTTGCCGTGAGGGTGGCGGGATTCATGGCCACGCTGAAGGCGGCGGTTACCACCGTCGTAGAACACCCCCCAGTCGAAGCACTGAGAGGGGTTACAGACATCGCGGTAGGCGGAACTGAGTTGGGGTTGGTGATGTTGTTCGAACTGCTGCATCCGGTGGCGAAAACGAGCAATAGGAACGCTGGTAACCAGATCTTGGCATTGTTGTATGTACACATGATCGTCAACCTTCTTCTTCTCGGCTCAACCGCTGCCGCACCATGGCATCGCAACTTTTGTAGCTTCGAAGAAGTTAGCAAGCGATCTTTCAGTGCAACTGTTCAAAATTGCACAACGACTGTTTTTTCAAACCCTGTCTGGTCTATTTCGGGAATACTGCGCTGGAAGGAAAAAGCTAGTCGTGGAGAACGACATTGAGCAGCGAGCTGTGCACCTTGAGACCACCGTTGTAATGGATGAAGCCCAACTTCCTGAACCGGTTCATAAAGAAACTAACTCGCGAGCGCGTCGTGCCGATCATCTCAGCCAGGGTTTCCTGACTGATCTTAGGGACAACGGTTTCAGGAACGCCTTCCTTGCCGAAATGAGCCAGCAGCAGCAGAATGCGGGCGAGTCTCTTTTCGCTGGAATTGAAGAGCTGGTCGACTAAATCTTCTTCATAGCGGATGTTCCGCGCCAGCAGATAGGCCACAAACAGATCGGAAAACGTGTGTTCCCGGTGGAGCGCGCTGAGCATCGCCTTCTTTTCCACACGCAGAAGATCGCAATCCGTCAGGGACTCCGCCGATCCCATGCGCAGCAACTGACCCGCCAGCGATCCCTCGCCAAAAAAGTTTCCCTCGCCCACAATGCCGATGGTCGCTTCCTTCCCGGTCTTGGAAACTACGGTGAGGCGGACCTTACCTTTCTGCACGTAAAAAACCGAGTCTGCCTTGTCTCCTTGGGTGAAGATCGTCTGCTTTTTCGGCAGCTGAACAATCTTTCTGCCTTCGCCGATAGTCGCGAGGAAGGTGTTCGGGTTGAACTCCCGCGTATTCTTACCCACTGCGATTCTGACCATGTTTACGCTCTCTCTCAGTCTCTGTCCGAGGGGCGATTGCAAAAGCATTGACGACTCTCTCTCGAAGCCTCTCGGGCACTCACACCTTGCACAACTGTAACCATTTTGACTTCGTACGGGTGAACTCTTAGCAGGTCTTTGTTCAAGGCATGCGCAGCATCTTGCTGACAATATTAGGGTTAGCGTACGAGGGGGGGGGCAATACGCTGCGCTCGATCTGCCATAGATTCTTAGTTGCAGGATACGATTCTTTGCAGTAGGATTTCAGCGGTACGGTAGCGTACACTCGGGGGCCCACCATGGCACGCAACGAAAACGCAAGCGACACTCACTACGCAGCAGTGAATCGAAGCGACGTTCCGCAGGGCCGCAAGGGAAAGCATCGTAAGGTAGTGGCGGACATTCTGGCCGACCTCGCACGGCTGAAAGAGCAGCAAGCGGTAAAGATTCCGCTGGCCGGTCTGAACGGCGAGAAGATGCAGAATCTGCGCTCAGCTTTGAACCGGGTAACGCGCGAGAAAAATATCCCGGTAGTGACTTCGAGCGACGAAAAATTTCTTTACGTCTGGCGCGCCGATTCTCCCAAGAACGCGGCGCCCGCTAAATAAACCGCCCGCCACGCAAAGCTCGGGCGAATGACGGAGTCGGTCTGCGACGTCCGCGCTGTAGAGTTGTGCACTAAGAGCACGCCCCCCACTGCCTGCGCAGCCCCAAACACGCCGGGCGCTAATCTCCCATGAAAACCCTTCTGTCGAAACGGCGTGAGCCGATTTGTGTCTGCCATTTCACGACATGATCCATTCAGCACAGTATTAAGCAGTTCCAATGCGCGAATGTAAGGGTGTGCCCTAAGTTAAGGGTGTGCTAATGAGGATAGGTTGCCCGCCAGACCTCACAGCGAGACCCGTTCTCTCGTTGCTGCGCGCCCACCTGTACACCAAGTCAGAGGAGAAGGAATGTTGTTCGCCGGCAAAATCGGATGCTCCGGGATTGTCTTTGCACTACTAACGACGTGGATCTCAGGGCCACGTCCGGCGCCGCGGGCATCGGGAGTCAATCCCATAATAGAAGCCCCGTCGGACGCACACTGGAACGACGGAAAGAACGACATAAAGAAGACGCAACAGACTCTGCAGGACAGAGGACACTATCACGGAAAGATCGACGGAGTGCCTGGTCTCAGAATGCGGGCAAGCATCCGCGGATTTCAGAAGGCTGAGAATCTGCCGGTCACGGGGCAGCTTGATGTCCAGACCGCGGACAGACTCGGAGTCAGCCCTGAAGTTCATGAGGGGCCGGGCGACGAGTCCGCACTAGATAAGCCTTCGGCCGGCATAAAGTGGGCTAAAGACTCGGGGCGAACCAGCAGGAACCCACCACAGCCCCTCAAGAAATTATCTCAACCTCGAAGAGGCCGGGAAACCGGCGACAAGGCCCTTCAAGCCGAGAACAACAAACAGCCTCAATGATGTGATTCCTTTCCACCGACAAAATCCAGCCAGGCCGACCAAATCGCGGCAAGAGCGCGGCAAGCCCGCGGCAAGACCACGCCATATTCGCTGCCGAGCGCAAGCTGGAACGCGCACCGAACAAGAAGCCTCAGCTCTTATGGCGACATGACGTCGGCAGTTCCGTGCAACCGCTATGAGCACAATTGCACAGACCATCGAATGCTGATTTGCTAACGTCGGAAGTGACCCTGTTCGTCTGAACTTCTATCCCAGATTCGCGTTCGAGAAACGGCGCGACGCTGGACGGGCGGCGCAGTGGATTACAGAAATGAGGCTGTTCAATGAAGAAAGTAATTTTCGTATTCGCGATGTTAAGTCTCGGTAGTCTGTGCTGGGCAGGATCGGCGCGTGAAGACGCTACCGACCGCCTGGATAACGCCACCATGGTGCTGCATGAAATTATGGGGATGCCTGACAAGGGGATTCCTGACGAAGTATTGGAACATGCCAAGTGCGTGGCAGTTATCCCGCACATGGTAAAAGGCGGGTTTGTGTTTGGCGCTGAAGGAGGCAAGGGCGTAGCTACTTGCCGCACGGCAGATGGCTGGAGCGCGCCCGCATTCATCACGATCTCCGGCGGAAGCTGGGGCCTGCAGATTGGCGTTGAAGCAGTCGATGTGGTCATGGTCTTTCAGAGTGACATGGCGATGAAAAAACTGCTCGAGAGCAATTTCCAGGTTGGCGGTGACGTTTCCGCAGCGGCGGGTCCGGTTGGACGCCATGCCGAAGCCGGTGTCGATTGGAAACTGGACACGGGAATCCTCACCTACTCCCGCGCCAAAGGCGTATTCGCTGGTCTCACGCTGACCGGTGCATCGTTCCGCCAGGACAATGATTCCCGGCGTGCGATTTATGGACGCAGCGTCACAACTCACGAACTACTGTCGGGCCAGGTGCCGGTTCCAGTCGTAGCTCAGCCGTTCGTTGCGGAAGTTCACGGAGCCAAGGTCCAGGCGGTCATACAGAAACAGTAAGAGAACGACAACACTCACGATCAGTAACAGGTATTTGTTGAATCGGGCTGGCGCTGTTTGTGATTCAGCGCTGGCTGCGGTTTTGATTCGATTTCGACTCTCTTCCCGGTTTGCGCGAAGCGGTTCTCGTGCGAACGCGATGAGATTCACTTCGCGCGTGTAAAGGGAGATTGCTATGCTTTGGACAATTCTGGTTGTTCTTTTGATTTTGTGGCTCCTAGGTTTCAGCCTGCATATCGGTGGAGCGCTGATCCACTTGCTCCTGGTAGTTGCGTTGGTGGTCCTGGTCATTAACCTGCTGAGCGGACGAAGAAGTATTGGTTGATCCGGAATATGTGGCGCACGGCGCAAACCGTTTAACTGCGTCCACTTCTTCGTCCAGTCCTGCGCCCTAGCCGAGGCGCCCAGCCGTCGAACTGTCGAGCCGTCTAAACCTAAGGAGAAATACATGTCGAAGACTTGGGAGCATTACCACCACGCCGCCCGGGACCATGAGAAAGCAGCCTACCATTTCAACGAGGCAGCGAAATACAATCAGGCCGAGGAGTACGAAAAAGCGGCACACCACGCTTATCTGGCTCACGGGCACAGTCAGCATGCAGTTCAGCACGATGGCGAAGCTGCGAAGCTGCATACCGAGCAACAGGATCGTTCTGCGGCACGCACTGCCAATCCTGCGCCTAAGAAAAACAGCGCAGCATAAGACTTAAGAAACGGTGCGGGCCCGCTTTCGGGACTCGCGCCTTTTTTGTTTCCCGCACCAGCAAGACATCTCGGAAAAACTTCCCCGGCGCCAATTCCGCCATTCCCAAAAGTGAGCCAAAGTGCACAGACCTGACAATGCGTCCGTGCAATCCTTGCATATGACGCTTCGCGCGTCGCCTCTTACTCCACGCAGCCCGCAGCTCCCAAGGTCGAACCGGGCAATCGAAGGATGATCTGGCAAGGTAGGTTCAAAATGCGTAACATCCGCTTTCTGTTGCTGGCAGTTGTGATATTGGCAATACCGGCCGCTTCGTTCGCGCAGTTCGGCGTGGCCATCACCATCGCTCCGCCCGCGCTGCCGATTTACACCCAACCCATGGTTCCCGCCGAAGGTTATTTGTGGACTCCCGGTTATTGGGCGAATGGGGATGAAGGCTACTACTGGGTGCCGGGTACTTGGGTCGAACCACCCAGCGTTGGCTTGCTCTGGACTCCTGGCTATTGGGGTTGGGGCGGCGACGCATTCGCCTGGAATGAAGGCTACTGGGGCGACCAGGTCGGCTTCTACGGTGGCGTCAACTACGGCTTCGGCTATGGTGGTGTCGGCTACGGCGGCGGATACTGGAACAACGGAGCCTTCAGCTACAACACCTCGGTGAATAACGTGAATGTCACGAACATTCACAACGTATACAACAAAACCGTAATCAACGAAACCACGGTAAACCATGTCAGCTATAACGGTGGCACGGGTGGAATTACCGCTCATGCTACCGCCGCGGAAGAGACGGCGTCACGCGGACAGCACACGCCGCCCACAGCGATGCAAACCCAGCACGTACACGCTGCCAGTACCAACCACGAACTCTTGGCGTCTGTGAACCAGGGCCGTCCGGCAATCGCTGCAACAGCGAAAGCAGGCGAGTTTAGCGGCGCAGGCGTGGTAGCAGCCAAGCAGGCGGGAGCGCCCTACAAAGCTCCTGCGACCGAGAACAAGGCCGCTGAAAACAAAGCGACCGA
>JBELAE010000057.1:0-18040 GCA_049509155.1 Candidatus Sulfotelmatobacter sp.
AGCAGTCGCAATCTGCTGCTTCATCGGGCAACGTTCCTTCGAGCCTGAAGTCGCAAATGGCCTCGACGACTCCCGAAGCCAGCGGAAACCGCCCGGTCGAGTCGGCGATGCCCTCGATCGAGCCCGTCGTCGTTGGCGAAGCCGCCGAGCGAGCGCTGCTGACCGACCAGCCCGCGCCATCCTATCCTGCCAACTCCAGCGGGCAGCCGGGGATGGTGGTTCTGCAGGTTCTGATCGGCCGCGACGGTACGGTGCAGGATGCCAAGTTCCTGCAGGGATCCCTCGGATTTGCCCGAGCCGCGATCGATGGCGTGAAGCGCTGGAAGTTCAAGCCCTACACCATGAACGGGCGGCCGGTACAGGTGCAAACTTCGCTGACCATCGGCTTCAAGCCGGCATCCTGAGAAGAACCTGATTGTTTTGTTGAGGACGGTGGGCAGGTCTCACGCCCCAAATGACCGAAGGCTCATAGCAGGCACCCGGACCGCCGAAATCCGCATCTACAATGTAGATTGAGAGATATAATAGTCAGAGTTTGTGGGGAAGCCGTTCCTTCCGGAAGAAGATCAAAGCCGATGTCCATGAAAACTAAAGCAGCGATTCTCGTAACCTCCTTTGCCGTATTGTTGTTCGTCGTCGTGGGTTCCATGGGAGGCGTGCACGCCTCCTCCAACGACGGCTCCTACCGTCAGTTACAGGTTTATAGTGAAGTGCTCTCGCGCGTGCGCAGTGAGTACGTGGAGGAGCCGAACATTCCAAAGGTGACCGACGGCGCGCTGCATGGGCTTCTGGAGTCGCTCGATTCCAACTCCAGCTACATGTCGGCCGACGCCTATAAGGCCTTCAAGACTCACAGGTCAGAATCCAAGGGCGGAATTGGTGCCGTGGTGTCGAAGCGCTTTGGTTATGCGGCCGTCGTGGCCGTGTTGCCGGGATCGCCAGCCGAGAAGGCGGGGATTGAGCAGACCGACATCTTCGAATCGATTGAAGGGCAAAGCACGCGGGAAATGTCGTTGCCCGAGATTCGCAACCTGATCGCCGGCGCGCCGGGATCTACTCTGAACGTTTCGGTGGTGCGCGCGCGCAAGGCCGAGCCGCAGAAGGTTTCGATCACCCGCGATGTGGTGATGATTCCTCCCGTGGCCGACAAAATGATGGACGACGGCATCGGCTATGTGAAAGTCGAAGCCCTGACCAAGGGCAAGGCGCAGGAGATTGCTTCGAAGATCAAGACGCTGGAGAAATCGGGCGCGAAAAAGATTCTGCTCGATCTGCGCAACTGCGCCGAAGGCGACGAGAGTGAGGGCGTCGCGGCGGCGAATTTGTTCCTCAATCACGGCACGATCACTTATTTGCAGGGGCAGAAATTTCCTCGCGAGGCGTTCAATGCCGATCCCGCGAAGGACATTACCACTCTTCCGGTCGCGGTTCTGGTAAACCGGGGAACTTCGGGCGCGGCTGAGATAGTTGCGGCCGCGATTCTGGAGAATGCCCGCGGCGACGTTGTGGGCGACAAGACTTTCGGCGACGGCTCGGTGCAGAAGACGATCGATCTGCCGGATGGCGGCGCGCTGATCCTCTCGGTGGCGAAGTATTACTCGCCCAGCGGGAAGGCGATTCAAGACGCGGCGATCACGCCCAACGTTCTGGTGGCCGATGTCGCCGATGATTCCGTAGGTCCGGACGATGAGGATGCCACGCCCGCTACCGACCAGGAAGCTAAACCGAAGAACCCGGTGGATGATCAGTTGAATAAGGCCGTGGAAGTGCTGAAGAGCAGGGCCAGCTAGTCTATCTTGTCATTCCGAGCGCGGCCGGAGCGAAAGCGACGGCAACCGAGGAATCTGCTTCTTGTCCTTGTCATTCCGAGAAAGAGTTTGATCGCGCGCCGAACCGGCGCGCGATTTCTTTTGTGGCCCTAACGCACAACAAGACGCGAACGCATCGCGAGGAAGTCCACGCGAAATGCTATCCTGACCTCGACTCGTGATGAAGTCTCTCTACGAAAATCTTCCCGAGGTTGAAATCGGCGGGCGCAGGCTGGTGGGCCGCGTGCTGTTCGGCCTGCTCGTGCTGGTGGCAGTGCTGGTCGGGGCGACGGCCGGGTTGTTGCTGGTTTATACCACGGACCTGCCGCAGGTTGACGCGCTCGAAGCCTACCGGCCGAGTTCGATCACGGAACTCTATGACGATCACGAGCGCGTGATTGGCTCGTTCGCGCTGCAGCGGCGTGTGGTGGCTAACTACGATGACTTCCCGCCAGTGTTGCGCGACGCGCTGGTCTCGATTGAAGACAAGGATTTCTACAAACACTCCGGCATCAACGTCGTGCGGATCGTAGGCGCGGCGTATCGCGACATTGAATCGGGCGGCAAGGTGCAGGGCGCGTCGACGTTGACTATGCAGCTCGCGCGCAATCTTTTTCTGTCGCCCGACCGCCGCTGGCAACGAAAAGTGCAGGAGGCGATGCTGGCCATTCAGATCGAGCGCCGGTTTACCAAGCCGCAAATCTTCACGCTCTATGCGAACCAGATTTTTCTCGGCCACGGCGTGTACGGCTTCGAAGCCGCGTCGGAGTTCTACTTCAGCAAGCCTGCCAAGAATCTGACTCTGGAGGAAGCGGCGCTGCTCGCGGGATTGCCGAAAGGGCCGACGGTGTACTCGCCAATCAGCCATCCAGACAAAGCCCAGAAACGCCGCAATCTGGTGATCAACGCCATGCTGGAAGATGGCAAGATCACGGCGGCACAGGCGGCCGACGCGCGCTCGTCGCCGCTGGTGCTGCATCTGTCGCACGACCCGAATTCGCTGGCGCCTTATTTTGTGGAGGAGATTCGACGCTACCTCGAAAACAAGTACGGCGCCGATCAGGTGCACGAAGGTGGCTTGAAGGTTTACACCACGCTCGATGTCGAGCTGCAGAGGGCCGCGAACCAGTCGGTGCTCGACGGCCTGGCGGCCTATGAACGGCGCCATGGCTGGAAGGGCCATCTCGAAAATGTAGTGGCAGAGGGCGTGGTTCTCGATAAATATTTTCATCCCGACTGGGATGACGAGCCCGAGGCCAACGGATACATCCACGCGCTGGTGACCACTGCGGGCACCGGCATCGCCACGCTGAAGTTTGGACGTTACACCGCGGCTCTTGGACAGGCCGATGTGGCTTGGACGCAACAAAAACTGGCAGACATTCTCAAAACCGGCGATGTCTGCTACGTAAAAATTCTGAGCCTTGGAACCAACGGCGCGGCGCGCGTCAGCCTGGAGCAGGATTCCGGCGCGCAAGGCTCGCTGCTGGCCATCGACAACGCTACGGGCGGAATCAAGGCGATGGTGGGCGGGCGCGATTTCAACGACTCGAAGTTTGATCGCGTCACGCAGGCCATGCGGCAGGTCGGATCATCGTTCAAACCGTATGTGTACACGACGGTAATCGACGGCGGCGCGAGTCCCGACGACACGATTCTCGATGAGCCAATCAGCTTTGAGACTCCGTCCGGACCGTACACTCCGCACAACTACGACGAGAAATTCGAAGGCATCATTACGCTGCGGCGGGCACTGGCCCAGTCGCGTAACATTCCGGCGCTGAAACTGGCCGATAAAGTTGGCATTAAAAACGTGATCGAATATGCGGCCCGCTTTGGCATCACTGCGAAGCTGCCGCCGTATCTGCCGGTGGCGCTTGGGTCGGCGGAAATTGCGCTGATCGAGCAGACCTCGGCGTATAGTGTCTTCCCCAATGACGGCGTGCGCGTGACGCCGCGCTACATTACGCGCGTGACCGACTACGAAGGGCGCGTGTTGGAGGAAGATTTTCCCGACGTGAAGGATGTGATCAGCGAGCGCACCGCCCGCATCATGACTTCAATGCTGCGCGAGGTGGTACTGCACGGCACCGGAATCGCCGCCGCGAAACTGCCGTTTCCGGTGGCGGGCAAAACGGGGACGACCAACGATTTTACCGATGCCTGGTTCATGGGATTCTCTCCCACCATGACCTGCGGCGTTTGGGTGGGCTATGACGAAAAAAAATCTCTGGGCGCGAAAGAAACGGGAGCTCACGCGGCGTTGCCCATCTGGATGAATTTCATGACGGTGGCGATGGCGGGAAAGGACGCAGGTGAGTTCGAGCCGCCGCCGCTGACTTCGCATGCGGTCGTCCAAAAGTTGGACACGCCTGACGCCGCGCCGGCGACAGAAGAAGCGCATTAGGAATTTGAAACGGAGCAAGAATGAACAAGAACACTTTCCACTTGGCGATCGTGTTAGTGGCCGCCGTTTCCGCAGCGGCACAGTCATCGCCACAAATCGTGACTCCGGAAGATGGCAAGAACGCGATCAAGGAAATGGGCAGGGCAGCCGTCGAGCAGGTGCTGCGCACACAACAGGAGGCCTGGAACCGCCACGATCTGGATGGCTTCATGGCGGGATACCTTAATTCTCCAGACCTAACGTTTTTTTCTGGCGCCAAAGAGGCCAGCGGCTGGCAGGCCACACTCGATCGCTACAAGGCAACGTACGACAGTCCGGGACACGAGATGGGAAGGCTGGAGTTCTCCGATCTGCGGATCGAAATGCTGGGATACGATGCGGCATTCGTCCGCGGTGCATGGCAGTTGACCTTGTCGGACGGGAAGAAGCCGCATGGGCTGTTCACACTCGTATTTCGCAGGATGATAAATGGCTGGAAGATTGTGCACGACCATACTTCGGCGGCGGCGGAATAGCTTGTAGCGGTCAGTCTCCAGCGAAGCCTTCGCTCACTTTCTCACGCGCATTTGCACGCGCGTTGCTTCCGGCAGGGTGCCGTTCAGGAACTCCACTTTGCCATTGCGCACGATCCCTTCAAACTCCTGCTGTTGAGCCGCGGGCCGCGCGGGCCGCGCGGGCGAGTCGGCCGCGCCCACACCAGCTGTGTCCACACTTGCCGTGCGTCGTCCCATGCCTTTGTCCATGGCTTCGTTCGCCAGTCGGTCGGCATCCTGATTCTGTTCGCGGAAAGCGTGGCCGATGGAGAACCAGTCGAGCCGCGCAATTAATTCTTTCGCCCGACCGTGCAAATCTTGCAGGACGGCGTTCTTCACTTTGTAAATTCCCTTGATCTGCCGCACCAGCAACTCCGAATCGCTGATCAGCTTCAGTGCCTTAGGCCCGTGCTCGATGGCATATTCCAAGGCCGCGATTAGTCCCTGATATTCGGCGAAGTTATTGGTCTGGTGTCCGAGATATTCGCTCAGACTGGCGACCGTGCGTCCGGATTCATCTTTGATCACCACACCGTAGCCCGCGGGGCCCGGGTTGCCGCGCGCGCCGCCGTCGCTGTGGGCGATCAGGTGGTGCTCGGGTGGATTCTCGCGGGCTTCGAAGAGATGCTTGGTGGTCGAATGAGGAGGCATGAATCCGAGTTTACAACGTGGAGATTCTCGCCGGGGCTAAAGCGCTGTCCGTTCGAGTCTGGACGCGGCCCTGAAGGGCCGCTCTTCCACAGAAATCTTCCTCGGATTCCCGCCTTGTTCGGACGCCGCGAGTCGTTCGACCCAGGTTCGTTCCACTCAGATTCGTTCCACCCAAAGATCCGGAACTGACGATCAGCGCCCCGCCGCCAGGCGCGTGGCGAGGCGCGGTGGGAGTTTTGCTGCGAAGATGCGATCTTGCGCTGCCTTCAGATTGTAGGGCGTACGGTGGAAATGGACGACCTGGGCGTCGGTATCGAACAGGGCGAATGCGGCACGCCAGTCGCCGTCGCGGGGCTGACCGACGGAGCCGGGATTGATCATATAGCGCGTGTTGGGCTTCAAGTGCAGCGGAACTGTTTCGGCCTGTCCCACGGTGCGGTACTCGGGACGGAAGCCGTCGGCCGAGGAGCCGTTGGCAAAAAATCCGCCCTGCAGGTGCGTGTGGCCAAAAAAAGTCAAAGGAATGGTCAGGGTGATCAGCGGGGCCAGGGCGTCTCCCAACGAGACAACGTACTCATCTTCGTCGTTAGGAGAGCCGTGGACCAACTGCACCTGGGGGAAATCCGGCAACGAAACAGGGCCCGCTGGCAGGCCGCGAAGCCAGTCGAGATTTTCCGGCGTCAACTGGTTGCGCGTCCAGATCGCGGCCGCGGCGGCCATGGGGTTGAAGTCGTCGAGGTCCATCACGCCGGTGGCAGCTTTGTCGTGATTGCCGCGAACGAAAGTCTTTCCCAGTTTGCGAGACTGTTCGGCCACTTCGTTCGGGCTGGCGCCGTAGCCCACGATGTCGCCCAGGTTCACTACCACGTCGAAGGGTGGAGCGCCGGCCAGAGCCGCGTCGAGGGCTTCGAGATTGGCGTGAATGTCGCTCAGCAGCAGTATGCGCACGAATCACCGGACAAACTGGCGATTATAGACTAATGGCTGAGACTAAGATGTTCTGCGCTGGGTTTAAGGTAGTGGCACAGTTTGAATCTCCGCCTTTGCGTCATCCCGAACCGCGGCGCAGTTCAGCCGCGGGAGGGATCTCCTAAGGCGCAATTTTCAGGGAGATCGCTCTCTCCGCCTGTAGGAGCGGCTCCGCTCGGGATGACGCCACGCTTGAAAGTTCAAACTGAGGTACCACCAGGGCTTCAAGAGTGGTTCAATAATTACGTCCAACGACGGAACGGAGACGACAATGCAAGGACGCGGACTATTGGGATGGCGGTTCAAAGACCGAACCCCTTTGTGGTTCAAGCTTGTCCTCGGACTCGTGTTGGCCGATTCCACCTTGCATTTTGGGATGCAGTTAACGGTTTCGAGCTGGGCGCGGACGTCGCCCGATGCAATCCATTCTCATCGAGTACCCTTCCGCGACGGCGCCATTTATTTCATCCAGCCATGGCTGGGCTGGTATCTGGATGCGAAGTGGATCGGGTTCGGACTTTTGATACTCCTGCTCTTGCTGCTTGTGCTGAACCGGCGGCAGCTTGAGCGTGGCACTTTGAATTAGCAATTGTTAAGCATTCACCACCGGGCAGCGGGCCCAGTGTCCGGTCGCGACTTCGACCAGCGGCGGGAATTCGCGGGCGCAGTCGGCGATCCGGAACTCGCAGCGCGGCTCGAAGGCACAGCCCGGAGGCATGGCGTGCAGCGCGGGGACGGTGCCTTCAATCGTTTGCAGCGGGCGGGTCCGGTCGGTTCTGAGGTCGGGCACGGCGTGCAACAATCCGCGAGTGTAGGGATGCGCCGGGGCCTGGAAAATGTCGCGCCTCGCACCGAGTTCCACCATACTGCCGGAGTACATCACGGCGACACGATCGGCAATCTGCGAAACCACGGCCAGATCGTGAGAGATAAAAAGCATCGCAAGCCCGAACTTTGTACGTAGCTCGGCGAGCAGATCGAGAATCTGTGCCTGGATGGTGACGTCGAGCGCGGTGGTGGGCTCGTCGGCGATCAGCAACTGCGGCCGATTGACGATAGCCATGGCAATCATGATGCGCTGCCGCATTCCGCCGGAGAGTTGGTGAGGATAGTCGCGGGCGCGGCGCGCGGCGTCGGGGATGGCAACGTCGTTCATGGCGTCAACGGCGCGCTGCCAGGCTTGCTTCTTCGAAACGGAGTGATGAGCCGCGACGGCTTCGGCAATTTGCGCTCCGACCCGCATGACGGGGTTGAGCGCCGTCATCGGCTCCTGAAAAATCATCGCGATGCGCGAGCCGCGCAAGTGGCGCATGGAATCGTCGTCAAGCGCAGGCAGATTGCACGGGGCAGTTCCGTTTTCCGTGAATAGGATTTCGCCCGAGACCCGAGCCTGTGGCGGCAATAGGCGCATGATGGCCAGAGACGTGATCGACTTGCCGGAACCGGATTCGCCGACCAGGCCCAGAACCTCGCCGGGTGCGATGGAGAAACTCAGGTCGCGCACCGCGAGCAAATATTGTGTGGGGACAGCCGCCCCCGGCTGTCCCGCTGCCCGCAGGGAAGCGAGGTTTGCTTGCTGCGCGGGAAATTCAATGCTCAATCGGCGGACTTCGAGCAGGGGCTGCACGGTTTCATGGTAGCAGCGCGGGCAAAAACTATCGGCAGCGCCGTTACTTTCGGCGAACAGCGGGTTCCTCCACTGCGACGTCGCATCCGCTCCGGCTCCGGTCGGAATGACAATCTTTTCTTCGGGTGTCTCGACATTTCTAGGTCGAGGCGACCCTACTGACCCAGGATCAGCGGCAGGCCATTCTTACTGTTGCCGATCACGACTACCTTCGTGTTGGCGCTCTTGGCAAGGGTTTCCGTGGCCTCGATTCCCTTCCATTCGAGCAGCGACGGGGTGATGCCTTGCGCGACGATCTGCTGGAAGTCGCGGACTCCGGCGGCTTCGATCCGTTTGCGTTGCGCTTCCTGCGTTTCTTTTTGCAGGCGGAAGTTCATCGCCAGGGATTCCTGCTCAGCCTGCTGCTTGGCTTCAATCGCAGCCTTCAAGGTTGCTGGCAGTTGAATATCGCGTAGCAGAACATTTTCAACCGAGATGCCTCGTTGGTTGAGTTCGGCCGTGATCTGGTCGGTGATCTGTTTGGCCACCATTTCTCGTTCACCGGTATACAGCGCATTGGCAGTGTGCGAGGCAGTAGCTTCGCGGATGGCGGAACGCAGCGTCGGTTCAACCACGACGTTCTCATAATCGGCTCCGATATGCTGGAAAACATCGGCGGCGCGGTCGGGGTTGAGGTGGTAGATAAGCGAAGTGTCCAGGCTCATCATGAGGCCTTCGCTCGACGGAACGCTGGCTGACTCTTTGATGGTTTGGGTTTGAATCGACATCTCATTATTGGTCTTCAGCGGATTGATGAGGTGAATGCCTTCCCCTAAAGTTTCGCCAGTCACTTTGCCGAACAGCGTAAGCACGCCCACATGGCCGGTGCCCACTCGCGTGACCGCACTGAAAAACAGAATGATGAGCAGAAACACGCCAATTCCCAGGCCGATCAGGCGAAGAAAGCCGCCGCCGTGGCCGCCGCCACCGTCAAGAATTCTGCCCCGAGCTGGATCGAATATCGTCATCGTAATTCTCCCTGAGAAGATTTTAGGGCGGGGCGGACTTCGCGATAAGTGCCTTGAAAGGGGCGGATGGATTTCAGCCCCCGCATTCGAATGGTCTCGGGGAGGGGCGGACGCCTTCGTCCGCCCAGGGAGCGCCACGATTTCTAAAGGGACGACGCAGCGGCGCTGTCCCCCGGACGAGGGCGTCCGGGGCTCCACGGAATGACCCACCCTGAATCTTGCCCCACCCCCGCCGCATCTCTTACAGTACGTCTATGAGCAAAATTCACATACCTACCCCTTTGCGGCAATATGTGGGCAAGCAGGCTTCGGTGGAAGTGCAAGGAGCTACCGTCGGCGAAGCCATGAACTCGCTGGTGGCGCAGCATCCTGACCTGCGCAAACACCTCTATACCGAGGATGGCAAACTGCGGGCTTTTGTGAATGTTTATGTCAACGACGAGGACATCCGCTATCTGCTCAAAGAAGCGACCGCGCTGAAGGAAGGTGATAGCATTTCCATCGTGCCTTCCATCGCCGGAGGCACAATGAATGTGGCTCTTCGTTGTCATCCTGAGCGAAGCGAGGGATCTAGGTTTCTGCCTGAAGTCCCTTACTGAGTGGCGGCGCAGGCATGAACCCAGGTCTCGCGCTGTGCTCGGGATGACAGGCGTTTTCGCTGCGTAGCGCCTGATGCCTGATTTCGTAAGCCCGTCCGTTCAAAATTCAACCGAGGAAATTATGGCAACGATAACGACAACGACCACTGAAATTCCAGTCACGCTCAGCAAGGATGAAATCCTGCGCTACTCGCGCCATCTCATCATGCCCGAGGTCGGCATGGAGGGCCAGCAGAAGCTGAAGGCGGCGCGTGTGTTGTGCATTGGCACGGGCGGGCTGGGATCGCCGCTGGCGCTGTACCTGGCGGCTGCGGGCGTGGGCACGCTGGGCCTCGTCGACTTCGACGTGGTCGACTATACGAATCTGCAGCGGCAGATTATTCATTCCACTGCCGACGTGGGGCGCAAGAAACTCGATTCCGCTGCCGACAAACTGAGGGGGATCAATCCTTTTCTGAATCTGCAGACTTTCGACACGCGACTGAGCAGCGCCAACGCGCTCGAACTGTTTCGCGACTTCGACATCATCGCCGACGGCACCGACAACTTTCCCACGCGCTATCTGGTGAACGACGCCTGCGTCCTGACAGGCAAACCGAATGTCTACGGATCGATCTTCCGCTTCGAGGGGCAAGCGAGCGTGTTCGCCACCGAGGATGGACCATGCTATCGCTGCCTGTATCCTGAGCCGCCACCGCCGGGACTGGTTCCTTCCTGCGCGGAAGGCGGCGTGCTCGGCATTCTTCCCGGCCTCGTCGGCGTCATGCAGGCCACCGAAGTCATCAAACTGATTCTCGGCATCGGCGATCCGCTGATTGGGCGCTTGCTGCTGATTGACGCGCTGGGCATGAAGTTCCGCGAACTGAAGCTGCGCAAGAATCCGGATTGCCCGGTGTGCGGAACGCATCCGACCGTCACGAAGCTGATAGACTACAACGAGTTTTGCGGCATTCGTGGGGAGGAAAAACCTGTGGGCAGCGGAGTTCCTGAAATTCAGGTGGAAGAATTAAAGCGGCGTTTGGATGCGAAAGACGATGTGTTCGTGCTCGACGTGCGTGAGCCGCACGAATATCAGATCTGCAACATCGGCGGGTATCTGATTCCGCTGAACGATCTGCCCAAGCGCGTGAGTGAACTCGACTCCAGCCGCGAAATGGTCGTCCATTGCAAGATGGGCGGACGCAGCGCCAAGGCGGTCGCATTCCTGCAGCAGGCGGGATTCACCAAAGTGCACAACCTGGCGGGGGGCATCACTGCGTGGTCTGATCGCGTGGACCCGAAGGTGCCGAAGTACTAGAGCCGGTGCCAGTAGTCAATTGCAGTTGCTGGTTAAAAGGGAGCGCTTACGCGCTCCCTTCTTGTTTGCAATTCTGCTTTTTTCCCGCGTCGGTGGTTACTTGCTTGACCCGGCCTGCATTCCGTCGCTGAAGTCGCCGATTTCCAAAGCGAATTTCTTGCCCTCGAAGCGAGCTCCGGCCAGCGTGCTGGTGCCGTCGTCGTTGTGTTTGACCACGGCTGCGTTGTTTTGCGAAGCCGACTTGAGCTCCACAACTTTCCCCGGCACTTTGGTGAGCACAGTCTTGCCTCGCAGGATGCTGACTTCCACGTTAGGGCCGCTGCCGTCCCACTGCAGTTTGTACTCGCCGGGCTTGAGTTTAGCCCCGTTGATGGTTGCCGGACTTTGCAATACCAGATCGGCCTTGGTGGCCGCAAATGCGCTCGAGGCCAGCAGCAGAGCCAACCCCATCACCAGACTTTTTGAAGCTGTCGCGAATTTCATAGCTGCTCCTTTTTTCTTTCCCGAAGTTACGTCGGGAAACGGTTGGGGCGGCCCGACTCACGACCGGCGCGAGAAAACAGTTGTGTTTCCCCACGAATCGCATAGAATGCTGCCGCTGGGGTTGAGCAGACAAAGTTGTGGCCCACAAGTCACAAGTTTGCTCTGCTGCCATGGGGGTTTTCTCATCTGGGCCGCCAAACCGAGTGTGAGAGAATCCCCAAACCCCGCAATAATTTCGAATCAAATCGAGCCAGCGTCACCTCTGCGCTGGCCATTACTCACTCTGAGAGTTACGCATTCGCTCCCCTCAAAGTTCCACCGGAAGTGATCGTGTCACCCTTTCCTGGTCGCACTCTCTTGGACGCTGGGCGCATCGTTCCGATAGCAGGAGCGTCCGCGAATTCATGGCGAATTTACGTTACAGAAAGGGAACACCAGCAGTATGTTTTGTGGAGTCTCGGTTCGTGTGTCGCGGGCACTCCTGCCCGCGAAAATCTAAAACACGAGCAAGACCATGCAGTTCACTTCGGGAAGTGTGGGACAACGAACCTGGATTCGCAGTCCGAGATCATCCGGTGATCGATTCTCTCAACACTTTTCGCGGGCCGGAGTGCCCGCGCTGCATTCATCAGTCGGCATCGCCGTGCTGGCGCTCGACCGACCAGATGTTCGCCGGATCCTTCTCGAACGGGTACACGTGCACCATCCAGTTGAAGACCACCGGCATGAACGTTCCTCCGGCTGCGTCACAGGCTTCCTGCGTGGTGATGGATCCGCGCAAGCCAAACTGCGGATGCGGCGACAGCATTTCCGCTCTCCTGTCCGCGGGAGGCCGGCAGAAATTTACGTGCTCGTGCCACTGCGCCACGCTGAGCGGCACGCGCTCGTCGAGTTGATCTTCCGTGAGACGCTTGGGCGCGGTGTACATCACACCAATTAATTTGTAGTCGTCGCCATGCTTTTCGTAGAGCAGCGACGTGGGGTGTTCCGGATTGAAGTGGAAGGCCGCTTCCATCGCGAATCCGTAGTTGGTGAAGTGGTACATCTTCTGCCGGATCTCGGGATGGAAGATTTTAAAACCATCGGCCAAAGCGGTGTGATAATCCAGGTATTTCTCTGAGGCCAAGCGCGCTCCCTCGACAATCTGTTGCGCTCGCGCCGCGTCGCCTGACTGGGGCGGGCGCAGGGTGGTCATTTTCATGTGCGGGCCCATGTCCATGTGGCCTTCCATCGAATTCATGACGTGCGCGCTGGCATCGTTCTCCGCATCTTTATCGCCGGACATATTCATGCCCTTCATATTCGACATGTCGTGACCGGACTGGCCAGACATGTCCATGCCGGGCATCGACTGCTGGCCGGCGGGCGCAGCACTCTGCGGAGCGCTGGAAGTCTGACCCCAGGCAATGCTGCACAGGATGCCGCACACCAGGACGCTGCAGATCCGCACGATGATGTTGCTCACGATTCGATTACGCATATGAAAGTCTCCCCACAACTGATTCGATGGTTATAACCCTGCCGCAGATGGATTGTTTCCGCAAGAAATCGCAGGTTACCAGACATTACAGAAGTAATCGAAAGGCGCGAATCTTCGCGACCGAACTGTTGCACTCCCGTTGGCGGCAGTTCGCGGTTTCTGATACACCTAACACCTTGACTCTCGAATTTGCCATCTTTCTTTTTCTCGCCGGAATGCTCGGCGGAGCCCTCAATTCCGTTGCCGGAGGAGGCAGCTTCATCGCGTTTCCGGCGTTGCTGTTCACGGGCGTGCCTCCGATTCCCGCCAATGCCACCAATACCATAGCGCTGTGGACCGCCGCCGCGGCCAGCGGAGGCGCGTATCGCAAGCGGCTGGATGTTCCGCGGCGGGTGATGATTCCGCTGCTCGCCGCGAGTCTGATCGGCGGATTGATCGGCGCTCTGCTTTTGTTGAAGACGCCGGCACAGACCTTCATGCGGGTGCTGCCGTGGCTAACGCTGGGTGCGACGTTGCTGTTTGCCTTCGGCAAGAAACTGGCGGGCGGACGCCAATCGGTGATCGAGCACGAGACTTCAACCGCTGCCCTCGCGGGCACAACTTTGTTTCAGTTATGCGTAGCCGTCTACGGCGGCTACTTCGGCGGCGGCATGGGCATTGTGATGCTCGCCATGCTGGCCGTGCTGGGCATGACCGACATTCACGCCATGAATGCGCTCAAGAGCGTGCTGGGATTCGTAATCAACGGCGTGGCAGTCGTGACCTTTATTGTGGCGGGCGCCGTCTATTGGAAACACGGCATCGTCATGATCATCGGCGGAATTGTTGGCGGATATCTCGGTGCGCACTACGCCTTGAAAATTCCTCCGGCCTGGATCCGGATGTTCGTGGTGCTGGTGGGTGCCGGCATGACCGTGTATTTCTTCTGGAAGTCGTACTGAAAAAAATCCACGGATCTGCACGGATTCTCACGGATCAGAATCTAAGGATTGTTCTTAAAATCCGTGATGATCTGTGAAAATCCGTGGCCAAGGTTCTTATTGAATCGGCTCGGAAACGTGTTCGTGCACGATGAGCCACTTGCCGTCGATGTTCTCGAAGATCACAGTCCACCGAAAATTGCCCATCTCGACTTTCCCCGCCTTCGTGGTCATCTGTTCAGCGATGGTCGCTGTAGCCCACACCAGGTCTCCATGGGGATGAATCGCCAAGTCGTCGTTAAGCGTGAACTTCGCGCTCTTGTAGGCGGCAATCAATCCCTGCGAGCCTTTGAAGTACTCGTCCCAACTCCCGTATTTCAACGGGGCGATGTCGAAAAAGACATGCGGGCCGGGGGCGTAATATTTGGCGGTGTTGGCGGGATCGAGCGTGGACCATCCGTCCCAGACCTTCTGCATGAAAGCTTTGTCGGGAGCGGGGCCAGCGGCCTTCGTCATAGTCGACTTCTTCGCTTGCGCGAAGCTGGACAGGGTCAGGGCAAGCAGGCACAGTGAAACAGTAAGAATGCGCTTGAGCATAGAGTTCCTCCGAGGATTCGGCGAGATTCTCGCACAGAAGACCAGAAACCACAAAAGAACACTAATCCACGAAGGAAAGCGCTCAACCAATTGCGCTCCAGCAATTCTGTTTGACCGATTTCCACAGCGCACGTTAGAATAGTGAAGTTTGCCTGTACTCGCCGACCCGTTCTGGGGACGCCTGCCTTGGCTGCTGGAGCGCCGGGGCGGAAAACACAGCAAGCACTGGAAAATCAGCAGGCCCCGTGGTTGCGCCCGTGTGCGCCCTGGGTTCCGTATAAAGCGTCCGTATAAGAGTTCCGTTTCAAGTTTCAATTTACGGGCTGAATTTCAACGACATTTGACGGAGGCAGACGTATGTACGCGGTTATCCGCGCCGGTGGAAAGCAGTACCGGGTGGCGCCCGGAGATGTGGTTCGAGTGGAGAAACTAGTCACCGGTACTGACGGACAGGTGGAGTTCCCTGTGCTTGCGGTTTCCGGCGAAGCGGGCCAGGTTCAGGCGAGCCAGGCTGGCCAACAATCGGATGCGCGCGTGGTCGGCCAAGTGGTGGAAGAAGGCCGCGGCGCGAAAATCCTGGTGTTCCATTACAAGCGCAAGAAGCAGTACAAAAAACTGCGCGGGCATCGTCAGTCTTATACCGCGGTGCGCATCTCTGAGATTGCTTTTGGCGGGCAAAGTTTCAAGGCTCCGGAACTGCCCAAGAAGGAAGCCAAGCCGAAGAAGGTGAAGGCGGCTGAGGTCGAAGAGCCAGCGGCGGAAGCGGCGGCGCATAAAAGTTCGGCCAAGAAGAAGGCTGCGCCGAAAAAGGCCGCAAAGAAGTCGGCTTCGAAGAGGAAGTAGGTAAAGAAGCAAAACCTGACGGACGAAGGCGTCCGTCCCTACACGATCGAACTGAGAACTGACAACCGAGAACTGAGAAACTGCTATGGCACATAAAAAAGGGCAAGGCACTTCACGAAACGGCCGCGATTCGAACGCGCAGCGGCTCGGCTTCAAGGCATTCGGCGGGCAGGTTGTGCCCGGCGGCACCATCATTGTGCGGCAGCGGGGCACGCGCGTGAAGCCGGGGCTGAACGTAGGCCGCGGCAAAGACGACACTCTCTTCGCCAAGATCACCGGACGCATCAAGTTCCTCAACAAGGGGCAGATGGGCAAGTTCGTCATGGTCGAACCGATTGAAATAGTGGAGTAGCGTTTCCGCTGTCGGAAGGTTCGCGGGGCGGGAACGCCCGCGTCACCCAGCCTCGCCTTCGGGACGAGGCTTTTGCTTTTGAAATGCCACTCGACGATTTGAGACCGAAGCGGAATTGTCATCCCGAGCAACGCGAGGGATCTGGGTGTTTGCTTGCGGCGGCGACACTGGTGACGTAAGCGAGAACCTAGGTCCCTCGCTTCGCTCGGGATGACAAACGTTCTTTCACCCAAGCGATTTATTGAGCCATGTTGGTCTGAACCATGTTCATCGATGAGGCAAAAATTCGGGTCAAGGCGGGCGACGGCGGCAACGGCTGCATGGCGTTCCGGCGGGAGAAGTTCGTCCCCCGCGGCGGACCGTCGGGCGGCGACGGCGGCAAGGGCGGCGACATTGTCATGGAATCGAGCGAGCGCCACAACACGCTGGTGCATTTCCGTTTTAATCCCGAGCACACCGCGGAGCGCGGACGGCACGGCGAAGGTTCGAACAAGACTGGGCGCGACGGCGTGGGCGTGGTCTTGAAAGTTCCGGTCGGGACGATCGTGTATGACGACGAGACTGGCGACAAGCTTTTCGAGTTTTCGAAACCCGACCAGAGTTTCGTGATCGCGCACGGCGGGCGCGGCGGACGCGGGAACGCGCGCTTTGCCACTTCGGTGCATCAGGCGCCGCGCGAGCATGAGGCGGGGCGCGAGGGCGAGGAACATACTTACCGGCTGGAACTGAAGCTGCTCGCCGACGTGGGGCTGGTGGGATATCCGAACGTGGGCAAGTCGACCCTGATCTCGCGCATTTCGGCGGCGCGGCCGAAGATTGCGGATTATCCCTTCACCACGCTGCAGCCGAATCTTGGGGTGGTTGCGGTGGGGGACGCGAAAAGTGAAGTCAGTTTTGTGGTCGCGGATATTCCCGGGTTGATCGAGGGCGCGCATGAGGGCGCTGGACTCGGCACGCAGTTTCTGCGGCACATTGAACGCACACGGCTGCTGGTGCATCTGGTGGACGTTTCGGACTCGAGCGGACGGCCGGATGTCGTGAAGGACGTCGAAGTGATTCTGGGTGAACTCAGCAGCTTTGGAGCGCATCTTGACGAGAAGCCGATGATCATGGCGGCGTCGAAAATCGATGCCGTCAACAAGAAAAAGCTCGCCGACCTGAAACGCTATTGCAAGAAACATAAGCTGAAGCTCTACGAAATCTCCGCAGTAACGGGCAAAGGAATTGAGGAATTGAAATACGCAATGGCTGAGGAAGTGCAGAAGGTCCGGGAGAGGGAGCTTAGCGAAGCGCTTGAGGAGAGTCAGTAGGGTACTCTGCGCACATTTTTTTCTGCTTCGATCTCGTAAAATCCTTGTTTTCTTATCATTACAGCCTTTTGATCGGCGGCTTTCCCGGTAAAATATTGAGCCGGAGCGACTTATCCGCAAAATGTTACGGAATAAGGAGTTAGCGGCGGTCTTTGGTTCGCTTTTCCGCGCCTTGCCGGATTCGTATTTCTCGCCCACGGGACCATTGTGAGCTTTCTGTATTCTCAGTAAAGGTTGTTCGTCACACGATCTGATTGTGGAAGCCTGTGGAAAACAATTCACATGCTGGGCCCACTCTGAAATACGGTTTTCTCCCTATTCGCGAACGATCCGCGAAGTAGTCGAATGATTGGTGAGGGTATCGGGGAAGGACGTGAGCGCCACTTCCCCGTGGGATCGACTCTGGCGCTTCGTTGCTTCCTCGCCCTCGCTTAGTTGGTTCCTCGGTGGGAGCGATGCACGCAGGCAAGTCAACGTCACACCCCAGGGGCTGAAGCCCGCGTGGGTTTGCTCGCTTAACGCGGCGCTGAAGCGCCGCTCTTCCACGGTGCTGCTTACGCTCTCGGTAGCGGCCCGTGCTGGAAGTGGTACTGCAGGATGCGCGCTGCTAGGGCGGGGGTGAGAGTGTTTCCGTTGCGCTGGACGGTGCGGACGACTTCTCCGCGGCAGACTACTTCCGTCGCTGAGAGACCCGCAATTTCCTGCGGGAGCACGAGATTGATTTCCAGCTGAGAGCTGGGCTGCAGAAGTTCGTCGGCCTGGAAGAGCATGCCAGAGCGGCTGATGTTTTCTGTAGTGCCCTCGTGCCAGGCATTTTCGCCGAGACGGCGATAGCGCAGAGGTAAGTGAAGCTGGAATCTTTGGGCGCGCGTGGGTGGGATTTCCCGGGCGCGCGCGGTACGCGGCATTGCGGATTGCGTGGACATCTCAACCTCCGGGGGAGTGGGAGTGGCATCGAGCACTTCGCGGACTTTGCTTTTCAGGTCGCGAAGGTTGAAGGGCTTCTGGAGGAGGCGGATGCCGGCGTCCAGCATGCCGTTGTGTCCGATCACGTTTTCGGTGTAGCCGGACATGTAGAGGATTTTCACGTTGGGGCGAATCTCTGAAATGCGCTGGGCCAGCTCGCGGCCGTTCATGCCCGGCATGATGACGTCGGT
>JBELAE010000058.1:0-17967 GCA_049509155.1 Candidatus Sulfotelmatobacter sp.
AATCGCCAGCCCATCGTACGTTGATGTCCCGCGCCCGACTTCATCGAGAAGAATGAGCGACCGCGCCGTTGCGGTATGCAGAATCGCCGCTGTCTCGGTCATCTCAACCATGAACGTCGACCGCCCGCGCGCCAGGTTATCGCTCGCTCCGATGCGCGTGAACACGCGATCGACCACCGTCAGCCGCGCCGACCGCGCCGGAACGAACGATCCCATCTGCGCCAGAATCACAATCAGCGCCGTCTGCCGCAGATAAGTCGATTTGCCGCCCATGTTCGGCCCGGTCAGCAGCATGATGTTGTGCGTCGTGCCGTTCAAGTACAAATCGTTGGGAACGAAGCGCTCGCTGCCGCCGGCCATTTCCTGCTGCTCGATCACCGGATGCCGGCCTTCAACGATCTCGATTTCGCTGCCGTCCGCGGACTCCACAAACGCCGGCCGGCAATAATTGCGCAACGCAGCGATGTGCGCCAAAGCCCCCAACAGATCCACTTCCGCCAGCGCCAGCGCTGCCTGCCGAATCCGCTTGGCCTCGCCCGCAATGGCCGTGCGCAACTCGGTAAACAGCCGCCGCTCGATCTCGACAAACTTCTCCTGCGCGTCGAGAATCTTTCCCTCATACTCCTTTAATTCGGGCGTGGTGAAGCGCTCGGCCCCTACCAGGGTCTGCTTGCGTTCATAATCCTGCGGCGCCAGGTGCAGGTTCGGCTTCGAGATTTCAATGTAGTAGCCAAAGATGGAATTGAACTTCACCTTGAGCGACGAAATGCCGGTGCGCCCGCGCTCCCGCTGTTCGATCTGCGCCAGCACCTGCTTGCTGTTGCGCGAGAGTTCGCGCAGTTCATCAAGATCGCGTTCCACACCCGGGGCAATCACGCCGCCGTCCGCAAAACTCAGCGGCGGTTCCGGCACGATCGTCTTCTCAATGCGCTCGCGCACATCCCCCAAATCATCGAGCGATGAATGCAAAGTCCGCAGCCGCTCCGCAGCCACGCGGTCCAACGCCGCCTTGATCGCCGGAATCTTCCCGAGCGATGCGGCCAGCGCCAGCACATCCCGCGGATTGGCAGTCTCCAGCGTGACGCGGCTCAGCAGCCGTTCCAGGTCCAGCACGCCATCGAGCGCGCGCCGCAATTCTTCTCGCGCAACAGTTGACTTCACGCCCGCTTCTACCGCATCGAGCCGCGCGTGGATCTCGCCCAGGTCGAGCGACGGCCGCAGCATCCAGGCGCGCAGCAACCGCTTGCCCATGGGCGTCACCGCGGCATCCATCGACCGCAATAGCGTAACGCCCGCGTCAGTGCCGGCAAATAGCGGTTCCGTAAGCTCCAGATTGCGCACGGTGACCGCGTCCAGCACCAGGCAACTCTGCCGCTCGTACCAGCCGATGCGGTCCACATGATCGAGCGATCCACGCTGCGTCGACCGCACGTAATAAAGAATCGCGCCCGCAGCCGAGGCGGCCGCAGTTCGTCCCGCCAGCCCGAACCCTTCCAGCGACAGCACCCCAAAATGATTCTCCAGCAAGGGAAGCGCATGGTCCGGCGCGAAAATCCAGTCGTCAAGAGGAGTCTCAGTGCAAGCTCCCGCCGCAACCCGAGGCGACGACGCGAGCACAGGCCGTGTGGGCAAGGGCGATTCGCCCGTGCGGAGGAGCGATCCCCCGCCGCTCCGGCTCTCAAACAGCGGCGCCGCCGACCCATACAGCAGTTCCTTCGGCCGTAGCTGCTCCAACTCTTCCTGCACCCGCCGCATCGCCCCTTCGCCAGAAAATTCCGTGGCCCGAAACTCCCCAGTGGACAAATCCAGCGCAGCGAAGCCCACGCGAAGTTCTCCGGTGCGATCGGTGACCGTAGCCAGCGCCGCCAGAAAATTGTTCTCATCCGATCCCAGCGAGGAATCGGCCGCCGTCCCCGGCGTCATCACCCGCGTGACTTCACGCCGCACCAATTTCTTGGCTTGGCTTGGGGCCTCCATCTGCTCGCAAATCGCGACCTTAAATCCTTTGCGAATCAGCTTCCCGATATAGCCCTCAGCCGCGTGATAGGGCACGCCGCACATGGGCACAGCGATCCCTTTTTCCTTATTGCGCGAGGTCAGCGTGATCTGCAGTTCTTTCGCCGCTACGATGGCATCATCGAAGAAGAGTTCGTAGAAATCGCCCAGGCGAAAAAACAAGAGCGCGGTAGGATGTTCTTTCTTGACCGCGGCATACTGGCGCATCAGCGGAGTGGACGGCTCGGTCATCGGCGTGGCGGTCGGCTCGGCAGTCAGCTCGGTCATCAGGGCGGGCTTCGGCGGATTATAACAAAGCGCGCGGCTCGCCTCCTGCGGCTTTTCTCATCGGCCGATGGAAAATTACAGCGACAGATGGAGGTTGACTCCGCTTCTCTCCCGGTGTTCTCCTTGTCTGTGGAACTCCGCAAGGACCCCATCACGCGTTCGTGGGTCATCACCGGCGACGATCCTGAAACCGGAACGCCCCCCGAGTCTGTCTGCCGTTTCTGCGCTGATTCTGCCGAGCCGTTGCAGGTGATCGCCAAGTCCCCCAACGCGCCAGGCGTTCCCTGGTCAGCACGCTCGGTGGTGCATCCTACGCCCCTCTACCACATCGAGGGTGAACCCGGCCGCCGGGGTGACGGCATCTATGACCGCATGCATTCCGTTGGCGCGCATGAAGTGCTGGTTGAAAACCCGAGCCACGACCGGCATTTGTGGACGGCCAGAGACGATGAGATCGCCCATTTTCTGCGCGTCGCCGCCGAGCGCATTCTCGACCTCAAGCGCGACCCCCGCATCAAGTATGTCAGCCTGTTCAAAGACTACGGCAAAAATGCGGGACAGGAATTCAGCCATCCCACCTCGCAAATCACCGCGACCATGTTCGTTCCCCGCCGTGTGCTCTACGAGTTGCGCGCCGGACGCGAGTATTTCCTCAGCAAGGAACGCTGCGTCTTCTGCGACATCATTCAACAGGAAGAGCGCCAGGCTGAACGCGTCATCGAAGTTCGCGGCGATTATCTAGCCCTGTGTCCGTACGCCCCGCGCGTCCCTTACGAAACCTGGATTCTGCCGCGTTACCACGACTCTTCATTCGAGCGCGCTGGATTGAATCGCCCCGGTCTGCGCATCAACCTGGCCGCCCTGTTGCGCCGCACGCTGCAACGCGTGCGCTCCATCACCGAAGACTTTCATCTCGTGCTGCACACTTCCCCCAGCAGCCTGCATCCTTCGAAGAATCTCGGCTATTGGAAAACGATCGATGAAGACTACCATTGGCACATCGAGATTCTTCCCGTCGTACAGTCCAAGGCGCGCTCCTACACCTTCAAAGAGGTGTACTACTCGCCGGTCAGTTCGGAAACTGCAGTAAAACAACTACGCGAAGCGAAAATAGACGGCTAAACGAAGGCTGAACGTCGAGCAAGAATGCTCGCAGAGAGATTATGTCGGGACAGCCGCACCCGACGGTCCGCCGGGACCCCCTAGCGCGCCCCCGCCCCACTTGCCTTGACCGGGGCTGTCTGCTGTCGCATGAACTGCTGGGCCATTTTCGCTTCCATCGGCTGCGAGAAGTAGTGGCCTTGCCCGTACTCGCACCCCAGTTCCAGCAGGCGCTCCACTTGCCGGGCGGTTTCGATTCCTTCCGCAATCGCTTTCAGCTTCATTTTATGCGCCAGGGTGGTGATCAGCTCGACCGTGTCGCCCGCCACGCGGTCCGTCAGCATTTCCCGCACCAGCGAGCGGTCAATCTTCACCGCCTCCACTCGGAACTCCCTCAGCCCGCGCAGCGACGTGGTGCCGGCGCCGAAATCATCGAGAATCATTCCAATCCCCAGCTGCTTCAGGTGCGAAAGCACAGTGACCGTAAGCTTGGGGTCGGCTGCGGCCACGATCTCGGTCATCTCCAGTTGCAGCCGAGAAGCGTCGATGCCGGTCTCCTGCAGCGCACTCTGAATGTCGTTGATCAACCGTGCGTCGGCAAGCTGCCGCGCCGAGACGTTCACGGTAATATTCAGCGGCGCGCCTTGCCCATGCTCAGCCTGCCCGGAGGACCGGTTGGCATCCCAATCGCGCAGTTGCTTGCAAGCCTGCAGGATCAGCCACTGTCCAATGGAAACCAGAATCCCGGTGTCCTCGGCCGCCTCGATGAACCGGTAGGGAGAAATCAGCCCCTGCGTGGGATGGTCCCATCGCAGCAGCACCTCGAAGTTCACGACTTGCCGCGTGCCGAGCTGCAGCACCGGATGGTAATAGACGCGGAACTGGCGCTCCGCCAGTGCCGTCCGCAAGTCCGCCTCCAGCCGTAACCGTCCCACGGCCTGAGTGTGCAGGCCCTCATCGAAAACCTCGCAACGGGATCCGCCCAGGGCCTTGGCGCGGCGCATGGCCACATCGGCATCTTTCAACACGTCCTCAGGACGCTCGTGCGCCGGAGTGCTCATCGCGATCCCAATACTCAGCGCGATCCGCACCTCCCGGTTTTCGACCGTGAAAGGCTCGGCCACCACGATCTGGATGCTCTTGGCCAGGCGCATGGCATCGCTGGGATCGCAAGCGGATTCCAGCAGGACGGTGAATTCATCCCCGCTCAGCCGGAACAGCACGAACGGCGCCGCGCCAGTTCCGACCTCGCGGCGTGCGATCATGCCATCCTTTCGTAAAGGGGCTGCCAGGCGGCGGCTGATCTCCAGCAGGATATGATCGCCCGCCGCCGTGCCCAGGCTCTCATTGAATACCTTGAAGTGATCCACGTTCGCCAGCAACAAGGTGTAAGGCCGCCCCGATTCCTGTCGCGAACGCACAAACGAGTCTTGCAGCCTATCGAGGCACAACCGCCGGTTGGGTAGGCCCGTCAGCGGATCGTGCAGCAGGTTGTGCTCCACTTGCTGCTCCGCTCGCTTGCGCTCGCTGATGTCGCGATTCACTATGACCAGCTTCGCCACCTCGCCCTTGCTGTCGCGCACCGCGCTGGCGATGGACTCGAACACCTTCCAACTGCCGTCCTTGTGCCTGATCCGGTACTCCATCCGCTTTCCGATTCCCGTTTCCCGCGCTTCCCGCGCCGCCTCCAGCACCCGAAAGCGATCGTCGGGATGGATCTGTTCGAACGCCGAAGTCTCGCCCAATTCTGCCGCTGTATAACCCAGAATCCGCTTGTACGCCGGACTGTTGTACAGCCGCCGTCCCTTCACGTCCACCAAGGCAATCATGTCGGCCGCGTTCTCGGTCACGATCTGGAACAGCTCTGCATGCTTCTTGGCCGCGCGATGGATCCGGTAAATCCGCCACTGCTGGTAAATCACCAGCATGACCAGCACCCCCAGCGGAATCCAGAACCATTGCAGCAGCATGCCGAACTCTCCTGCGTAGACCTATCGGCAGGATGTGGCAACAGATTGAATTGGAGTCCTAGGCTATTTGCGAAAATGGCAGCGGGCTGAAGTAAGATGACTAGCTGAATATGGCTTCCAATCCGCCCCTCCGCCGCCTGAAGACCTTCACCGGTGCCCAAGGCTACGTCTATCAGTACTACTACGTTGGCAAACGCCCGGCGCTGGCCGACGATCCCGAAGCCCCCGCCACCGAATTCATCTTCGACGTCACCTCAGACCGCAAGCTGACCTATGCCGTGAGCATTTTTCTCCCGGACACAACGCTCGACAACTGGAGCAAGGCCCATGGCCGCCCCTTGAATGACGCTGAACAATACGCCGCCGTCAAGCTTCGCCTGTTCCGCGCCTTCGATGAGATCGAAGATATGAAGGCCCATGGCCGCCGCCTGACCATCGACGAAGATTCGCTGGAAGCAGCCCTGACGACCCTGGGAGTGGAATGAATGAACGCGGACTTCTCTCGATGAGAAAACTCAAACGCGCAGTGACGATCTCGATCCTTATTACGACTGCTTTGTCCGCATCTGCCGTCTTCTCCCAAACCTCGCGCTGGTCCGAGCAGAAAGCCAACGACTGGTACGCCCACCAGCCCTGGTTAGTCGGCAGTAACTACGTCCCCAAGTCGGCGATCAACCAACTCGAGATGTGGCAGGAAGCCACCTTCGATCCCGCCGAGATCGACAAAGAACTCGGCTGGGCCGAAGCCCTGGGCATGAACACCATGCGCGTCTTCCTCCATGATCTACTCTGGCAGCAGGACGCACCCGGATTTCGTCGCCGCATCGACCAATTCCTGGCCATCTCGTCGCGCCATCACATTCGCCCGCTGTTCGTGCTGTTCGATTCCTGCTGGGACCCGCTGCCGCGCCTCGGCCCGCAGCGCGCTCCGGTGCCCGGCGTGCACAATTCCGGCTGGGTGCAAAGTCCCGGCGCCAACGCGCTCGCCGATCCCACCCAATACCCACGCCTGAAAGAATATGTGCAGGGCGTGGTCGGAGCCTTCGCCAACGACGACCGCATCCTCGGCTGGGATGTGTGGAACGAGCCCGGATCGGATCAGACCGGCAACTATCCGAAGTCAGAACTGAACAATAAAGACAAAGTCGCGCGCGTGACGGCGCTCTTACCCCAAACCTTCGCATGGGCGCGCGCAATGAATCCCGCGCAGCCGCTCACCAGCGGAGTCTACGAAGTCGACACCTCTCGCGATGAATCGGCTCAGGATGAACTTGAGCGAATCCAGCTGCGCGAATCCGACATCATCACTTTCCACAACTACAGCTGGCCCGAATCGTTCAAGGCCGAAATCTCCTGGCTCAGAAGATACCATCGCCCCGTCATCTGCACGGAATACATGGCGCGCTCCGTCGGAAGCACCTTCGACACGATCCTCCCCATCGCCAAGCAAGAGCGCGTCGGCGCCATCAACTGGGGATTCGTCGCCGGCAAAACTCAAACCTACTACCCCTGGGAGTCTTGGGACCATCCCTACGTGCACAACCAGCCGCCAGTATGGTTTCACGAAGTCCTGCACCCGGACGGCTCGCCCTACCGCCAGGCGGAAGTCGATTTGATCCGCCGACTCACCGGTAAGCCGTAGGACGAAAAATTCAACAAAACTCCATTGAGCTTAGAACGGGTTGACCTGGGGTAGCTGAATCCTCAGCCTATCGCAAATAAAGAGAATCAGGATCGCGCCCAGCGTGGACTGCCGCCAATTTCTGCAGCGCGGTCCGGCAATTTCGGCGTACAATCCTGCGGAAGCAAGTCCCCTGCAGCGAGATAAACCTGAGAAGTTAACCGAGAGGTAAACCCAAATGCATCGCACACCGACCGTTTTTTTACTGGCAGTTTCCCGGCATTCGCTGGCCATCTTCCTTTCTCTTGTCGCACTCGCGGCCAGCGCCCTGGCTGGCACGAATGAGCGCGTGATCTATCGCTTCAAAGGCGGCAGTGACGGATACAATCCCAGCGGCGCTTTGCTCGCCGACAGCTCCGGCAATCTTTACGGTACAACGGTCCTGGGAGGAACGGGCGGCACCTGCGGTTATAACCAGGACGGTTGCGGGACCGTTTTCGAACTGAAGCGTCCCGCCAACTCCGGCGATCCCTGGGTCGAGACTGTGCTTTACCGTTTTCAGGGCGGCAGCGATGGATATTATCCTGGCTCGGCCCTGGTTGCAGACAGCGACGGCAATCTTTACAGCACGACGGTCGACGGCGGTTCCCACAGCAACGGTACCGTGTTTGAACTGAAGCGGCCCGCGACCCTCGACGGACCCTGGCTTCATCGCGTGCTCTACAGCTTCGTGGGCGTTCCTACCGGCGGGGGCAACGGCGACGGAGCCCAGCCCAACCAGATTGTGTTTGATGGCGCCGGCAATCTCTATGGCACCACCGATGGTGGCGGTTCCTGCACTGATTTCGAGGGCATGGTCATGTGCTATGGTTCCGCCTTCATGCTGACCCCTCCCACCACTGCAAACGGCGCCTGGACCGAGTCTGTGATCTATCGCTTCAGCGCCTCTGGACTTTACAACCCGCATAGCGGCCTTATCTTCGATAAAGTCGGCAACCTCTATGGCACAACCTATGTGGGCGGATCCCACGGCATAGGCGCTACTTATGAGTTGACCCCGCCCAGTGCGGCGGGTGGCACCTGGACGGAACAGGACGTTTTCGATTTCGACGGGCTCGACGGCGGCGCGCCCAACGCCTCTGTGGCCTTCGACAGTGCTGGAAACCTTTACGGCACAACTCTTATCGGAGGTCCGGCCAATGCGGGCACGGTTTTCGAGTTGACTCCCCCTGCTGTTCCGGGCGGTTCCTGGACAGAAACTGTGCTCTATGGCTTCCAAGCCGCCGGTGACGGCAACTCTCCCCTGGCAAATGTAATTTTCGACCCGTCGGGAAATCTATTCAGCACCGCCTGGATGGGCGGAGAGTTCCTGCGGGGAACCGTTTTCGAGCTGACTCCGACCTCGGTCGGCTCGGAATGGACGGAGACGATCCTGCACGACTTCGGCAGCGGCAATGATGGCCAGGAGCCCACCGCTGGCTTGATTTGGGGCCACGATGGCGCGCTCTACGGCACCACCTCGCAGGGTGGCTCGCAGCCCAGCACACAATGCGAGTTGGATAACTATGCCTGGAGCTGCGGCATTGTGGTTCGGATCGAGCCCTAGTTGCCCGGGCACGCAATCGAAAGCACCATTTGTGACCCACGTCACAACCTTGCGTGACGCGCTTGGTTTACCTAGCTCGCGCCCTCCCAGAGAATACAAACGTGCAGTAGGGGAGTACCAGGAACCAGCCCCGACTCGCGATTTGCTGTAAACTCAGCAGATTCGGGAACTGGGATTCGGGTACTGGATTCCTGAACTGGATTCCGCAACTCATAGGGCCTATGTCTCTGCTTTGGCTGCGTTTCGCACTGGGGTGCTATTTTATCGGGCTGGTCTACGCCTTCGTGGCGCTCTCCCGCACCAGCGACTTGTTCAGTCGCATCGCGCTGCACGCTGCCAGCCTGGGAATGGTTTTCCACTTCGTCTCCCTGACCGAGCTGTTCCTTTCCGGCCAGGTCGTAATGGCGTCGGTGCACAACGGGGAATCGCTGCTCGCGTTCCTGTGCATGTCGTTCTTCATGCTGATCTATGTGATCTACCAGACCACCTCGCCCGGCGTGGTCGTGTTTCCCGTGGTGTTCTTCCTGACTTTCGTGGCCGCGGTCGACGAACAACCGGTGCTGCTCACCCAGCTGGTTTCACACCGAGGCTGGCTGGCCGCCCACATCTTTCTGATTTTCATCGGATACGCCGCTCTGCTGGTCAGCTTCGGCGCCAGCCTGCTCTATCTTCTGCAGGAGCGCCGCCTGAAGGCCAAGAAATCCACCAGCCTGATTTCGTTTCTCCCCGCGCTCGAAGTGATTGATCAAATCGGTTACCGCTCGCTCCTGCTTGGCTTTCCGTTCATGACGCTTGGCCTACTGACCGGCTCGGTGGTGGCCATCTCAACGTACGGGCGGCTCGACTTTCTCGACCCTAAGATTCTGCTGTCGCTGCTGATGTGGGTTGTTTACATGGTAATGGTCTTCACCCGCTGGAACTCGGGATGGCGCGGACGGCGCGCCGCCGTGCTCGCCAGCTTCGCCTTCGTGGCCGCCGTCGTGGCCTGGGCGGCAAATTATTTCTCCACTATCCACAGGTTTGGCGCCTCATGAGGACGACGCTCGCATTATGAGATTCCAGCTCATCGGCGTGAATCACAAGAGCTGTCCGCTCGAAGTGCGTGAGCGACTGGCCATCCCTGAGTCGCGCCTGCCGGACACTTGCCGCGAGCTCGCGGCTTATCCCGGCATCGAGGAAGGCATGGTCATCTCCACCTGCAATCGCGTGGAGATTGTGACCCACACCACCAACGGCTCGGCCGACCTGCGCGGATTTCTGCACGATCACTTTCATCTCACTGCCGACGAACTCGATGTGCATCTTTACGAATTCCGTGACAAAGACGCGGTTCGGCATCTCTTCCGCGTAGCTTCGAGCCTGGATTCGATGGTCGTTGGCGAGGCCCAGATTCTCGGCCAGGTCAAGGAAGCCTACGCTACCGCCCGCGCCGTAGGCGCGGTTCGCGGACAACTCGACCAGCTCTTCAGCCGGGCTTTCGCCGTGGCCAAACGCGTGCGCAGTGAAACCGCTGTGGGATCGTCGTCAGTCTCAATCGCGTCGGTCGCGGTAGAACTTGCCAAAAAGATTTTCGGGACGCTGGAAGGGAAGACGGTCTTTATCGTCGGCGCCGGCAAGATGAGCGAACTCGCTGCCCGCCACCTGATGGCGCACGGCTGCGCTTCCATCTTCGTCGCCAACCGCACCTACGACCGAGCCATTGGCTTGGCGCAGAAATTCAACGGCCAGGCCATTAAGTTTGACGACCTGTATAACACTTGTGACCGCGCCGACATCGTCATCACCTCGACCGGCGCGCCCCACGCCATCTTCCGCCGCGAACACGGTGAGCAATTCCTCTCCCGCCGCAAGAACCGGCCCATGTTCTTCATCGACATCGCCGTGCCCCGCGACGTTTCCCCGGACATGGCCAAGCTCGACGGCATCTTCACCTACGACATCGACGACCTGCAGCAAGCTGTGTCGAGTCATGTGGCCGACCGCCGCAAGGAAGCGGAGTTGGCCGAAGCCATCATCACCAGCGAAGTTGCAAACTTCGAAGCCCGCCTGCACACCCTCGACGTTGTACCGACAATTGTGTCATTACAGGACCATCTCGAAACCATCCGCCAAGCGGAAATCGACCGTGTGCGCGGCCGCATGGGCACGTTGACTCCCGAGCAGGAGATCGCGATCGAAGCCCTAACCCGCGGGATCATCAACAAAGTGATGCACACGCCGATTACCACGCTGAAAACCGCAGCGAGAGAATCCGAAGCCACCACGGTGGTCGACGTAGTCCGCCGCCTGTTCAACCTGCACGACAAGATCAAAGAATCGGTGCCGTCGACGGACAAGAAAAATGAAGTTGGGACGCGGCATTGACCTGGGGAAGGTCGCGTGAGACCCGACTTTGGCAGGTGGGTTTGGCTGGTGTTTTGAACGCGAACGTGGAATCATAAGGCGAGGAGATAGCGATGGCCGTGGCAGAACAAATCGACTGGTCGCACTGCCCTCTGGTTGAGTGTAAGGCGAGTGTGCTGGGCGGGGCTCCGGTTCTACGCGGTACCAGGATGCCGGTCAGCGCAATCGTGGATAACTTCGACTATGGCCTGAGCATCACTGAAATCGCCGAACAGTTCGAGATTTCTGAATCACAAATCCAGGTGATTCTGACTTACGCCAAGAGCCATCGCGTTGCGCATCCTGTTTGATAAGAACGTTCCCGTCGGGGTGCGCCTCTTCCTCGCGTCGCACGAAGTGCGAACCGTCGTCGAGTTGAACGGGCCGCCGCAACTGGAAAATGGGGAGCTGCTGAAAGCTGCGGAAGATGCCGCCTACGACGTGCTGCTTACTTCCGATCAAAACATCCGCTATCAGCAAAATCTGACTGGCCGCAAGCTTGCATTGGTTGTCCTCGGCTCGAACATCTGGCCGATTGTTCGCAGTCACGGAGCGACTATTGCTAGAGCCGTCGAAGCGGCATCGCTGGGAAGCTCCGGCAAGGCCTCACACAAAATGAATCATCTCGCTCATAACTCCCCTAAACTTCGCATCGGCTCCCGCGGCTCGCAACTTGCCCTCTGGCAGGCTAACCACATCTCCGCGCTCCTGCGCGCTCGCGGCCACGAAGTCGAAATTGAAATCATCCACACCACCGGCGACAAGATCACCGACGTTGCTCTCGCTATGGTCGGAACCAAGGGCATGTTCACCAAAGAGATTGAAGAAGCTCTCGCCGACGGACGCGTCGATCTCGCGGTGCACTCCTTGAAAGACCTGCCCACCGAACTCCCACCGGGATTCGAAATCGCCGCCATCACCGAACGCCAAGATCCCCGCGACGCCTTCTGCTCGCGGCACTATTCGAGCTTTCAAGACCTGCCGAAAGGTGCGCGGGTCGGCACTTCCAGTCTGCGCCGGCAGGCGCAACTCAAAGCCGTGCGCCCCGATCTCGACATTCATCCCCTGCGCGGCAACGTGGACACGCGCCTGCGCAAACTCGAACAGGGAGAATACGACGCCATCATCCTTGCCTCTGCGGGTCTGAAGCGCCTCGGCAAAACGGAACTGATCAAGCAAATTATCCCGGCGGAAATCATGTGCCCCGCCGCCGGCCAGGGAGCGCTGGGCATCGAGATCCGCGAAGGTGACGCGGCTACGCGCCGGCACCTGGAGTTCCTGAACGATCCCGCCGCCCGCGCCGCTACCGCCTGCGAACGCGCGCTGCTCAACAGTCTTGGCGGAGGCTGCCAGGTCCCCATCGGCGCCTTCGCCGAAATAATAAACAGCAGCCTGCATCTGGAATCGATTGTCGCCGATCCCGACGGCTCGAAGGTTCTGCGTGATTCCCGCGACGGCTCGATCGACGATTCCGAGAAACTCGGCAACGACGCCGGCGCCGCCCTGCTGGCCCGCGGCGGCGACCAGATCCTCGAAGCCGTCTACGGTCGCGGCCTGGCCGTTCCACCGCAACCGTGACAGGCAAGGGCCGACGCGTGTGGTGCCTGGCATCTCGGTTCGTATCAGGGTATGCCTTCAGGCGTGCCGTTCCGAGATCGATTGCGAAGTTGCCTTTAGGCGTCTTGGGTCTCGTGAGATGAGCCGAAGCATTCTCCTCCGATTTCTCGGTGGCACTCGGTCTTCGCGCGCCTTGCGCCGCTGGATCAACCTTTGGCCGCCGTTCTTGGGCGCAGGTGTTCGGGTGAAACACATCGCGCCGGACATGAAGGCAGTTGACGTTGAAATGAAGCTGCGCTGGTGGAACGCCAACTATGTCGGCACGCAGTTCGGCGGATCGCTCTTTGCCATGACCGACGCTTTCTATATGCTGATGCTGATGGCGAACCTGGGGCGCGATTACATCGTATGGGACAAGGCCGCGAGCATCCGTTACCGTAAACCGGGGAAGGGAACGGTGCATGCCGAATTTCGCCTCACCAACGCGCAACTCGACGATATTCGTGACAAACTAAAGACGCTGCCGAAATACGAGCCGACCTTCACGGTGGAAGTGAAGGACGAATCCGGCGAAGTCGTGGCCGCCGTAGAAAAGCTGCTCCACGTGCGCAAGAAAGAATCTGCGCCGACCCAGGCGCCGGCGAGCTAGCCGCCACCGGCCCAGCCGCGAAGCGGCGAAAGAATACAGCCCACAGCATAAGCTGTGGGGTACTAGACGAAAAAGTTCAACAAGCCCCGAAGGGCCGAAAGAAAAAGTATTCATGTACATTCCCGAACACTTCCGCGTGCACGACCATGCCGACGCGATCGCGTTCATGCGGGCGAATCCGTTTGCGATTCTGGTCTCGAACCCGCCTTCGCCTGACGCCGACGGCCCGTTCGCCACGCATCTGCCCATATTCCTCACCGAAACGGCGGAGAACCTCGTCCTCCGCGGCCATGTTGCCAAAGCCAACCCGCACTGGCGCTATCTTGAGCAGCAGCCGCACTGCCTGACCATCTTCCACGGCCCACACGCCTTCATTTCAACCGCCAACTACACTACCCGCGAAACCGTTCCCACGTGGAACTATGGCGCGGTGCATGCCTACGGCCACGCGCGCGTGTTCGCATCTCCGGAAGAGTTGCAAGGCGTGCTCGACCAGCTCATCGGAACATTCGAGCCCGCGTATGCAGAGCAATGGGCCAGCCTCACTGAGACGTATCGCGAGCGCATGTTGAGCCACATCGTCGGCTTTGAAATTGCTGTCACAAAAATCGAAGCCAAATTCAAACTAAGCCAGAATCGCACGAAAGAAGAGCAGGCCAACGTGATCGTATCTCTCGGGAAAGCTGAAGACACGGCGATCTCAGGCGTATCGTGCCTGATGCGCGAGCAAGGCCTGGGCGAAAAAAAAGAGGGCCGGTAGTCTGTATGTGGGGCGGACACTCTTGTCCGCCAACTCTAACGATGAACAAGCAGCCCAACGCAGCGTCGACCCGGCCTCTGAGCGGAATCCGCATTCTGGTCGGCCGCGCCCGCCATCAGGCCGGAGTCCTCTCCGAGCAACTCCGCAAGCTTGGCGCGGAAGTGATCGAGATCCCCTTCATCGAGATTCGCAAGCCTAAATCGTTCAAACCTCTGGACGCAGCGCTGAAGAATCTGGCCACCTGCGATTGGCTCATCCTGACCAGCGTGAACGGCGTTGAGGCCATGTGGGATCGGATGAAGAAGAAACGCCTGACCGGCGCGGCTTTCAAACATGTGCGTATCGCCGCGATCGGCCCGGCTACCAAGGGGGCCATCGAACAGCGCGGAGCACAAGTCGATATTGTTCCCAAAGAATACGTTGCTGAATCAGTCGTCAAAAGTCTGAAAAACAAAGTCAAAGGCAAACGCGTGCTGCTGGTGCGAGCAAAAATTGCCCGCGATGTAATCCCGCACGAGCTGCGCAAGGCCGGAGCCGAGGTCGATGTCGTCGAGGCTTACGAAACCGTGGTGCCGCGATCCTCTCGCGCCCGCTTGCGCGCCACGCTGAAGAATGCAGGCAAACGCCCGCACCTGGTGACCTTTACGAGTTCTTCGACGGTCAGGAATTTCGTGGAATTGTTGGGCCCGGCTCAGAAAGCGCGCCATCCGATACTCGCGGGAATTCAAATGGCATCGATTGGCCCAATCACTTCCACGACCCTGCGCGAGCTCGGCCTGTCGGTCGATATCTCGGCGAAGGAGTTCACCATCCCGGGGTTGATCGACTCGATCGTGAGCGCGGCCGCGAATCGTTCGAAATGACGAGCCTTCAGCATGAGCAGCCGTGGACCTGGACCTGCTCCTATTCCGTCAGTGAGCAACTGCAATCCGCCGGGACGACGTGCGCCAGCAGGAAATCCGCCACGCGCTTGTACGCATCAATCTGATTTTCCACCCGCGCGAAGCCGTGCCCTTCGTTTTCATAAATCTTTGAGTCGACGGTGCCGCCGCGCTTCCGGATGGCGTCCACCACCTGTTGCGTTTCCGATTTCGGACAGCGCGGATCGTGGCCGCCCGCGAGCAGCAGCAGCGGCGCCTTGATTTGATCGATGAAATTGATGGGCGAACGGTCTTCATAGAGCGCCTTGTTTTTCACCACATCGCCCATGGTCGCGAGATCCGACTGCTGCAGCACCGGGTCTTCATTTTCAATCTCAGTGAACCAGTTCACGAACGGCACAATGGGCACGCCCGCGGCCCAGACGTCCGGCGCCTTAGTCACCGCCATCATGCTCAGGTATCCGCCGTAGCTCCCGCCCATAACCGCGATCTTTTTCGGATCGAGATGGCCGGTCTGCTTGATCCAGTCCACGCCCGCCAGCACGTCCTGCAAATCGCCGCCGCCCATGTCGAAGAGATTGGCCTGCTGAAATTCTTTGCCGTATCCGGTCGAGCCGCGATAGTTGGGTGCCAGCACCATGTAGCCCTGATTGGCGGCGAACTGCACGAAGCGGTTGAACGAATTCATGCTCTGCGAGGTCGGGCCACCGTGAATGTAAACGATGGCCGCATTCTGACCGTTCCGCACCATGTTGAAGGGCACATAGAGAAACGCGGAGATAGTCCATTTTCCATCGCGGCTGGGATAGTGCACCAGATACGGCTCGACCATGTCTTCCGATCGCACGCCAGCGACCAGCGAATGCGTGACCTGCAGCGACTTGCCGGTGGCCAGGTTGTAGACCCACAGATCGCCGGGAGCCGTGGGCCCATTGTGGTTGTAGAGCAGGCGTTGTCCGTCGGGACTGAACGCCGAATGCCCGCCCGCCGGCTCGTTCACGCCTTTCGGAAGAGCGAACGGTGTGGTCTTACCAGCGGCGAGTTCGTGAAAAAAAATGTCTTCGTTGCCGTCCACGTTGGCGCTGAAGGTGATGCGCTTGCCGTCGGGCGAAAACTCGCCGCCGCGAATTTCCCACTTGTCTTGCGTAAGCCACGAGATCTTTTTTGTCGCAACGTCAAGCAGTGCTATGTTTTCGTATCCATTCGCGGCATTCGAACTCAGCAGCACTCGTTTGTTGTCGGGCGAAATGTCACTGGCGAAATAAAGCTGCTCTCCTTCGTGCGGCGTCAGCAGCGTGCTTTTTCCCGAGGCCACCTCAGTGAGGTAGATATTCGAATCCGTGCCCTTGGCTTGCTCCTGTGTATATGCGATGTACTTCCCATCCTTCGACCAGATCGGATTAAAGTTGCGCTTGTCCTGCGGCGTTCCGCTGGTGAGGTGCTTCACCTCGCGCAACACCATGTCGTAGATGTCGATCTCATAGGCCGCTGATGTTTTTGGTTTGACCTCGTAAGCCAGGTAGCGGCCGTCGGGCGACCATGTGGGATTGAGTTCCGCGACCTCGCGCGTCTGCGTCAGATTAGCGACCTTGCCGGTCTTCGGCGAGACCAGAAAAATATCCCACTGCTCGTCGCCGTCATAGTCAGACTGGTAGGCGATCCATTTTCCGTCCGGCGACCACGCGGGCGCAGTCTGCCGCTGGTCGCTGACCGTCAACTGTACCGGCCACCCTCCTTCGGCCGGAACTAGCCACAGATTATTGCGTCCGCTCATATTCGAGATGAACGCGATGTTCCTGCCGTCGGGTGACCACGTCGGACGGCCCACCTGCCGCGTCATATACAGCTTCTCAATGGTCAGGCTGCGCGGTTCGACCTGTGCGTTGGGCTTGGAGGAAATCTTCGTCGGATCGGTGACGGCCTGCGGCGCCGGCAGAGTCTGGGCGGCGGTTTCAGCAAGGATGGTGCTCATGAATATGACGATAGCAAACAGGATGTAAGTGCGCATGAGAAGTTGAGGGCTACGGCGGCCAGAAAAAGTTTAGCAGACACTCACATTCGCGAATTCGTGGCTATTCGATGCCATCCAGATGACGAAGTAAATCCGCCGTCGTGAAGACATCGACGTTCACGCTATTGAAATCTTTATCGTTCGACCAGACAGGAATCCTGAATTGCAGGGCAAGCGCTAGCAACTCGGCATCTTCAGGATCGCGACGGCCGATGCGACGGAGAGCTTCGGGCAGTTTCTTGGCGTAGCGGGCCCGTTCCACGATGACGACTGGGAGTGCCGCGGCGGCGAGAATTATGACATCGGCCGGAAGGCCACGCCTCTCAGCCAAAACCGGAGCATATTCTTCGACTTCGGAGAGGGTATGGGCGGTGGTGAGTATTTCTTGGACTCCCGTGTTCCGGAACACAAGACGGGCGCGACCTCCGATTACGGCAGACAGCAGAACATTAGCGTCGGCGGCCAGCTTCACGGCGTCCCTTTCGCCAGCTGGCGAAGTCCTGCAGGACATCTTTCTCGCTGACGCGCTTCTTTTTCAGGTGAAGAGCAATCTCGGATGTGAGCATTGAAAAAAGCTCGCGCTTTAGATCGAGCGGCAGCGTGGCCTCGCGCCACGGTAGAAAGACTCCGGCCACGCGACCGCGTCGGGTCAGCAGGATCGGGTCATCGGAGCGGAGCATCGCGGTGGCCCGGTCGCGGAACTCTCGAATCGTGCTGATTTTCATGTGGTCACCGTGGTGACCATTATACTACGGTGCTGGTTTTCCCGGCCTAATTCGAAGAGACAGCTTTTGGGCCTCAATAGTTCCGGAGAGGCCGTACGAAGAGGAGAAGCTGAGGCGGAAGCCATTGTCGCTTTTGTCGATACTTAGTTCGAAGAGGATGCTGTGATCCCAGGGATCCTGAAAGGTTTATTGTCGAGATAGCCTCAATAACAAATTCCACGACGACGTGCTTTCTCAGTTCGTAAAAGCCCTTGGCATCAACTTCGTCTGTCATTCCCCACGTATGAATGACTAAGGACGTCGGCGCGCCCGCTTCCAATCGGAACTGGATGATCTCGGCGTCGTGAAAATCAGGCCAATATCCAAACCAGTCAAAGAGTTCACGCGCTCCGGTGACGGCGTCAACCGCGGCAGGCAGGGG
>JBELAE010000059.1:0-19263 GCA_049509155.1 Candidatus Sulfotelmatobacter sp.
TTCGCTCGGGGGTCGGAATGACAACGGCTTGGACTTAGCCAGCGGCGCGATAATCAACGACAAGTGCCTAACGGCCACCGGCCAACGACGGTTTCTAACAATGACGGCTTCTAACGACTAACGACGGTTTCTAAAGAACGTCTGCAGCACTTCGGCGCTGCGGCCGGCCAGAACTCCGCCGCGAACATCGATCTTACGAACATCGATCGGATGAATCTCGATCTTATCAACCTGGATCTGGTGGTTCAGTTGCGGATGATTCAGGACTTGCATCACCGAATGCACGGCCCCCGCCTTGGGATCGTCCGCGCCGTATACCAGGCGCTTCACGCGAGCATGCACCAGGGCGCCGGCGCACATCGCGCACGGCTCAATTGTAACAAACAGCGTGCAGTCTTCGAGACGATGGTTACCAACGGTCGCACCGGCTTCGCGCAGCGCGATGACCTCGGCGTGAGCGGTCGGGTCGTGGTCTGAGATGTTGCGGTTCCAGCCTCGGCCTACAATTCGGCCTCGTCCTGCAATCTGTCCGCGGCTTTCGCTCTGGCCGTTGCCTACGTCGACACGAACGTCGTTGCATATTACCACCGCGCCGACTGGGACTTCTCCCGCTTCCAGCGCGCGCTGGGCGCAGCGCAGGGCCTCCTCCATCCACAGCTCGTCGGGATGAAATTCGTCGGGAGGAAGCTGGCCGGGATTGGACGGTGCTTGGTCTTCGGTCTTACGACGGTCGACCGAGAATGTTTTTTCCAGGGGCACGAGCAGACGCTCCTCCAGTATTTTAGCGGGTTTGCGGGCAGCAGTGCAGGAGGTTCGAGGCAGGAGGGCTCGAGGCAGAATGTTCGGGGCAGAAAAACCAGCAGTCAAGCGCCGACGTAGTTATAGAGAAACTATATTACGCTCAATACCGATCGCACAACGTCAGGCACCACGGCGCGGACCACTGCCGGCACCACGACGCAAACCACCGGGTAGGCAATCAACACCGCCGGCAGCGCAATTAGCAGCCAGATTTTCATAGGCAGGTTTGTGAAGTAAGCCTTCATGGCATCCTCTCTGGTTGTTAGTACGGGCGGACCGCTCAAAAAGTTCCCAGCCTTTCCCGCCGATCGCTATGGCCCTCAACGACTTAGGTCCGCTCTGTGGCTTTAGACGTGGGAAAACGCAAATCGTCAGCGGGGGATTGTTTGGCAGGCGTACGAATCGGCGGAGGTTTGGGCGATTCGCCGGTTAATGGTATGCTAACGGCGTTATGGGCATGCCGAGTTTTCTGCGCAAAGTCCTCCTGGTCGACCTGCTGCAGGGACTGAAGATCACGTTCCGCTACCAGGATCCCAAGGAAGTTTATACCGAGCAGTATCCACTGGAGCGGCCGCAGGTGGCCGAACGCTACCGCGGAGCGCCGCGCCTGAACGTCAATCCGGACACCGACGAGACCATGTGCATTGCCTGCGATCTTTGCGCGCTGGCGTGTCCGGAGAATCTGATCGTAGTCTCGAGCGCCCGCAACGAGCACACCCGCCGCAAGGAACTCACCGACTTCACCTACGACCTGAGCCGCTGCATGTTCTGCGGCCTCTGCGAAGACGCCTGCCCCGTCGACGCCCTCGAACTCACGCAGGACTTCGAACTCGCCAGCTACACCCGCGAAGGCTGGATTTGGGACCGCAAAACGCTGGAACAAGGCCCGCAGCCCACGCTGTATAAGAGGTAATTCTTGGCTGCTAGCTTCTAGCAATGCCCTACATTTTGTCATTCCGAGCCGGCTGAAAGACTGACCTGGAATCCTTCGGAGCGAGGAGTAATTTCCTCGCTGGATCTCGCCCAGCAAAACTCGGCATCCCACCCCCGAACATCTCTGTGATTTGTCATCCTGAGGAAGCGGGGTCGTCCGCGAAGCCGAGGGCCCCAAACGAAGGACCTGTGGAACTTGCTGGCGGGTCGAGCTGCCAGCAATTTGCATACGTCCTCGGTCCGCAAGGAACGCGGCCCTCGGGACGACAACACTGTGGAACGCTGACAGAAGAGCCTATTCGCCCGCCAGCATCTTTTCCGGCAGGAAATACATGGCTGGAACCAGGACGAAGATGAAGAACGACGCGTAGACCGAAACATACGCCAGCGGAGCGGACAGCAGGTAGAGCGCGGCGGCGAATGCTCCCTTGCGGTTGATGCCCTCGTGGTATTCCTTCATAGCGGCATCGTGTGCGCTTTGGCGAATCAGTTCCAAGCGGAGAAGATAATATCCCATCGAGCACATAAACAGGTCGAGGCCGTACAGCGCGACCGCCATCGGTTCGTGATAGTTCTTGCCGGCATAATCGGTGACGAAGGGGATGAGAGACATCCAGAACAGCAGGTAGAGGTTCGACCACAGCAGCCGCGCCGTCACTGACCGCACGGCATGCACCAGATGATGATGATTGACCCACATGATGGCCGCCACCAGAAAACTGAGCGTGTAACTGAGAAACACCGGCGCAACTTTCAGGAGCGCCCCGAAGGTGGGCTGCGCGGGCGCGCGCAGTTCCAGCACCATGATCGTGATGATGATCGCGATCACGCCATCGCTGAAAGCTTCCAGACGATTTGTGGTCATCTCAGACATCGAAAACAGGTATCAGCTCTCAGTTTTAAGCTATCAGTAAAAACAGACCCAAGGGGCAGTAGGACTTCGTTAGGCTGGGAAACAATCTACACCTTGTCAGCTCGGCCTTAGCTGAAAGCTGATAGCTGACAGCTACTCGGGCTGTTGTTGCGTCATGCAGTGCATCGCGCCCAGTCCCCAGATGAAGTCTCCGGAATAGATAGGAACAATCTCGCGAGTAGGGAAGAGTTCGGCCAGGGTGTTGAGTGCGATGCGGTCGTTGGGGCGATTGAAAACCGGCGCAAGCACGACTCCGTTGGCAATGTAGAAGTTGGCGTAACTGGCCGGAAGCCGCCGGCGCTCGAAGACAACGGGTTGGGGCATGGGCAACTCGACCACGGTCAACTGGCGGCCGTCCTGGTCGCGCGCCGATTGCAGGCGGCGCAGGTTGGCGCGCAAGGGCGCGTGGTTCACATCTTTGGAATTCGTTTCGACCATGGTGATGACGGTGTCTTTCGAGACGAAGCGGGTTAGGTCGTCGACGTGGCCGTGAGTGTCGTCGCCGAAAATGCCGCGTCCCAGCCAGATGGTGTGCGTCGCGCCGAGGTAATCGGCAAACGCTTTTTCGTAGTGCACGCGTGTCATGTGCGGATTGCGCTCCTGCACCTTGCTCAGCAGGCATTCTTCGGTGGTCAGAATCGTACCCGCGCCGTTGACGTCAATCGATCCGCCTTCGAGCACGATGCGTTTAGCGTTGGAAATGGGATGAATTTCGCGCGCATGAGGGTGACCCATCCTAGCCGCGTTCTTTGCGGCTAGAGTGGGGATTCTTGTGTGCGCCATCAGCGAGCCGATTTTTTCGTCGAACCGCCAGTTCGAATATTTCGCCCATGCATTGAAGCGAAACTTGAGGGCGAGAGCCGCCGAGCTTTGCTCGTCCTGTCCGGATCTGAGACCCGGCCCCACATGGTTCTGCGTGAGGAAAATGCAGCCGGAGTCGCGCAGCCACACGCGATTAGTCGGCCACCGGTGGAAACGAATGTTGTCAGAAAGAGCGTCGGCCCGTTCGAGCACCCGGCGCGCTTGTCTGGCGGCCGCGGCATCGTTGACGATCAATTCAACCCGCTCATGCCGGGCCAGATTGCGAATGATTTCCGCGTAGACCCACGCAATCGGCTCGAACTTCCCTGGCCAGTCTCCATGATAGTGGGGCCACGCTATCCAGGTGGCGGCGTGCGGCTCCCACTCCGCGGGCATGCGGTAGCCAAGCGCGGCCGGAAGCGGCGAAGTGTCGCTGGTTAGAGTCTTGCTTGAGGATCTGCGCGGAGCTTTGGCCACAGGAGTTCTCGGATCCTAATCGATCAAGCGGCTGGTGATGGGCGCGTACGCGTCAATGCGGCGGTCGCGCAGGAACGGCCAGTTACGGCGGATGTCTTCAAGCGCCTTCAGGTCGACATCGCCGATCAGAATCTCCTCGCGATCGTGCGACGCTTCCGCCAGCACACGGCCAAAAGGATCGCAGAAGAAAGATCCGCCCCAGAATTCAAGTCCCTGACCCGGCGCCGAGTTGCCACGAACGTTGCCGGTTTCAAAGCCCACGCGATTCACCACGGCCACGTAGACGCCGTTTGCGATCGCGTGACCGCGTTGGATAGTGCGCCAGGCGTCATGTTGAGCCACACCAAACTCAGCCTTCTCCGCCGGATGCCAGCCGATTGCGGTCGGATAAAAAAGAATGGTCGCGCCCTGCAGCGCCGTCAGCCGCGCGCCCTCGGGGTACCACTGGTCCCAGCAGACCAGCGTGCCCAGACGGCCAGCGCTGGTATCGAGCGCTCGGAAACCGAGGTCGCCGGGAGTGAAATAGAACTTTTCGTAGTAGAGCGGATCGTCGGGAATGTGCATCTTGCGGTAAAGACCGCGCAGGGAGCCATCGCTGTCGAAGATCGCGGCAGTATTGTGGTAAACGCCCGCAGCCCGCTTTTCAAACAACGACGCGATCAGAACCACTCCGTGGTTTCGGGCTGCCGCAGCCAGTCTCTCGCTGGTCGGACCAGGGATCGGTTCGGCCAAATCGAAGAGTGAATGATCTTCGCGCTGGCAGAAATACTGCGTCTGAAAAAGTTCAGGCAGGCAGACCACTTGCGCGCCGCGTCCGGCAGCGTCGGCCACACGGCTGATCGCCTTTTCGAGATTCTTTTCCGGCTCCGGTCCGCACGACATCTGCACCAGGGCCACGCGAAATTTATCAGGGGGCAACGTTCCGACCTCCGCGAACAATATAGCAGGAGAAAGCTGTCAGCTCTCAGCGCAACGCTTGTCTGGCCCTCTGATCGGGAGGTAAGAGCGCAGTTCGCGTTTCAGCAGCTTCTATTCACCGGGCGTCATCTTGAGCGGAGCCGCTTTTTGGCGAAGCGAAAGATCTCGCGCGCAGACCGGCAAATCGTCCCGAGAAGCTCCCACGCGAGATCCCTCACCCGGCTGAACTGCGCCGAGTTCGGGATGACGCCAGCGTGAACGAGGTCCAAGCATCCAAACCGCGCTCCAACACGTCAGGGCGTCGCTTTCTTGTTCGCAGCGAAAGCGCGCTTCAGACGCGGATTGCCTTCGACCATTTTTTCCAGGCGCTTGATCACTTCCTGCGAAGGCCTCGGGCGGAGAACCGCTTCGATCGCCGGCTCGGCGTCGAGCGCTTCTTTGCCGACCAACTCGAGCAGAAACTCGAGCGCCGCATCCTGTCGCGTGAGCGAGATCGCGGAAAGCAGAACGGAACGCCACCAGGGATCGGGAGCCTTCACGAAGGATGCCCGCAAAACCTCGAAGGCCTCCGGGGAATGCGTTCCGGCGATGGCCAGCGCAGCTTCCGCGGCATTGTCATCAGCTGCGATCAGAAATCGGCGAACCCAGGGAATCGCACGCACGCCCTCGATTCGCAGAATTCCGCCGTAGCATGCACCCAGCACTTCCGGTTCGTCCGCGGCCGATTTATCCGAACCAAGAACGGCTAGCAGACGCAGTAGCAGTGAAGCCGAGGTTGATCCCACCTGTTCGATGCCACGAACAACCTCGACTCGAACTGTCTTGTCTTTGTCGGCCAGCAACTCGACCAAATGCGCCAGCAGGTCGCGCTCGGTAAGGCTACGGCACTGCACCAGAGCCAGGGCGCAAGTGGCGCGCAGAGTCCCGGCGGTGTCGGATTGTCCGCCCCAGACCGGTTCCAGCTGAATGTGCCGCATCCCGCGCAGAAAAACTGCTTCGTCTTGAAGTTCCATGGCGGCGAATGTGCGGCTGATCGCATTTTTGGCCCAGCATTGCGGATCGTTTTTTACTGGATCGTCGAAGAAGCGATCGAATGCGGCCAGCATTTCTGGAATTAAATCCGCCAACCCGAATTCGCGAATCAGGTCGGCAGCCTTGGCCACGATGAAATTATTGTTATGCCCGAGCGCCTTGCGCAGCGCGGTTACCCTCATTTCTGACGACTGCTCTCGCAGCGCGTCCAGGGCCGCGAGTTGTTCTTCAAATTTGCGTTTGCCGGACATAGCAAAAGTGTACGCGGAAGGCATGCGACCGGGCGATACCTGCCTGGCTGTGCAATTTGACGGTGGCGTCATCCTGACCGAAGCCGTTCTTCAGGCGGAGCGAAGAGCCTGCCCTGACCGAAGCCGAAGGGATCTCGCGGGAGGCGGCGTAGCTCCTTTAACGTTGTTCCTGTAAAGTAGCTGATTCAGTGTTTTCTTGACTCGGGCTTGGAGGCAATATTTTGAAACAGAGCAATCATAGCGGCGGGCATCCCGCCGGAAAGACTCAGGGCGGTGCTGGTGGCGAAGGCAAAGACCGTCACCTGCATAATCCCATCGAAGACCGGCTGATTCCGCTGGAACCGCTCGATCTCGGCAAAGTGCATTCGATTGACGACCTGGTGCGTGCCATGTCGAAGACCGCCTTTACCGGGCGCCAACTGGGCGAGGCCGCAGACGTTCTCGAAGCCATGGCGCTCGACGAAGACGCCTTCGTCGTGATGACCCTGGCCGGCGCCATGACTGTGGCCAAGCAGGGACTGATCGTCGCTGAGCTGATCGATCGCGGCATCGTGAATGCGATTGTTTCAACCGGCGCGCTCATGGCGCACGGCCTGGTCGAAGCGACCGGGCGGGCGCACTTCCGCGCCAATCCTGAGGTCTCGGACGAGGAACTCTACGAGCAGGGCTACAACCGCGTCTACGACACGCTCGAACCCGAGCAGAATCTCGACGACGTTGAGGAAGTCATGTCGGCCGTGCTTGAGGCCTGGGACCACAACGAAGTCATGTGCTCCTACAAGCTGAACCATGCCATCGGCGAGTTTCTGGCGAAGCGCGACAAAGATCACCGGGGCATTCTGAAGTCAGCTTACGAGCAGGGAGTCCCGGTGTTCGTTCCGGCCTTCACCGACTCAGAACTCGGCCTCGACACCGCGCTGAACAACCGTCTGCGAGAATCGACGGGGCGGCACAAAATTCGCTTCGATCCCTTCGAAGATCTCGAGCACTTTGCCGCGACTTTGCTGCGGCAGAAAAAGCTGGGAATCTTCACCATCGGTGGCGGCGTGCCGCGCAACTGGTCGCAGCAGTTTGGCCCATTCTGCGAATTGCGGCACCGGCGCCTGGGTGAGAACGTTCCTCTCAAGCGCTACCACTACGGCCTCAGAATCTGCCCGGAGCCGGTTTATTGGGGCGGACTCTCCGGCAGTCCGTACAGCGAGGCCATCTCCTGGGGCAAGTTCGTGCCTCCTTCGGAAGGTGGAAAGTTTGGCGAAGTCTTCGTGGACGCAACCGTCGGCCTGCCCATCATCGTCGCGGCTGTGATCGAGCGCCTGGATAAAGCCAAAGCTAAGTCGGGTGCGCGCAAAGGTTCCCGGGCCGTCAGCAAGAAGTGAAGTCAAGGGAGGGAACTGCAGGGCGATTGTTGCGAGGGCGGGGTATTACCGCTTGGTCAGCGTTTACGCGTTGCTCCCGCAGGCAGACGAATCCCGAGCGACAAACTCCTGGGTGGAATTGCCGTCCTGTCCGTCATGTTTGCCCGTTCGAAGCCGCCGATAGAGCGGTGCAACAACACTATTTTCTAGAACTTCCGACTCAGCCTGAAACCAATCCTGCAAGGCTTGGCCGTCTTCCTGACCGCGGGTCTCGTAGAGCTGTTTGGCTCGCGAGCGCACCTTGCGTTCCACCAACTGCACCATCAGGGTCTGTTGCTTCTTTCTGAGTATATCTATGTCCACTGCTACTCCTCGATCTGTGTCTTTCTTACCACTTCAATCATACCGGATTGCTGTTAACGAAGTGTTACATTCGACTCAGCATCCGGTTACCAAAGTTTCATTCCTATATGATGTCGGCATCTCCCCGTTGGATTCATTTAATTGCATTGTTTTCATTGACTTAATAGAGCCGCGACTTCAGCGGATCAGCGCAAATTGCGCACGAAAAACTTCGCCAGACTCTCTGCCTCTGGGGCTCTGAAAGTTGGACGCAGCACCATCGCAGAAGTGAGCGAACCGAGGCTCGCAAGCGGGTCCTGTGGGAGAAGAGGAGCGCCACTTTTTCAGCCCCTTTGAGTCAGCTACTCTGTGAGCTGTCTAGCGGGCTGCGGAAAAATCCCGGAAAGTGTGTGGCAACGTGGAAGAGCGGCGCTTCAGCGCCGCGTGAAGCATTCAGAATTAGCGCGGGCTTCAGCCCCGGTAGCCGCATTCTGAGCCCTAGCGACTTTTTCCGCAACCCGCTAATCGAAGATCAAGACGGCCGAGGCGATCACCGTCGTCCATAGCGCACGCTTGTCGCCTACGGCGGACTGGGTCACATTCGCGGTGCGCACGATCTTGTTGGACAGGCGATAGATCTGCTTCTTCTCATCCCAGGAGCGGTCGGGATCGAACTCCACGTTGAGGGTGGTGGCGAGCATTTCGGCGGCCAGTTCCTCGGCGTACTCGCCGGCGGCGTCTTCGGTCTCGCCGAAGGAGTGGTGCTCGCTGAGGTAGCCGTACGTGTTGCGATCGGCAGGAATCGCGACGCCAATCGACGACGCCAGCAGGCGATGCGGCTCACGCGTAGTGTTCTCCGCCACCACGGCGAAAACCACTTCTCCCGGATGCAGGTACTTCACACCCTCCTTGCGGGCGAGCAGTTTGCAGTTGGGCGGGAAGATCGAGGAAACCCGCACCAGGTTCTGGGCAGCGATACCGGCGTCGCGCAACGCCAATTCGAAGGAAGTCAGCCGCTCACGGTGTTTCCCGACTCCCTTGGTAAAGAAAATCCGCTTCGGAACCATGTCTTTGCCCAAATCCGTGATCCTCCGAAAAGAAAAATTAGGGTTGAGAATGCACAATCTAACACAATGCTTTGTAAAGGAAATGTGAATTTGCAGGCGAGGCGAAAAAAATGCGGGGAGGCGCTGGCGCGCTTCCCCGCTTGATGCCCGGAAGGTGCAGGGGGAGGGCCCGGGCAAACCCCGTACAAAACTCGTTTGCTGGTTACGGACGCCGCGGGCCCATGCCCGCGCATCGTGCCTGCTATTTAGCGGCCACAGCGTTGCTCACATCAATATCAGTGCCCGCCACGGTGCCGGTTATGGTGGCTTTCTTGCCCGCCTGTTGATCGAGCAGCGCCAGAACCGCCTTGTCACTGGTATTCAGCGTATAAATCTTGTCGCCCACCACCAGCGCGTATTTCGAGCCATGCGCCACGCAGGTGCGGGTGCACTCCGCCGCCGTGCCTTCGCCCGGCATATGCTTGGCGCCGCACATGGCATCGCCCACTTCTCCGGTCAAAGTTTGCTTTCCGGCCGCCATCGCCGGAATGTATACGAACAAACTCGCGGAACCAACGACTGCCCCAATCATGATTGCTGTGACTAACATCGAACGCCGCCAACTACGGTTCATCCCATTTCTCCCAGAAGAGCGATACAGCTTGCCGCGGAAAGCTGCGCGGCCAGTGTATCAACCTATCCTGATTCCACACTACCCAGATTTCACAAATGCCCGTCTGGTCGCAAAAACTTTCGAAACCGCTGGAACGCTGGAACCAAAGAGTAACCCGCCGCAAGTACGCCTCGGAACCGGCGCGCGTTTTGTTCCAAAAGCCGAACAAACCGCACCCCGACTCGCTTTCGCGCATTGCCCGAACTGCGGACCTATTTCGGCGCCTTGACCGAGTAGACGAGATCGACGTCAACGCTCTTGTCACGCACGTTGGCGGTCACATGCGAGGCGACTTCCCAGTCCAACGTGGGAGGGAGCAGCTTCTGCGCGGCCGGCAGATATTCGCTCAAGTACGTCGAATCGTAAACGTCGCCAGGCTTGAGTTTCCAAATACCACGCAGCTTCGCGGTCAGGCTGTTATCGAGTCCACGGAATTCCAGGTCGCCCATGTGATAGGCAAAGCCCTCTTTTACCTCCAGGTGGATGACCGTGGTGCCGGCGGCGTCGTCATATTGCGCGTCGGCTCGGATCGTCGCGGTGACGAAGCCGTGCGATCCGTAGAGTTTTTGGATGTCCTTGAGGTTATCAGCGAGGCGAACCGTATTCGCGGGCTGGCCGGGTTCGGCATGGACCATTTTCTGCAGCGTATCGGCAGGGAACTCGTGATTGCCCGCCCACTCCAGATTCTTCAGCTTGTATTGCTCTCCGGGAGTAACGGCGAACACGACGTCGACAACGGTCTGGTTGCGCGGCCCGTCTTCATTCTCGGCAGCGGGCTGCTTCACGACTTTCGGTTGGGGCTCGCCGCATGCTGCCTTCAGGTATCCGCGTGCGAAGTAGACCGGGAGAAGCTGGTGCTGGGCAAACAAATTCAACCGGCTGCGGGAGTACTCGTGGTCCGGCAGGCGCTCCGCTGCCTCTTCCAGCGCCGGCACTTCGGCAGCTCCCGCGCCTGTGAACTCGATCTTACGCACGCGAATGAGAACGTCGGTCACATGATAGTTGATCGACTCGACCGGGCCGTCAGCCTTGCCCGCGCGTTGATACTCGACATGCCCGGGGATTGAGTTTTCCACCAGCATGGCCTGCAATACCTCGGAAACCTGGTCGGCCAGGCGGCCCGAGAGCGGCAGCTGTCCATCGAACAGCGGCGAGTATTGCTGGATGCGCTGCTTCAGTTCAGCGTCAGAGAACCAGACAAAATCCTCGAAGTGCGCTGGCACAAATTTATCCACGTCGGCCACGTGCAGTTCGAGCTTCGTCCCTACCGAGGAATACGAAAACGTGTAAGCGATCTCGGTGAAGACTCCCATGTCACCCAGACGGCGGGCGGCTCTCTTGAAGTCGTCGTCGTCGACGGGAGAGCCCATCTGCAGGCCTGTTGCTGCGGCAATAGCAGCTTCGGGGAACCGCTTGCTTCCGATAACTTTTATGGCGATCAACTGCCGGGCAGAGGCCGGCATCTGCGCCAGCGGCTTCTGCGAGGACGCGCCTTGCTGCATGCCCGACACGCACCAGCCGAACGTAGAAATGCCGACCGTAAAGAAAAAGATGAGGAGAGCGCGCAATATCCTGGGAGTCGCCTTCGTCATTGCTGGGCCACTAGAAGCTTTCTCATCAATGGTTTTGGGAAGGGCACGACTTTCAGTCGTGCCGCTCAGAGCCACCAAGGATGCGGGCTCTAGCCCCTGAGGAAACCGGAGGATACATCTCTGCCTCATGATGAGATAGCTTCCAGACTGCGTCATCGACTTGGGAGGTGCGCCAATTCCTCAGTGGATTTGTGCTTCACCGCAATGTCAATGAAAGCCAGCGCTGCGCGGCTGAGCGCCTTATCTTTGCGAAAGACCAGGGCCAGATCGCGGCGCACCTGCGCGTCGGCGATGGGCACCGCGGCCAGAACCTTGGCGCGAACATCTTCCTCGACATTCGAGCGCGCGATGAAACCGATGCCGACATCCGCGGCCACAAAGCGTTTCAGCAATTCGCTGGAATCGAGTTCCATGGTGAAGTTCGGTTTCAGACGGCGGTCGTGAAACATTTGCTCGATTGCGTCCCGCGTATGCCCAGCCTTCGGCACAACCAGCGGAAACTTGGCCACGTCGGCAATCGTGGCGGACTTCATCTTTCCCAGAGAATGCTGCGGTGGAGCAATAACGATTAACTCGTCGCGATGAATAAGCACCACGGTCAGCCGCGGGTCGGTCACCGGCAGCGATAGGACGCCGAAGTCGACCGAGTTATCGATGATGGATTCGAGAATCTTGCCGTAGTCGGCTCGCTTGATGTTCACCGAAACATCCGGATACTGCTTCTTGAAGTCGGCAAACACGTGCGGAAGAATGTGCAGGCAAGTGCCCTCGTTCGCGCCCACAATAATTTCGCCGCGGGGCACGCGCTCCATCTCGGCAATCGCGACCATCATCGCTTTGCGGGCGTCAAGCGTTTCCTCGACATATTTCTGAAACGCCTTGCCCGCCGCCGTGAGCGAAACTTTGCCGCCGGAGCGGTCAAACAGCTTAGCTCCCACCTCTTCCTCGATGCCGCGAATCTGCGACGAAATCGCCGGCTGCGTCCGGAAACGCTTCTCCGCCGCCCGCGAGAACGAGGCGTGCCGCGCCACTTCGAGAAAGGTTTCGAGCTGGTCAAAATCCATGGGAAGCTCTCAGCCGTCAGCTATCAGCTGTCAGCCAAATCAGTTCATCTCAGGCAATCGGCCATTCGACGGGTGTTGGCTGAAAGCTGATAGCTGATAGCTGACAGCCTTCAGTATAAAGTCGCGTTATCCCCGCTATAAAAACAATCGAATTGCCAGCGTACTTAACTGTCTTTAAACTCTCACGGTCTTGCACATTGCGACCGATTGTAGCAGCCTGTCCGCTCGCAGGATTCTCCGCAACCGTTCGCTGTTTGCTGCTGTGATCTGCTTCCAGGTAAGGAGTTCGAATGGCTGAGGCCGATGCCAAAGTAAGGACGGTTCTAGAGTTCGCGAAAACTCACGACGCGAAAATTCTCGACCTGCGTTTCACCGACATTCCCGGCCTGTGGCACCACGTTTCCTACCCTATCGCGGAGTTGACGGAATCGTCATTGGAAGAAGGCTTCGGCATCGACGGCTCATCGATTCGAGGATGGGCCGGCATCCACGAGAGCGACATGCTGCTCAAGCCCGACGCCAACTTTCACTTGCTCGATCCTTTCACCGAAGTGCCCACGCTCGTGCTGGTCTGCGACGTAGTCGATCCCGTAACCAAGCAGCGCTACGACCGTGATCCCCGCTACATCGCGCGCAAAGCCGAACGCCATCTGGCTGCGACCGGCATTGCCGACAAGGCCTACTTCGGAGCCGAAGCAGAATTCTTCATCTTCGACAACGTCCGCTTCGATCAGCGCGAGCAGTACGGCTTTTACTACATCGACGCCGAAGAAGGCCGCTGGAACTCGGGCAGGGAAGCGAGCAATCTCGGCTACCGTCCGCGCTACCGGGAAGGCTATTTTCCCGTCCCGCCCACCGACCATTATCAGGACCTGCGCTCCGAGATGGTGCTGATCATGCAAAGCTGCGGCATCGACGTGGAATGCCACCATCACGAAGTAGCTTCAGGGGGCCAGACGGAGATTGACCTGAAGTTTGATTCGCTCGTGCGCTCCGCCGACAAGATGCTGCTCTACAAATACATCGTGAAAAACGTGGCCAACCGCGTAGGAAAAACAGTCACGTTCATGCCCAAACCAATCTTCGGCGACAACGGCAGCGGCATGCACACCCACCAATCGCTGTGGAAGTCCGGCGAACCGCTTTTCGCCGGCGACGGATACGCCGGCCTGTCTCAACTTGCGCTCTGGTACATCGGCGGCCTCATCAACCACGGCCCCGCTCTTTCGGCGATCATCGCGCCCACAACGAATTCCTACAAACGCCTCGTGCCGGGGTTTGAGGCTCCCGTAAACCTGGCCTACTCGCGGCGCAATCGCTCGGCCGCCTGCCGCATCCCCATGTATTCGATAGCGCCCAAGGCCAAGCGAGTCGAGTTCCGTCCGCCCGACCCAAGCTGCAATCCCTACCTGGCTTTCGCGGCGATGCTGATGGCCGGCCTCGACGGCATCGAAAACAAAATGGACCCCGGCCAGCCGCTGGACAAAGATATCTACGACCTCGACCCCGAGGCGCTGTCGAAGATCCCATCGATGCCCGGTTCGCTGGAAGACGCCATCGACGCCCTCGAGCGCGATCACACATTTCTGCTGAAGGGCGATGTATTCACCGAAGAGTTACTGCGCACCTACGTCGATTACAAGCGCACGAAAGAAGTAGACGCGATCCGCCAGAGGCCGCATCCATATGAGTTCGCCCTCTACTACGACATTTGAAGCCAAGGGAATAGACCGATTGGTAGGAACCTTCCGAAGCGTTGGTCAAGACGTGTAATCGCCTTGGTTACGTCAATGATGACTGAAATCTGCCCGACGATCTCATTGGAAACGTGGGCTATAATTGGTCGCCATGGATTCCATCAACATTTTGTTCGCTGTCGCGTGGCTGTCCGGTGGCTTGATCTGGCTCAGGAGAGCGATGTCGAAAGAAGCACGTCCAAACGGGCCTGTTTCCCTATTTGCCCAGTCAGAAACGACCGGAAAAAATCGTAGATGGGGAATGTGGGTTAATGCCGTTCTATACGTTATGCTCGGTGTCCTTTACCTTCTGAAAAGTATCTTTTCCCGCCAAAATTAGCCCTCTCTGGTCGAAGCTGGGCCTCCTGACGAAGCATCGCCATGTCACTCATCATCATTGCGTCGAGCCAAATCACTTGCGTGTTACGTACTACTGGCATATACTTATGTATATGCCAAAGAGACAGTCCCGTCCACAGCAGTCCGGGCCGCAGCGCCGGGCCAAACTGTTCATGAACAATCGCAGCCAGGCCGTACGGCTGCCCAAGGACTTTCAGTTCAACACCGAGGAAGTTTTCATCCGGAAGGAAGGCAGTGAGGTCGTCCTGTCGCCCCGCCCGGCGGACTGGTCGTCGTATCTTGCAGAGGCTCCGGTGGCCTCGGCGGACTTCATGGAAGGCATCGAAGACCTACCCGTGCAGGAGCGCAAGCCGTAATGCCGCGCTACATGCTCGACACCGACACCTGCTCCTACATCATGAAGCGCTCGAGCGAAGCGGTCCTGAATCGCCTGCAGAAGGTTCCGGTCAGCGACGTGTGCATTTCGGTCATCACGAAATCAGAACTGTTATACGGGGTCGAACTCTCCCCGCGGCGAAAGCACGATGAAGCAGCCCTGAATGCGTTTCTGCGCTACGTTGAAGTCTTGGACTTCCCCGATAAGGCGTCTGTTCATTACGCCAAGATTCGTGCAGACCTAAAAACGGCCGGCAAGATGATCGGCGCAAACGACCTGTTCATCGCTGCCCATGCGCGCAGCCTCAGTTTGACGCTGGTCACAAACAATACGCGAGAGTTTGGCAGAGTCCGTAATCTGGCGACGGAAAACTGGACCATCGGAAGCTAGCACTACTTCAACTGCTTCTCAATCGCACCCGTCACCTCCTTCGAATCCGGCGTCACCGCAGGTTCGAAGCGCTGGATCACCTTCCCATCGCGATCCACCAGGAACTTGGTGAAGTTCCACTTGATCTCTCCCGCGATGCCTGCGCCCGTTTCTTTCGTCAGATACGCATACAGCGGCGCCTGGTCGTCACCCTTCACTGAAATTTTCGAATACATCGGGAAGGTAACGCTGTACTTGCGGGTGCAGAAGGTCTTGATCTCCTCGTTCGTCCCAGGTTCCTGCGCGCCGAAATTATTGGCGGGGAAGCCGAGGATCACGAATCCCTGGTCTTTGTATTTTTCGTAGATAGCTTCAAGCGCGCTGTATTGCGGAGTGTAGCCGCATTGGCTGGCCACGTTCACCAGCAGGACGACCTTGCCCTTGTAGTCGGCCAGCGGCGCCGGTTTGCCGTCGATGGAGTTGAGTGTGAAGCTGTAAACGCCCGAGCCTGCAAACAGCGATGTAGCCATAATCAGAAGCGCTCCGAAAGTAAGAAAGATTCCGAGTCTGAACGGCTTGCTGGACGGGCCAGACGCGAAACGGGTGGAACCGGATTGTGCTGAAGTGGACTGCGTTAACGATAACGGTCTCATTCCTAACTCCTCAGTCGCAGATTCGTGCCGACGTCTGCAGCCACGATGGACGATCCGCAGGGATTAGGATTGAAGATACGGGTGAAACGATGCAAAACGCAACGGAAGAAATGTAAATTCTGTGTCTTGGCGACTGGTCGCGGCACGCGCAAGTGGAAACTTGGCGCTCGCAGCCCCTTAAACGACGCTTCTTACCGAGCTTTCCTTCACCATCCGCTCCAGCAGCCGCATGCGCTTGCCGGGAAGAGCAGCTTCGGTCATCTGCGGCCGCGGCCCTTCGCAAGGGCTGACGGAAAGAAATGCATCTCCCATGGAATCCAGAGCAGAGGCCGAGCGCCCCAGCACCAGCAACAAATATTTTTGTGCAATAGGGCGGTCCGCCGGATGGATCAGGGCCCACCAGCGACGAATCGACTCCTGCACTTCACCTTCTGTCTTTTCACCCACTACGAGGGAATCGATCAAGCGGTAAACCTTGCTCTTGATCGCCTGGTACGACACGGAAATCTCTTGCGGCATAGGGTTCCTGGCTTGTTGTGGAACGTTAGGGTGGTGCAATCCTCCAACCAAACCCTTACCCCTGTGTTGGCTGGATTTAACGCGATTCGCCAATTGTGAACGTACTATGAATGGAATAAATCGGGTTACAGAATATGAATTCTGGAAGAAACCAGGGATCTATCCCTTCTTCCACGAGAGAGACGTTCCCCAGGAACCCAGGCCAGCACCGCCCGGAAGCTATGTGCAGGTTACAATGTGGCGCTCTACTCAGCCTGGTTTCGGTTCGAGCCTGACCGTCGACCCTTAACCTCTGGAGCTTTGACGGCAGACAGATCAGGAATCCGTCATCTCTTAACAGGTCTGAACATAATTAGGTCTGAACCTAATAGGTCTGAACATACGCTGAACATACGCTGAACATACGTCCGAACATCGATCTGAACTTATTTCGGAGGCGAAATGAAAAGGTGGGCGTGGCTTCTGGCAATTCCAGTGCTGATCTCGTTGGCCGGGGGGCAGGTATCGCAGTCGCTCAATTCGCAGGCGGCCGGTTCACAAAACACATCTTCGCAAAACGGTTCGCAAAGCAGTTCCTCGCCGGCCAGCAACCGCGATGCCGATTCCGGCGACCGCATGTTCTTCCCGCGCGACATGTTCTGGGGCTGGGCACAGCTCGACCTGGCGCCGCCGCACAACGAAATTGATCCCAACCTCTGCTCCGGCGATGCCGCGGCTAACGGCGGCATCAACGACCCCTGCAGTCTGTTCGCGCGCTATATGTTGTCGGGAATTCTAGAGGTGCGTCCCTTCGGCCGCGGCCCCCTGCGCCGCTTCATGGTGTACGGAGCGCCCACGTTTCTGTTCGGCAAGACCATCCCCAAGACGCTCTACACCTGGTCGCCCGACGCGATCGGCATCGAACATTCCTGGGGAGTCGGCATCTATCTCGACAAAGGATTCGAATTCCGCGTGACGCAACACTTCCTGTTCGACCGCCTCGGCGCGCGCGACAAAAATCTGGGGCCCGCCGACCTGGGGAACAATGGTCCATGGGGCCGCTATGTGACCGTGGGCGTGCGGAAGACGTTCGGCACACGCCGTTGGTAGGGAATATCTCAGCCGCTCGGTTCGCGGCGGTTGGATTTCTAGAACAAGAGCTTTAAGCCCTGAGGTGCCGCTTCAGGTTTTTTTAACAACCGAATGAAACCGGAGGCTTACGCCGCAACCGGAGCAGCCGGCCGCAGCAACCGCCGGATGATCCACACGATCAGCGCCACGAACAAGCCGAGAAAAACAAACGGAGTCACGAAGATCAGAACCATCCACCCCGGTCCGCCCATTGTCGTGACGTCGCCACCAACTGTGGCCGCGGGATCGCGCTGAATTCTGCCGCCGAACACGGTTACGTCCCCTTTGACGTTCGCTTCCTTGCCCAGGCGAATGCCGCCGCCAAACGTAGTAACATCACCGTCCACTCGCCCGGTGTTCTCAACGATCACGCTGCCGCCGAACGCCGTCACGTCACTCGAAACATGTCCCCGCACCCGGATGCTGCAGCCAAAGCAGGTCGCGTCGCTAACTTCTTCGCCCGGCCCGATGTTGATGTTGCCTCCGACCTGCGTGCGGTCGTGACTCGCAATCGCAAGCGCAGCAGCCGAGAAGGCGACGCAAAACAGCAGGCTCACAGTCAGCCATCTTACACAGCGGAAAAGACAGGTCATGAAAGTCTCCCTGAAGGCACCGCGCGCTCGGCGGAAGAATGCTCAGCACGGGAATTATGGCACACGCAGGTGATTCCGCAGGACTGTTTTGAGAACTTCGGAAAGGAATCCACAGGAGCGGTGCAGCTGGAAAAGGGTTCGTATCAGGGCATCGCTTCAGCGATGCCAACAAAGGCCCAAGGACGAGCGGCTTTAGCCGCTGGGGTTTACGAGGGCCCGGCAGTCTACAATAATCTGCTGCTGGCCCGCAGCATTCTTTTATAATCATTAGTTTTGTAAATCGAGGCGGGAAATTTTCATCGCGGAGGTTTTGATGGCTGGCTCTTATAACGGTGTAGCCGTCCCGGCAGACGGAAAGAAAATCGGCTACGCCAACGGCAAGTATGACGTTCCCGACAACCCGATCGTCCCTTTCATCGAGGGCGATGGCACCGGCCGCGACATCTGGAAGGCCTCACTACGCGTGTTCAATGCGGCCGTCGAGAAAGCCTACAAAGGCAAGCGCCGCGTCGCCTGGTACGAGGTCTTCGCCGGAGAAAAGGCCAAGTCCAAGTTCGATACCTGGCTGCCCGATGACACCGTCGACGCCGTTCGCGAATTTCGCGTGGCCATCAAGGGCCCGCTGACTACGCCCGTCGGCGGCGGCATCCGCTCACTCAACGTGGCCCTGCGCCAGATTCTCGACCTCTATTGCTGCGTCCGCCCGGTCAAGTATTACAAGGGTGTGCCCTCGCCGGTGAAGCATCCCGAGCGCATGGACGTCGTAATCTTCCGCGAAAACACCGAAGACGTCTACGCCGGCGTCGAGTGGGAAGAGGGAACTGCCGACTGCGCCCGCCTGATCGAATTCCTCAACAAAGACATGCTGAAAGGCGGCAAGAAACAGATTCGCCTCGATTCAAGCGCCTGGTGCGCATGGCGATCAAGCATGCAATCGAGAACAGCCTGAAAAGCGTAACCCTGGTGCACAAGGGCAACATCCAGAAATTTACCGAAGGCGCATTCCGCAAGTGGGGATACGAAGTGGCGACCGACGAATTCCGCGACAAGATCGTGACCGAGCGCGAGAGCTGGATTCTCAGCAACCAGGACTCGAATCCGAATCTAAGCGTCGCCGCGAACGCCGACTTGATCGAGCCGGGAATGGAGTTCGCCCCACCCGCTTTCCGCGTCGCGGTCGAAAAAGAAGTGAAAGGAATTCTCGACGCCATCTACGCCACGCACGGCAAAGGCGTCTGGAAAAAGAAGATCATGGTCAACGACCGCATCGCCGACTCGATCTTCCAGCAGATCGTGACGCGCCCGGAAGAATATTCGGTGCTGGCAACGCCCAATCTCAACGGCGACTA
>JBELAE010000006.1:0-30588 GCA_049509155.1 Candidatus Sulfotelmatobacter sp.
CCTGCAGCGCCACATGCCGCTGGCGATGTCCGAAGCACTGGCCGGTGCGATGGCCCAGGACGGAGGAGTGGCCATGCCCGATCTCTCAACCCAGATCCCAGACGATAAGTGGCTGCCGCTGGCGAAAGAGTTCTTCCTGTCATAAGTCGACCCGGCGGCCAGCGAGGCGAACCTGTCTCGCCCTCGGTCAAAACGAGGACCACTGAAACACCGGCAGCCCGGATCCCAGGCTGAAGCAGCCAGGACACCGGGCGGCCGGTGTTTTCTTCATCAGCACACCTCAGAGTCCAGCAGTTGTGGAACTCCGCGTAATGTCAGCCGATCGGCGTCGACGAGACCAGCGCCCTTGGAATTACTGCAGCCCGGCACGTTTCGCACAGCGCACTACCCTTGAGGTCGATCCACTCTACGGCGTGCGAGGAGGCCATGACACAGCGGTAGTCGTCGCAGTGAGTCAAGTTCAGAGTGTGTCCCAGTTCATGAACAGCTTCCTTGATCAGGCGCTGGCGAAATAGTTCGGCATCATGTGGAAGGCCATAGAACTCCTGGCGCAGCCGGTGTGCTGAGAGCACCGCACAAGGGCCATTCATCTGCGCTTCGCCGAAAACAAAAGTGAGAATCGGGATGTACAGATCCACCGCCGTGACGCCCAGCAGTCGCCAGGAGTCGGCGTTCACAAGGCTCTGCATCCGCCGCAGGATTTCCGAAGAATGATACTGTTGCCGTTCGCCATGGAAGGCAAACTCTGGATCCAGCCGGACGGGAAGCACTCTGCAGGGAACGGAAAGGATTTCCTCGATGGCGGGACTCAGATTCTTCAACAGCCCGTCATCTACATTCCCGATCGGCAACAGTTGCAGCAGCTTCATACCTTGCCTTCATCGGGCGACTTCATCGAGTTTCTTATTTCGATCGAGAGATGTGCGAGTCCAGCCGTATTTCTTCAGCTTGTGATAGAGAGTTACCCGGTCGATATCAAGTACGTCGGCGGCATGGCTTTGATTTCCACCACATTCTTCCACAACTCGCAGGATGTGAGCGCGCTCCATGTCGTCAAGGGTCTTTGAGCCGATGAAGTCGGCACCGCTCTGTGGCTTGAAGATGAAATCCTGCTCGTGCAGTTCCGGCTCCTGCCCAACTACCATGGCGCGTTCCACCGCATTCTCCAGTTCACGAACGTTTCCCAGCCAGGGCTGCTGCTGCAACTGATTCATAGCCGCGGGTGAAACCCGGATGACGCGCTTGTTCATCGCCAGAGAGAACTTGCGCACGAAGTGATCGACGAGCGGCGGGATATCATCGCGACGCATGCGCAACGGGGGCAGTTCGACGCGGAATACGTTCAGCCGGTAGAAAAGATCGGGACGGAACTTGCCTTCCTCGATCAGTCTTTCCAGATCTTTGTTGGTGGCCGCGATACAGCGGAAGTCCACCTTGATGATCTGATTGCCTCCGACGCGGGTGATCTCGCGTTCCTGCAGAACCCGCAGCAAATCGGTCTGTGTCTTTAGAGTAATGTCGCCGATCTCGTCCAGGAATACGGTTCCACCTTCGGCGATTTCGAATTTACCTTTCTTGCGGTACTGAGCGCCGGTGAAGGCGCCTTTTTCGTGTCCGAAGAGTTCGCTTTCGAGAAGCGTTTCAGTCAGCGCGCCGCAGTGAATGACGACCATGGGATGAAATCTTCGCGGACTAGCCTGATGGATCGCGCGTGCTACAAGTTCCTTGCCGGTGCCGCTTTCTCCGGTCACCAGCACCGTGGCATCGGTGGGACCGACTGTCTCAATAGCGTCAAAGATCTTGAGCATGGGCGCGCTTTGCCCGATCAGTTCGCCGGGACGCGCTACCTCGGCGACCGTCTCACGCAGAAGCACGTTCTCCTGGGCCGTCCGTTTGTGGGTCAGCGCGTTCTTCACCAGGTGTGCGATCTCATCCGGATCCAGTGGCTTGGTCACATAATCATAGGCGCCATTTTTCAGCGCCGCGACGGCAGTCTCGACTGAGGCGTAGCCGGTCATGATGATCACGATCAACTCTGGATCGAGTTCGTGCATGCGGCGCTGCAGTTCGATGCCGTCGGTGCCGTGCATTTTGATGTCCACCAGGGCTGCATCCCATCGTTGCTCGGCCAGCCGAGTGAGCGCGTCGCTGGCGTTTTCCGTGGTAGCTACTTCATAGCCTTCTTCACGGAACCATTTGCCCAGGGAGTCGCGCACGCTCAGTTCGTCGTCCACGATCAATAGCTTGCCTTGTGTGCTCATTTCGATGACCTCACTTTCATCGCGGTATCGCCGACGGATGTCAGAGAACCTTCAAGCGCCTGAGGCAGGGTTACGGTGAAAGTGGAACCCCGGCCCAGCTCCGACTGGACTTCGATGCGCCCGTTATGGCGCTCCATGATGCCGCGGCTGATCGCCAGGCCCAGCCCGACTCCGCGGCCATTGTCCTTGGTCGTCACAAAAGGTTCGAAAATCTGCGGGAGCACATCGGGAGCGATGCCGGCTCCGTTATCCCGCACCGCGATTTCAATCTCATCGTGAGTTATCTGAGTCTCGAGCCAGAGACTTCCGCCCCGGGGCATGGCGTCGATGGCATTCATGATCAGCGCCAGTAGGACCTGTTCAATCTGCGCGGGGTCGCAAGGCACAAGCGGCAGATCCAGTGCGCGTTTCTGTTGCAGTTCGATCCCGCCGAGTTCGAGTTGATGCCGCACCAGCAACAGGCAGCGATCAATCACGATATGCAGGTCGGTCGATTGCACGTTCATGGGTGCGGTGCGCGAGAGACTGAGAAGATTCTTGATCAGATCGCCGCAGCGCCGGCTTTCCGTAGCGATAAGCTCCAGACACTCCATGGCCTCGTCGCGTTTTTCGTGCCCGACCTGGCCCGTCCCCACCCACTTTCGCAGCAGTTTGGCATAAGTCAGAATGCCGGAGAGAGGGTTATTGACCTCGTGAGCGACGACTGCTGCCATTTTGCCCATAGAGGCCATCTTCTCCACGCGGAGCATGTGCTCGTGGGCGCTGCGGAGTTCCTTCGTTTTCTGCACGACCCGGTTTTCAAGGGTCTTTGCCCATGTGACTGTTTCTTCGTGTGCCGCACGTAGCTGCAGGCTCATGCTGTTGAAGGAATTCGCCAGATCGCCCACTTCATCATCGGACTGGACCTGAATCTGGTATCCCAGTTCGCCCTGAGAAAGATGCTCCGTGCCTTTCTCCAGCGCCCGGATTGGCTTGCCCACCACTTGCCACACAAAGAGCCAGCTCAATACCGTCACAATCAGCATTGCCCCCGCCGTGTAAAGGAACATGCGAGTGCTGCTGACCGCAAGCTGCGCGTCAGCTTGCGCTAGCGAAAGATTGGAATCGAGTACGCCTAGAACCTGCTGGCTGGCAGGATGCGCGTGACAGTCGGCGTTAGAACAACTGGGCTGATTTTCGATGGGCGTGATGATCCCCAACACGCGGTGGCCGGCGCCAATGCGATAAATGCGAAACCGATCGGGACGATTCAGGCGCGCCAGCGGCTGCGCCTGGGCATGGCAGCCATAGCAGGCTTCTGCCCTCTTGTCGAGGACGTGGCTGACTTCCGCCGGATCGGTGGAGTAGCTGATCCGGCCCTCCTGGTCGAGGATGCGCACCTTGACCATGCCGGGTTCGTCGGCAATGGTTTGGATCGCTTGATAAAGACCCTCGCGATCGTTGTGCAGCATGTAATAAGTGGTGCTGCGTTTGATTACATCACTGACCCGCTCAGCGCTGGCGAGCGTGGCCGCTTCCAGGTGTTGACGATGTAATCGGATATTCAAATACCCAAGGAGGGCAAAGATGACGACCATGACTGCCAACAGAGAGCCGATCAGTTTCGCACTGACGCTGTGGGTGAGCCGCCTCCGTCCCAGGTCGATGCGAGTTGGCTCAGTCTCCGGCATGGCTTAGTACCGCTGTGGAAACTACAGGCCTACGTTCGCTTCGGGGGCGCTGGTTTTCTGGATGTCCTTCTTCGGGGAAGATCGGCAGATATTTCACGGCGAGCCCGAACAGCGCGAAGCCCATCGCGATAATCATGAGGGTCACTGAAAACTCCGTCCACTTAGGCATGTAGTGATGTCCAGCGTAGGTCTCGAAGCCAATGAGGCTGACATTAAGGCGGTTGGTGATGAATCCGAGCAGACTAATGACTGAGGCTAAATACAGGCCGTTGGGCGATAGCCTGACTTTCCTGCTGCTGAGCATGATGATTGGAATCACAAACGCGAGCATTAGCTCGAGCCAGAGGAAATACGCTTCGTAACTGGGCTTAATGATCTGTCCAAGCATTCCGCGATGGAAGTAGTCCTCGAAGCGCAGCAGAGCATTCACCCAAAGAGCAACCAGCAAAGCGCCGCCCAGTTCGACCAGGACCGGAAGCTCAAGGTGACGGCCGAACGCCTTCGCGCTCTGCGTGGACTCGAAGATGGTCATGGCAAGGCCAACCGCAATCGCTGAGCCGAAGAACAAGAACGGAAGAGCGGGCGTGTACCAGAACGGATGCAGCTTGCTGGGCATGATCAGATAGAGCGACCCCAGAGAACTCTGGTGCAGGGTGGAAAGCAAGATGCCCAGAACGATCAGCACAGGGTAGATCTTCTTAATCCACTTGATTGGAGTCTTCAAATTGAAGCGCTCGAACACACTCGGAAGAAATTCGAAGAAGAGGACCGTGGTGTAGGTCATCACGCACATGCCCACCTCGAACATGACCGAATGCGGATTCATGTAGATGAGCTGATGCCAGATGTACCAAGGACGGCCAAGGTCGAACAACAGTCCAACGATAAAAAGCAGGTATCCGAGGAACGCCGTCAACACTGCGGGACGCATAACGCTGTGCAACCGCTCGACGTTGAACAGGTAGACGGCGCCCACGATGCAGAAACCGCCAGCGGCCAGCATGACCCCGCAGAGGCAGTCGAAACCGATCCACAGACCCCAGGGAAACTGATCAGTCATGTTTGAAACCGCGCCCAAGCCGCGGAAATAGCGAATAAATGTGGAGTACAAGCCCATGCCCATGATCAGTATGAAGACAACTTTCCAGAAGGTCAGTTTGAGCTTCATCGTGCACTCCCGTTCTCTTCTTCTTTCGCATTCTCGTCGGCCTCTGCAGCCGCAACTTCCTGACGGCGATGCGAGATCCAATAAATGCCGCCCAGGACTAACGACCAAACTGGGATGAAATCTGGAATCTTTTCCATGACGCGCCCGGTGTATTCCGGCATGGGAGTTTGCCCGATTTTCTCGGAGGCGGGATAGCCATATTCTTCCGCCTTTACGCCGGAGAGAATAAGGACGCAGGTTCCACCAACCTCGTGAAGCCCATAGATACGAGGCAGGTAGGTGGATGGATTCTGGCGGATTCGCTCCTGCGCTTCTCGGATGAGGTCGTCGCGATCGCCAAACTTCGTGGCGCCGGTCGGACAGATCTCAGCACAGGCCGTTTGCTTGCCAGCAACCACCCGGTCGGGACACATAATGCATTTGCGGACTCGGGGATTCAGCGAGTGCCATTCGTACTTTGGTTGGGCAAACGCGCACGCCACCATGCAATACCGGCAACCGATGCACTTCCACACGTCGTATACGACCGGACCTTCTTTGGTCTTGTGGAATGCGCCCACCGGACAGGCCGACGCGCACGCAGGATGCTCACAGTGCATGCACAGCCGCCGCATGAACTTGTCGTCCTTGCTCAGAACGACTGTATACTTATGCTCCGATTGCACCGACTCGGCCGCTATTTTGTCGTCATACGGCAGCTTGTTCTGTTCCGCGCAGGCTTGTTCACACTGCTTGCAACCGATGCACATGGTCGCGTCATAAAGGAGCGCCTTACTCATGGGACGTACTCCTCCCTGCAGCCAGGCGAAACTTCAGCTCCAGAGGAATGATGTGTGAGGTGCCGACGAAGGCAGTGGCGCTCTTGCTGTCGAGCCTGTGTTGCGAAAAGTAGCCACTGACTCAGACCTTCCGGAACCATGTGCTGACGAAATCAGCAATTCGTGGCCGCCTAGTTGAGAGTTTTAACGTTCCGGGGAACACTCGCAGTGATCCGGGTCACCCTAGGTCGTGACCCAGTTGGAAGAGGTAAGGCGCGGTCTGCTGAGAATGCTGCTTCCCATGTTTGAATGACTGCTAGAAAAGTGACATCGGTCACGCGGGAGTTCCTTGTCAGCTCGGAATCGCATGCCTTCGCCTCGTCGGACCACAGCTGGTGATCAGCGTCACAGAACGATGTGCGCTAGGGGGCCACGCTCTTGCGGAATCTGAGAACTCTTTAGGGGGTTACGACCGTACCGTTGGCCCGCCGGGCGACCAGCCTGCCACCTTTGAGCAATACGTAGTTGTTGTCGCGCCACAGGCTACGTTTGCTCAGGTAGCTCGCACACCAGATGATAAAGCCGTGCAGGTCCCTGAGCGGATAGAACAGCACCCAGCCTGGCGCAACGGGGTCGCGGGAAGCCGTCCAACCGGCGAACCAACATTCCGCCATCCGGTTCAGCAGCGAAGCGGCGAACAACCCGATGCCGAGCCACGCGTGGCCCAAGAGGAGCGCTGCGATCAGGCCCAGAATCCCATACGGAACCGCGAAGGTCAGTCCAGTACCAAGGTGGCCTTTGGGGCGCGAGTAACGAGTTCCCATCGCCCAACGCAGTTGCCGTTCCCACATTTTCCGGAATGTCATCCGCGGAGAAATATGGTCGACCACGTGGCTGGACAACACGACCTGGAAGCCGGCCTTATAAATGAAATTGCCGACCACGAAGTCGTTCGAAAGGTATTCCCGGCAGGCCGCATATCCGCCGATTTTCCCGATCGAATCCTTGCGCAGCGCGATGGTCGGTCCCAGACCAAATTTCATGCCTTCTAATAGATTGGCGATCAAAACACCGGCGGTGAATTCTACCGACATTCCAATGGCATCGAGCGCACCCCAGATTCCTCCCGCGTTCTTGCCGCGAAAAATGCAGGTCACGGCCCCCACCTTGGGATCGAGCAAGGGGGCAACCACGTCGCGTAAATAATCCGGCGCAACTTCAACGTCGCTGTCGCTCGTTACGAGGAAGTCATGCGCGGCGATTTCCGTTAGACGATGGAAGCAATAGTTTGGCGCATTCGGCCAGAGGGGTTGCCCGGTGATCAAGATTCGGCTCGGGATGTGAGGGTAGCGCCCACAAATTTCCCGGATCACTGGCAGAGCTGCGTCGTCCGGTTCGTCGGCGGCGAACAGCACTTCGTATTGGGCATAGTTCTGGCGGAAGAAACTCTCGATGTTCTCTTTTAGCCGCGCCTCATTGCCATGCACCGGCTTTAGAACGGAGACCGGTGGCATTTTGGCCGGTAAACTCGCACAGGCTTTCTGATCGCGGGCAGCAATCCGCCGGAACTGGGCCACTCCTAAAAGGGCAAGAATTAAAACAATCGTCGAAGAGATGGTTCCGACAACGGCCACCGCTAAGAGTATGTATGCAATCAACAAGCGTGGGCTCCTTGAAACACCAGGCAGGAAAGCGGCGGGCAGCTGCCTTTTCTCAGGTTGCCGGCGGGATGGACACATCCAGCAAAGCTGCGGTGGTTATTTTAACAGAGCCAGTGCGAATGGGAAGAGCAGGAGCTTGTGCCGCGCCCACGATTAATCCTTCAGGTCGCGATTCGTAAATATAAATTTCCCCCCGCTGCGGGCTAACTGGAAGGACCTCAGGCCGCGCAACTCTTTCGGGTCTTCCTGATCCGACCACAGGAACACCTTTGCAGGGCCGTTCCATAATGCCACCAGCGATTCCTGAGTCTCAAAGATACGCGGCGCGTCGGGAAATTTCGCGCCGTACCACAGGTTCCCACTCGGTTCGTGCAGGACGTGCACTTGCACTCCAGTGTAATAATTCAGCGTGGACGCATCGCTATACTCGCCATCGATCACGATCACATCGCCCGGCCGAAACTGCTTTCGAACCGCCGCTGCGAGATTATAGGAAGAAAGAATCGGCGAAAACGTGCCGAAGGAGGAATGGACGCAAGCCAGTAGAACTATCATCATTCCGGCGAGGGCAATATTGCCAGCAAGAGGATGCCCGTAGCGCCGCAGGATCCAATTGAGTCCGGTGCCGAGAAACAACCCGAGCGTTGCGCCCAGAAGCGGACCGCGAAACGCACCCAGGGCGCGCGGCGTCAGATCAAGCACATGGCCGAGGGAGAAGTTATAGTCCTCGGGATTCTTCTTGAGCAAGTCTGCCAGATCCGCGCCGGGAACCGGGCGATGCGAAACAGAGAGGAGATATATGCCGGCCACCAGACCCAGCACGCCGAAAACCAGCAGGACAGTCGAAGAAATTCTTCCCGCCCGCCGATCGGACTCGCGCGCCGCCGTTGCGGATTCACGCGCCAACCACCCACCCACCAATAGCGCCGCGCCCGGCAATGCTGGAATGGTGTAGTACTCCTGGCGCGTGGAGAAGCTGAAGAAGCCAACAATGACGAGCGCCCATAGACAGAAAAGTAGATTCGCGCGAGGTTGCCGATCCAGTTCTGTACCGAGCTTGCCGCGAAACTCCCGCAATCGAGTGGGAACGAGACGTAAAGCTTGCGGCAGGAATACGCTCCAGGGCAAGAGCCACGCTAACAGGAGTCCCCAGAAAATTGCGAGCGGGACGGTATCGTACCCCGGCGGCACGCGTTTGCCGAGGAAGCGCATCACGTGCTCATTGATGAAGTAGAACCACAGAAACCCGCGGGCCTGACCCTGCGCCGGATTGCGGAGCGCCGCCAGGATGTGCCACGGCGCGGCGATCGCTAAGAACACGATTGTGCTCGAGACCACGCGCAGCCTCAGCAGTCGCCGCAAATTCCCGGTCAGCAGAAGATAGAGCCCGATCGCTCCCGCCGGGAACACCAGCCCGATCAGGCCTTTCGTCAGCACATTCAACGCGCACATCGCAGCAAATCCCCAGCAGACGAAACGGGAGGGAGTCTCTTCTTCCAGCGAACGCAGGAAAAAGTAATATCCCAGCGTAAGCCAGAGTGCGACCAGCACTTCAGGAATCAGAAAGCGGGTAAAAATAAACAGGCCCAGCGAAGTGACCAGCACTACGCCCGCATATAGACCGCCAGCCTCGCCGTAGACGTACCGGCCCAACCGGTAAGTCGCCAGAATCAGCGCGAGCACACCGAGCATCAGAGGAAGCCGCGTGCTCCAATCGCTGATGCCAAAAATCTTGTAGCTGGCCGCCAGGCTCCAATAGAGCAGCGGAGCTTTTTCCAGATAGCGGAAGCCGTTCGTATACAGAGTCACCCAGTCGTGCCGCTGCAGCATTTCGCGAGCGGCCTCGGCGTGTACCGTGTCGACATCGTCAAGTAAGGCGGGGCGCGAGATGCCCGTCATGTAGATCACTGCCCACAACCCAACGAGCAGAACCACGGACAATCGCCAATCCGAAAGCCATCGGTTTGGACGGCTCGTCGCCGGAAAGGCCGGATTCTGAGTTGTTGACGGTTTTGGGATAGGAGTGCCGCGGGAAATCATTGCGGAATTGTTCATTATATCCGAGTAGGCGAAACCCTCGTTCACGCTCTGAGTCGGTCGGCTCCGAACTCAATGCGACATGGTCCGGATCACGACCACGTGAGTAGAAGAACCCCCAGACAGACGAAGATGGTGGCCAACCAGCGGCGCCGGTCAACATTTTCATGCAGGAAGAACCGAGCCCCCAAGGCATTGGTGACGAAGGTGAGTGCCGCGGATGCCGGGCCTACGACGCTGAGGTCTGCCCATGACAATCCGATGAGGTTGCTGAAGAAGGCGATCGCCATGAAGAAGACTCCGCCAAAGAGAATACCGCTGGAGAAAACTCGGACGAGGATAGCAAAGAATCCATGGCGACGCCGGACCTCGCCGAGATCGCCGATGCGGCGCATGGCCAGGGCCACCAGGACGTCTCCCGCGGCCGCGGTGCAGACGGTAGTGAAGATACAGAGCCAGGTGTAATAGGTTCTCATGCGCGCTCTTTTAGTCCTCTAGCCGGGACTTGCGCGGCCGGATGCTCGGTGCGAGACGGGCCTCCGGCGACCACGCCAACTCCGATCACGATGAATGCAACCCCAGCCCAGCGCTGCGGGCTTACGTGCTCGTGCAGCCAGAAAATGGAGAGAAGAACCATGACGACGTAGCTGATGGCTGTAGCCGGCATCACGTAGGTGAGGTCGGCAAAAGAGAGCGCAGTCATGTAGCTAGACATGAAGGCCAGCAGAAAAAAGATTCCCACGATGACAAAAGGGTTTGCGAGCGCGGTGAAGACGTTGCTGAGATGGTGAATGTCGATGGCGCCGGTATGTTTCATGCCCCGTGCGAGGAAGGCATCTCCGACGGAGCCGAAGAACACGACGGAAAGAATGACGAGGTATTTACGAAGCGTCAAAATAAGATTCCTGTGAGAGCGAAATCAAAACAGTGGCAGCGGCCGCTAGCGCAGGTCTTTCCGGATGGAGAAGCTGAAGCTGGCTGTGAAAGTATCGGAAACTGTTTTCTGCTGCAGGGCGGGCTGCGATGGTCGGACTGTCGGGGCGGGTCAGATTCTGACCGCACATAGCCATATTCGATAATCACCCAGTCATCATAATAAATCCGCCGTCTTCGTGTGATCTGCGGGAGACGAATCGAGTCCAAACCCCAGCATCCTGCCAATCAGATGAAGGCATCTCGGCGGGTGCGAATTGGCCGGCCCTATGCGGCAAAAATCTTCTTTAGCGACGGTTGGTGGAGTCTCACGCGACCCTTATCGTCCCACTTGACGACTGCGTCCTCGTCGTTAGCTCGCTCAACTGTACCGAATACTCCATTCGGCTTTCCGAAGTCGCCCAAGCCCTCGACCCGATCTCCGGGAATCAGTTCCTGGTTGGTAGCAGGCGGCTCGGAGAGCGGTGGTCTCTTGGCCCGGTGCGAGTCAGGGATCGCACCGGCGTGTGACAGGGGTGGCTCGGGAGCTTTACGGAGTTTGGGTATCGGCTTCTTGATGCCATGGTTCATAGCGTTCTCATCCCCACGAGGCCGGAGCACCGGACTTCTTCAGGCCGGTCATCGGCTGGAAAGATACTTGATAGATATGAAGATAGGCGTGAAGGGAATTGATAAGCGGTCCAAACAGCTCAGTTCCCACAATTAGTTGGGCGAAAACTGATCGAGCAATTGAACCGCGGCTGATTGCCGGGATTCCACCACGACTGACGCGAGACTCAGCCTCGCCTAATCGAATGTGAGCCGTATTGAACAGACACTCAACGTCCATGCCAAATAAAGTCGGTGTAGTTCATGAACTGTTGAGTCTGCAGCTCGAGCCAATCGAAGGATCGAACTTGAGAAACTTGTGTCCGAAGCGACTCGAGATGATGGTCTTTTTACCTGCCCACATTTGTAGTCGCTCCGCGCGGTGGGTCTAAGTTGCTGATAACGAAGCTTTTCTTTTCCTATAGCCTGCGGTACTCGATTTGCATTTAGGTCATTTGTGCGCCTCCTCACAGTTCGCCTTACCATCTCGTTGATCGTCGGGATCACGCTGATCTCGCTGTTGTCGTCCTACTATGAGGTACGGTTTCAAAGGCGGGGTCTGCGCCGGGATCTGGAGCACCGCGCGGAAGTATTAGGAGAAAGTCTCGCGGACAAAGTCGAGCCCTATCTCAAGAAGGGCTCACGCAAGGAACTGCAGACAATCGTAGACCGGTTCGGCAACCGGGAACATCTGGCCGGAGTGGCCGTCTATAACCCTCAAGGCGGATCCATCGCCATTACTCCCGGACTGGCGCCGCGACTAACGGGCGAACCCACTGTGGTCCAGCAGGCAGCTACGAACGGCCAAAGCGCAGGAGAATTCACCCGGCTGGGAGACGCTTCCGTCTACATTTATGCGATCCCTCTCCATCAGGATGACCTTGTTGTCGGCGGACTGGCGATCGTTCACGACGCGGGTTACATCGATGCCCAAAGCAGAAGGGTTTGGCGCGACACGTTTCTGCGCGTGCTCGTCCTGGTTTTCCTGATCACACTCACCACCCTGCTGATCGTGCGCTGGAGCATTACCGGCCCCATTGCGCGGGCAGCGCAGTGGATGCGTGCATTGCGCACGGGCAAACCCTCTTCGGGGCCGGCCGGGCCAGATCTGGATTTGTTCCGTCCACTCGCGAACGAAATGGCAAACTTCGCCGCCAGTCTCACAGCGGCTCGTTCCGCAGCGGAGCAGGAGGCCCAGTTGCGCCAGACTGCGGATTCGTTCTGGACTGCGGAAAGACTCTCGGTGCACGTGCGCGGCAAGCTGGGGAAAAGCTGCCTGTTCGTGGTTGCAAATCGGGAGCCCTACATCCATAAACATCATGGCAAGGGGGTGGAGGCAATGGTTCCGGCCAGCGGGCTCGTGACCGCGCTCGAACCCGTCTTGCGTGCCTGTGATGGAACCTGGATCGCGCACGGGAGCGGGGATGCGGATCGCGAGACCGTGGATAAGCATGACCGCTTGCGTGTTCCGCCCGACGATCCGCGCTATACGTTGCGCCGTGTCTGGCTGAGCAAGGAAGAAGAGGAGGGATACTACTACGGTTTTGCCAACGAGGGGCTCTGGCCTCTCTGCCATATCGCCCACACTCGCCCTCTGTTTCGTGGTTCTGACTGGGAACACTACAAAAGGGCAAACCGCCGGTTCGCGGATGCGGTACTGAAAGAAATGGAGGGCATGGACCGGCCTGTGCTATTGGCGCAGGATTACCATTTCGCGCTGCTGCCGCGGATGATTAAGAAGGCCCGCCCCGATGCGCGAGTGGCAATTTTCTGGCATATTCCATGGCCGAACCCGGAGGCGTTTGGCATTTGTCCGTGGCAAAGAGAACTCGTGGACGGATTGTTGGGAGCGGACTTGATCGGCTTCCATATTCAATCCCACTGCACGAACTTCCTGCAAACAGTGGATCGCGCCTTGGAATCGCGCATTGATTGGGAACACAGCACGGTCAATCGCGAAGAACACCGCACTGTCGTGAAACCGTTTCCCATCAGCGTGGAGTTTCCAGAGAGTCCTGCTCCGGCCGAGGCCGGGGAATCCATCTATATGGAGCGGGTAACATTGCTGCGGGAGTTGGGGGTCGAAGCGGCATTCCTGGGCGTAGGCGTCGATCGCGTGGACTATACCAAAGGGATCCTGGAGCGGTTTCTGGCGATCGAACGGCTGCTGGAAAAGTATCCGATTTATCGGGAGAAATTTACGTTCTTGCAGATCGGAGCGCCCAGCCGGACCCATATCAAACGCTACCAGGACTTGCTGGCTGAGGTAGAGTCCGAAGCGGAGCGCATCAATTGGCGCTTCCAGACCGGCAAATGGAGGCCCATCGTCTTCATGAAACGGCAGCACACCCACCACGAAATCCAGCGCTTTTACCGGACTGCGGATCTTTGCCTGGTTACTTCTCTGCACGACGGAATGAACCTGGTGGCCAAGGAATTTGTTGCCGCCCGCCAGGATGAACGGGGAGTGCTTGTGCTGAGCCGTTTCACCGGCGCTGCCCGCGAACTGCCCGATGCGCTCCTGGTGAACCCCTACGACATCGAGCAGACGGCAGAAGCCCTCCGTTTTGCCCTGGAGATGGGCCCCGAAGAACGGAAGATCAGGATGCAGCGCATGCGCAGGATGGTGAGAGAACACAACATCTATCGTTGGGCGGGCGCCTTGATTGCGGAACTCTGCGAAGTGCGGCTCGATGAGGCAGCAAACCGGTTGGAGTTGCAGCCGAGGAAAGCCCCGGTAGAACTGTCAGCGGAGGCGATCCTTGTCGATCAGCCGATCGATGACTTCCGTCACCCCAGCCCCGTAGCTGCCTCGGGTGACCAGCTCGGCACGTTGTTTGAGCCTGGGTATGGCGTTGGCCACGGCGACTGAGCCACCGCAGAAGCCCAGGAATTCATGATCGTTCTCCGCATCTCCGATTCCCACGACGCTCCGGCTCGAAAGCCCCAGGTCAGCCAACGCGGCGGCAAGGCCGGTACTCTTGTCAATCCCGCGGGGCAAGATCATTATCGATTCCTTGTTAAAGATGATCTGCAGGCTGAGGTTCAGATCCCGGATCGCTTGAAGGGCGGCTGCATCATGAGGTCGCACCGTGGCCACAATGCACCTTCCCACGGAAAGCGGAACCCCCTGTTTGCGCAGTCTGGCAACGAGTTTGGAAGAGGCGGCCGGACACAAGAGTCTCTCCTCGCCCGTTGCCGGGTTGTGAAGCAAAGCGCCATTCTCGGCAACGATCCAATCGAAGAGGTGGAAGCCCGAAAACACAGCTCGCAAGCTGGGAAGTTCGCGGCCGGTTACCAATATCACCTTTCGTCCCGATTGGCGCGCCCGCTTCAGCCCAGCCAGGGTGTTCCGGCCGACCCGCCCATTGCGGGCCAGAGTTCCGTCGTAATCCGAGGCTATCGCCCGAAATCGCATTGTTTCTCCGTTCCATACAATGATAATGCTGATCGTGCGGCGGCATTCGGAGAACTGTAGGATCGAGCAGCGACATTAAGCGAGGAGGACGCGGTTTGCCCGTAGAGCAGGACATGCTTTGGTACAAACGCGCGATCATCTACCAGGTCCACGTTCGTGCCTTCTACGACAGCAACGGAGATGGTATTGGCGATTTCCCAGGACTCGAGCAAAAGCTGGACTACCTTGCGGAATTAGGGATAAACACCATCTGGCTGATGCCATTTTTCCCGTCACCCCTGCGCGATGACGGCTACGACATCGCGGATTACAACTCAGTCCATTCCAGCTATGGAACCCTGGAGGATTTCAGGGCGTTCTTGGGCTCGGCTCACAAGCATCAGATACGGGTGATCATCGAAATGGTGCTGAATCACACGTCGGATCAGCACCCCTGGTTTCAGGAGTCTCGAAGTTCACAAGAAAACCCTCGCCGGGATTGGTATGTCTGGAGTAATACTGACACCCGGTATCAGGAAACACGGATCATTTTTCTCGACACTGAGATGTCCAATTGGGCGTGGGATCCGGTTTCGAAATCTCATTATTGGCATCGTTTCTTTAGCCACCAGCCTGACCTTAATTATGACAATCCTGCGGTGCGCGAAGAAATGTGGAATGTCATGAAGTTCTGGCTGGAACTGGGGGTTGACGGCTTCCGGCTCGATGCGGTTCCGTACCTGGTGGAACGTGAAGGGACGAATTGTGAAAATCTGCCCGAGACCCACGCAATCATAAAAGAGTTGCGGCGAAAACTCGATGAACAGTTTCCCGGCAAGATGCTTCTGGCGGAAGCCAATCAATGGCCTGTGGATCTTCGGCCATATTTCGCCGACGGGGATGAATTTCACATGGCATTTCATTTCCCCCTGATGCCCAGGATGTTTATGGGAGTGAAATTAGAAGACCGCAAACCGATTACTGAGATCCTGCAACAAACTCCTGAAATACCACCCTCGTGCCAATGGTGCCTGTTCCTGCGCAACCATGACGAGCTGACCCTCGAAATGCTTACGAACATAGAGCGGGACTACATGAACGACAGCTACGCCCAGGACAAGGCAATGCGGCTGAACCTCGGAATTCGGCGCCGGCTGGCCCCTTTGCTCGACAACGACCGAAGGCGGATCGAGTTGATGAACGGAATGCTGATGTCATTGCCGGGCACCCCGAGCATTTATTACGGGGACGAAATTGGCATGGGTGACAACATCAAGTTGGGCGATCGCAACGGAGTGAGAACTCCAATGCAGTGGAGTGGAGGCTGGAATGGAGGGTTTTCTGATACAGATCCAGAGAAACTGTACGCGCCGTTGATTCAAGACCCTGTCTACGGTTCCCCGGCAGTCAACGTATTCTCTCAAAAGAAGACCCAACACTCTCTTCTCAACTGGATGGCCCGCCTCATCGCAGTTCGCAACACGACCGGCGCATTCGGCAGCGGATCGATTGAGTTTCTTTACCCGGCCAATCACAGAATACTGGCCTATGTGCGACGATTGGGAGATGAGACGATCCTGGTGGTCAATAATCTTTCGAACGCGGCACAGGCCGTCGAACTGGATTTACGCAATTACAAAGGAAACATTCTGATCGAGATGTTCGGGAAGAACATCTTTCCGCGGGTAGGCGAACTGCCGTATCTGCTGACCCTGGGCCCTTACTCTTTTTACTGGTTTCGGTTGCGAAAAATCTGAAGTTATCGTTGGCTGCGAAGCGACGCCACCATATGACGGAAGTTAAATCGGCGGAAGAGAGTTCGCTCACGGATGATTTTCTCGGCCAACTGATCAGTGTCGGTGAAGTAGACATCCTGGTGGGCGTGCCCACCCATAACAACGCCAAAACCATCGGCCCGATCGTGGAAGCGATTCAGGCCGGCCTGCTGACATTCTTTCCTCGAGAGAGAGTAGCCATTATCAACGCCGACGGAGGCTCGCGGGATGGCACGCCCGGGCTGGTTGTGAATGCCGCGATCGGCGACGAGCGGCGTAGCTCAAAGATGTACACCCTCCGCACATTGCACTCGATCAGTACCCAGTATGCGAGCAGTCCCGCTGGCGGAACTGCGCTGCGGACCATTTTGTCGGCTGCCGAATTGTTGCGCGCCAAGGCGTGCGCGGTGATTTCACCCGAATCCACTCAAATGACAACCGATTGGCTGGCAGCGCTCCTGCGGCCCGTTTACGCAGAAACATTCGATCTTGTGTTGCCCACATATCGAAGGCACAGGTTCGATGGGATCCTGTTAACGAATCTGCTCTATCCCATGACCCGCGCGCTTTATGGGTCAGAAATCCGTGAGCCCTACGCCTCGGAGTATGCATTCTCTGGTCGTCTCGGAAGCCATTTCCTCACCCAGAACCCATGGCACGAAGAGATCGCTCGGGCTGGTTCGGAAATTCAATTCACTCTGTCCGCGATTGCCGGAGGGTACCGCATCTGCCAATCCTTTCTGGGAACCAAGCAGCATGTTGAGAGGCATTCGGCCGATTTGGTTCCAGCCCTGCGCCAAACCGTCGGGGCTTTGTTCTCTTCATTGGAGCCGAACTTTTCTCTGTGGAGCACCAAAACGGGTTCCCAGCCAATCCTTACGACCGGCGCCGAGCAGGAATTCACTCTGGAGCCATTGCGAATCAACCGGAAACGGCTGCGAGACATGTTCTCGACCGGAGTCACTGAGTTGGAATCTGTATTTCGGGCAATTCTTTCTGCCTCGACGCTGGCAGAACTCCAGCGAATCTCTGGTCTGGATGAGGAGCACTTCCGCTATTCCGACGAATTGTGGGTTAAGACGGTTTACGAGTTTGCCGTGGCGTACCACAAATCAGTCATCAGCCGGGATCACGTCATTCAGGCCCTGGCCCCGCTTTTTCGCGGCAGAGCTTTCACTTTCCTGATGGAGAATCGCGACGGTTCCGCCGGCGACGTCGAAAACAATATCGAAGGCTTATGTCTTGCATTCGAACGAATGAAACCATATCTGCTAGGGAGATGGAACGGCAGAGAGTGAGGTCATCATGCGGGAAATGATTATCAGCGAACTAACGCAGGCCATGCAGGAGTTCACCAGAGGCTTTGCGCATATCCTCCCCCGGATCATCGTACTGGTGATCGTCGCGTTTGTCGGGTGGGCAGTCGCATACTTCTTGCGGTTGGTCTTGCGCAGCATCCTGCGGCTCGTCAAGTTCGACAAGCTCTCGGAAAGCGCGGGCGCGTCCCAACTGCTCAGCAAGGCCGCGTTGCCGTCAGCCACGGAACTGTTAAGCCGGTTTGTTTTCTGGGTCGCTTGGCTGGTCTTCATTCTGCTGGGTGTAAGCGTGCTTGGCGTTTTCGGCTTGCAGGAGCAAATCGCCAAGTTCTTCCTCTTCTTGCCCCGTCTATTTGTGGCGCTACTTACCATGTTTTTCGGACTACTTGGAGCTGGCTTCTTTTCCCGTGCCGCACTGCTAGCCGCAGTGAATGCCAACCTGCCTTCTCCCCGTCTGCTGAGTGTCGCCATCCGCACGATCATTATTGTCTTTGTATTGTCCATGGTCTTTGAGGAGGTGGGAGTAGGAGAACAAACCATGCTGGTTGCCTTCGGAATCGCTTTCGGAGCCGTGATGCTGGGGTTGGCAATCGCATTCGGTTTCGGCGGCAAGGACATGGCACGGCAATTTCTAGAGGAGAGATTCGTTCAGGGAAGGAAGGACGAGGGGAAAGAAGACGAACTGTCGCCACTCTAGACTGACTGCTTTCTTGCGGCGCTCTCTTTCCTTAGAGCCCGCATCATTAAAATCGTTTTCTTGAACACTTTATGAAGGCAGGTCACGCCGCAGTAAGTCTGTGCGGTATGTCTCTGCGTCGTACATGGGCGACTGGCTTTTCGTGCAGCAGGAGTTCTGTTGCCTGCACACGCCGCTCAGCGTGAAACCACTTCTGCACTACGTTGTCATTCAGGAAATTGGCCAAGGCCAACAGGCTCATGCCTTGGTGGTGAGCCATCCAGCACCGCACCAATTGTGGGCGACGTTTCCAAAATCGGCGCTTCACAGAATTGAAGTCCGCAGCTTCGTAGAATCCGTGGCTCCCGAACCATCCCATGGCATCCATTCTGTGCAAATTGGATAGCGCTCCCGCCGAATCCGTACTCAGCGCCAGAAAGGTCGAATAAGGGGAGATCACAAGCGTGTTCATTTCCTGTTTGCGCAGCGCCAGGTGAGGAAGGCCAAACGCGAAGTACTGATAGTTTCCGGCCTCGTCCAGCTTGAAATAAGCAGATTCAGAAATTCCCCAGGGCACGCCTTTTCGTCCAGCGTAGGTCTGTTGCGAACGCACGGCAGCTACCCGCGACCGCTCCAGAAGCGTATTCGAGTGGGAACGCATCCAAAGCGAGGGCATGAGATATTCGAACAGAGTTCCAGTCCAGGAGAGCAGAACAGGTTGTCCCGCATCCAGGGTGTGCGCCCGGCCAAGCAGGAACCAGCTCTCCTGCGGAATGTCTTCCTTAGCAATGGCAACAAAGACAGCCGTACGAGACTCGGTCCCCAGCAGGTCATAGCAAGCGGGATGGAGAAGACGGGCTTCCACATCGAAGCCCACGGATACAAGCTTGCGGCGTTCGTTCAGCAGAAACGTAAAATCCATTTCATCGGCAAGTTTCCCTGCCAACTTTGCCGCCATTCGAAGGTCGTCGACCAGGCGCTGGGTGTTCACCCGCGCTTTGAGAAGCTCGCCGCGAAGCCGTTCATACAGAAACCTTTGTTCCGGGGCTGTGGAATCGATCACGGATTCGATCCGGCCGATCAGCTGATCGATGAATCGCGGCAGTTGCTGCAGCGCGATGCTGTTCATCAGTTTAAGGTTGAGAACGGCATCGCCCACCAGGGGCGCGAACTCGGGAGAGAACCACGGCGCGTATTCACTCACCGCCTGGCGGATACTGTGCAGACGCAGCGCGGCTTCTTCGGCAAACCATCGGGGTGGTGAGGATCCTTTGGATTTAGAAATCTTTTCGTGAGTCTGGTCGAAAACGTTTTCCGGCAAAGCAAGGAGGGATTCCAGCCAAAGGCCAGTGTTGCGTTGCCGTTCGCAGGCGGCAAGCGTTTTTCGTGAAAACGCGCGCCCAGCGGACAGCAGACGGAGATAATCCAGAAATCCTTCCGACAAGAACGATTGCAATACCGGCTGCTGCAATCGCTTCAGGCACCCTTGCTGCAGAGTCCAGAGGGAAGCCAGCAAGTTTCCGCTATCCACCGAAGAAACGAAGAGGGGCGGCATCGGCTGAAGGGTGCGAGTGTCATACCAGTTCAAGAAGTGTCCACGATGCCTGGTTAGACTCGAAATGGTGCCGAGGGTTCGAAGGGTTTGTTCGGCGAATTCCGGCACCGTGAGATAGCCAAATTCACAAGCCACCTGCCGCGCATTGAGCAGAAACCCGATGTTGGTGGGCGATACACGGGCTGCTACCGCAGCCGGCTGTTCCTGAACGTTATCCGGTATCAACCAGTTGTGTTCCGCGGTACTGAACTCGGCAAAGTATCGCCACGTCTTCAGAGCCGTAAGCCGCAGGAAAGCTACGTTTGCGGGTGAGGTGCGATTTCGGGTGGTAGCCGGAGGACGATTCAGCCAGCTGGAAATCATTTTGCTGCAGGCCCAAAGCGATAAGATCGGCAGCGCAGCCGGGAGCGCCTGCGGCCGCACGGCCCAAACCAGCAGGCCCAGTATGATCGAAAGGACGGGCATCCAGCTGAGGTACACGTCCACCGGGCCGGGTCCTCGGGTATTCAACTCCGACTCCGCTGCGGTTTCCCATTCCAAGAGCCTGTCTTGCGTGACAAAACGCCGCACCAGCGCGCGCGCCACTGCGTCCAGCGCCAGCATGGTCTGATGAGCCAGGAAGATCAACGTAAAAAGAAGACTCACATTGGCCGTGTAGAGCGCACTGAATGCATCCCGGGCGACCGTTGAATCAAAGCTGAAAAGAGCACGGAGCAGGTTAAAGCCAAACTGCACCCAGGTGGGCAGGAATACGATGCAGACGGTCGCCAGGGTCCAATGCCATGCCGGTCGGCCGGGCATAAACCATCCCGCTACCAGCAACAGAAGAGTTGCCGGTTCGACCAGGCTGCGGCGTAAATTGTCGAAAATCTTCCACCACGAAATCAGCGAGATGGGATTGGATAGGCGGTCCACCGACTCGCCCGGCACGTTTGGAAGCAGCCACTCTGCAATCTGCCAATCCCCGCGGAGCCAGCGGTGTTTGCGGCGATTGTAAGCGCTGTAGTGCGAAGGATAATCCTCAATGACTTCGATATCGCTGGCCAGGCCCGCGCGGGCATGGACTCCCTCGAGCAGGTCATGGCTCAACAGAGAGTTTCTCGGGAAGCGGCCCTCCAAAACCCGCTGAAGGGCGTCCACCTCATAGATTCCCTTTCCCGTGAAGCTGCCCTCTCGATACAGATCCTGATAAGCATCAGACACCGCGCGCGTGTAAATATCGAAACCAGTTTCTCCCGCGTAGATCGCCGCGAGCCGCGAGCGGGACGTGCTTTGCACGCTCACGCCAACGCGCGGCTGCAAAATGCCGTATCCGGCAACGACCGTATTTGTTTGCGGGTCGATGATTGCCTGGTTCAGAGGATGCGCCAACGCTCCGACCAGGCGGTGCGCCGTGCCCCGTGGAAGCTCCGTATCCGCATCGAGGGTAATGACAAACCGAACCTGCGGGAGAATCGATAAGTCCCCGACTTTCACCGGGAAGCGGTCGTACCGGGCGCGCAGCAACTGGTTGAGGTCGAGCAGTTTGCCGCGTTTGCGCTCCCATCCCATCCACGACTTCTCGCGTGGGTTGTACACGCGGTGCCGGTGAAAAAGAAAGAACGTACCCATCGACTGGCTGGCATATTTGTCGTTCAATTCGTGGATCAAATCCGAGCAGAGCGTGACCAGGGGATTGTCTTCCCGGGCGGGCTCGCGAGAATCCGGCAAATCGGTTAGAAGTGCGAAATGGACATTGGCGTCGTGGTTTCCCAGGAAGCGCACTTCCAGGTTTTCCACCAGTTCCCGCACTTGTGCTTCATTCAAGAGCAGACTGGGGACAGCGACGATGGTGAGACAACTGTCGGGAATCCCTTCCGAGAAATCGAGTTTGGGAAGAATTTCCGGCGGCAGCAGCGAAGTGATCAGATAATTCACCAGCTGCACGGCGCTCTGTGAACTGGGCAACAACAGGAGCAGCATCGAAACTAAGACAAAGCCCAGCGAATAGTAGGATTCAGTGAGAAATACCGCGGCCACGGACATGATCGCAATCGTCAGAAGCGGGAGGCCCAGCAGGAAAAAGTCGTCGGGATGTTTGCGCAAGAGTCCCTGAATTTTCTGCCCAAACGGAGGACGAAACCGCGCTTTCCGGCTGAGAAGAGGTATTCCATCATCGATGAGGTAAAAACCGACGTGTGATTCGCGCAGAGCCCGGCGCGGGTCTGCAAAAGTGCGGTGAGAGGCCTCCTCGGCCAAAGCCACCACTGCCTTCGCGACTTCCACCTCCGAGAAATCGGAATGCTGTGCGATGTTCGATATCCGCGTCCGGTACAAATCGCGGCTGTCAAAATCCATTCGGCTGTAGGCGTCGGCTGGGTCTTGCCGCAACACACGGTCGATGGCCATCAGCGGCTCCAGCGCATCTTTCCAGCTGGTTTCTCCAATATCCCGCAGACTGCGCACGGCCGTGCCTACTCCCTGTGAGTCGTCATCGGGTGCGCTGAGAAGGCGTTTGCCCCGCTCGGCGATTCGCTCCAAAAGAACCAGCTTCAGCACGGAGACGAGGGTCCAAAGCTCACGCTGTTGCAGCGGCGAGGTTTCCTGAAACACTTCCAGGAACAGAGTGAACTCCTGTTCGCTGAACTCGTAGGAAACAATCCGAAGAAATCCCTCGGCCAAGGCCAGCACGCGGGGAACGGTGTCGTCGTTCGGACCGCGAACATGCGGGATCTTTGCCTGGGATTTGAGTGTGGTGGTCACGTCCTGAAGTTCTGCGTACAGAAGACGGCCACTGTCGTAAAGCCAGCGGTAATCGGGGGAGATGGGCGGCTTCGGAACAGGCAATTCGAGAGCCGCAAATATCGGCTTCAAATCATGAACAAGAATATGGCTGCGCTCCGCAAAGATGTGCGACGAAGGAGAGTTTGGCAGCCACACTAAAGTACGCGCGAGTTTTTCTGCCCCTTCCCGCACTGCTTGCGGGTTTTGCGAGGCGTGAACGGGCTCTGGCAGACGCTCCGCTTCTGCGTTGATGCTTTCCAAATGTGTGTTCGCCGGCATTGGGTATGTGATTTCCCGTCTAACTGGTTATCGGTAGTTAGCAGCTTGCATTTCAAACATTTCCGCGTAGCGTCCACCAAGATTCAGCAGCGTTTCATGGTTGCCATCCTCGGCAACTCTTCCGTTTTGCAGCACAATGATGCGATCTGCCATGCGCACGGTTGAGAATCTGTGCGAGATGAAGAGGGCCGACTTCCCGGCGGTAAGCTCAGCAAAGCGCTGAAACACTTCGAACTCGCTGCGCGCATCGAGCGCGGCGGTCGGCTCATCCAGAATCAAAACTTGCGCATCCCGAAGGTAAGCGCGGGCCAGCGCGAGTTTCTGCCATTCGCCGCCCGAAAGGTCCACGCCGTTTTCAAAACGCCGCCCCAACATTTGCTCGTAATCGCGAGGGAGTCTTTCGATGACTTCGTCAGCCATGCTCTTGTCCGCCGCGTCTCGCAGGAGCGGCAGATTATCGAGCTCATCGATCCGCCCGACCGCGATGTTTTCCCGCGCGGTCATCTCATAGCGCATGAAGTCCTGAAAGATCACGCCAATTTCGCTGTAAAGATCCTCGAGGTTGTACTCCCGCAAATCCACTCCATCCAGCAGGATCTGGCCGTCGACGGGATCGTAGAGTCGCGTGAGCAGCTTCACCAGCGTGGTCTTGCCTTCGCCGTTCTCTCCGATCAGAGCGACACGCTCCCCAACGCGGAGATGCAAGTCCAACCCGTTCAGCACCAGCCGCGAAGCTCCGGGATAGCGGAAAGAGACGTTGCGAAATTCGAATCCCTGCAGGATGGGGCGCGGGGCGGGCAGGGCATGCGGTTTGGAACAGATAGTGGGCTGCATTTCAAAAAATGCAAGCAGGTCAGTGAGGAACAGCGCCTGGTCCGCAATGCTGGAAAGCGTCGAGAAAATCTGTTGGATATTGCCACTCGCCTGGATAATGGCACCGGTCAGAAAGACCATCTTGCCGATCGTCAGGAATCCGGTCGCGGTCCGCCAAATCACGTAAACGTAGGCTGAGTAGTAACCGGCAGTGCCGATCATGGACAAGAAAGATCCCGCAATCAGCCGGCGGCGGGCCAGATCGACATTTTCGCGATAGAGCAGATCCGAAAGACGCGTGAACCGTGCAATCAGGAAATCCTTCAGGCCAAAAAGTTTGAGTTCCTTGGCGGCTTCACGGCTTCCTCCCAGCACGCGCAGGTAGTCGAGTTCCCGGCGCACCGGGGTTTGCCGGAAGTTTCTCGCGTATCCCAGAAATGCGAAGTGGCTTTCGCCGAGAAATGCCGGAAGGATGCCCACAATCAGCAACAGCAAGAGCCATGGTGAGAACAAGAGAATGTAGGCCGACAGAGAAGCGGCCGTAATTACCTGTTGCACCAGTCGCCCGATGGACTGAATCATGCCCAGCCGGTCGGTGGCCTGGACCCGCGCCCGCTCCAGCCGGTCGTAGAAGACCGGATCTTCATACGCGATCAGGTCCAGCTCCGCGGCGTGCTTCATTACCCGAATGCTGACGTGGCGGGTATATTTGTCCGCTAGCAGCGCGTCGAGATAGTCGATGGTTCGGCCGAGGAGGCTGGCGAAAATGGCGATGGCGAATTCTGCAGCAACCAGCCACCAAAGCATAGGCTTGGCCGGCTGGTGACTGGAAACAATCTGAACAATGCCGTCAACGATTAACTTTGTGATCCACAAGGCCGCCAGGGGTGTGAGCGAGCTGATCAGCCGGAAAACCAATCCCAGGGATACAACAACCGGCCCTGACTCCCAGACGATCCTCAGGACCGGGGGCACGTTGCCGAGCGCGGCGAGACGCTCCCGCCATCCTCCCCAGAAATCTTCCACGTCGGCCATTTTTTGCGTCCTTGGGTTGTGAGCCCATCTTGGATGCTGAAACCGATTCAGGCGGACACTTGAATCGAGATCTAAGTTCGATTCTCTTTCCGCTTGACGGGTCGTCCCCACTGCACTTCACGTCGAATACCGTTTCGCGGGTCATGCAGCTTGCTGCCGCACGAGGATAGCGAGCCGGACCACGGCTCAAGCCCTTGGCCGCTATAAGCTTTACAATGTGTGGTTTGCGAGAGATGGCGATTGTCGGCGCGCAGGCGCTGCTGCAATTAAAACGATACGCGCGATTCGATTCAGGGATGGGATCAACGAGGCTGCGGGAAAAATCTCCTCGTTGGCATGCAAGAACGCTACGGAGGTGTTGATGAGGACTGGTCTTGAAACCTCAAACCTTGTCCTTCTTGAACCCTGCACGCTCCATGCCGCGCTGTGCCGACTCGTTCTTCATAAAGGTATCCCAGACAAAACCCGTCCGCAGATTCTCGGCCATCAGGAGCGTAATACCGGTATCGATCCCGATCACGTCGCTGTCGTACCACTGGGTGAGCGGGTTAAATGCGTTCACAAATCCGTACTTGCTCCAGGCTGATGGATAGCGCTCTTTGATCGTCCGCAGCACGCGCATCACCGGTTGTGGCAGGAACGGTAACGAACCGGCCGAAGCGCTCGGCACAACCGTGCCATCGATCGGTCCGACCGCCGGCGGGCCGCCCCAAATCACGTAGCCGTTGGGAGAATCGGAAGCCGTTATTCCCCATAAGTCCTCGCTGTAGTCGGGAAACTGCTTGGCCAATTCAAGGCAGAAGCGACGATGAGCATCGGTCGCAGTGATCGAATTCTGGAAATAATCCGCATATTTGTCGCGTTTGCCCCGGAAATCAAACCAGGCCTGGGAATACTGATGGACAAAGAGGGGCGCGAAGGAGCCGATGTAGCGCAAGCCGTCATACTCGAACGTGAGGCGCTTCCAGGCCGCCCAGGTCTCTTGGGGAAGTGGAAAGGAAGTGGAGCCGAGGCCCAGCAGGTACATCATCATCAGTTCACTGTAGTTGTCCCAGCGATAGGGAAGGAAGCCCATCTCCGGGGTCCAGCCATGGGGCAGCAGGGACGTATCTTCAGACAACCACGTCCACTCCACCCGATCGAAAATGGCGTCGGCCAACCCTTGGACTTCTGCCACTGGAAAGTACTCGCGGCAGGCCAAGACTCCGCAGAGCAGGATCGTGGTGTCAACCGAGGAAACTTCGGCATCCCAAATGCGCTCGGCAGTATTGATATTGGCCCAGTGGTAGAAGAATCCGCGATGATTCGGCAGTTTCGCCCAAAGGCATTCCAATGTAGTCAGCACTCGTTCCTGGGCAACGGAGCGTGGGATAAACCGGCGTTTTTCGCCGATGCATAACGCTGTCAATCCGAAACCGGTGGCGGCGATGCTGCCGACAATTCCGCCATCGTTGATGCGAGTGTTACATCGATCTTTGACCAGGCCAGTCTTTGGATTGGTCTGCTCCCAAAAGTATTGGAAATTGCTTTTTTCGAGGTCATTCAGGAAGCGGTCGTCCTCGGGAGAAATCGAGCCCGGACTAGCTTTGGCGGCTGAAACGCCTCGCGCCCAACTGGCCTCCGAAAATGCCCAGCCGGCGAAGGGCAGGCCAGTGCCCATGGCGAGGATTTGTCGAACAAAATCGCGTCGTGAAGATCCTTTGGAACGCATCGCTTTCATTGTTTCACGTAAAGCGCCTGAAGATCGCGCCAGACCTTCTATCGAACTCCCCTTCAACCCGGCGCAACACCACCAGCGCATTCGCAAATTTAAGATGCGGATCCGGCGCCGTCTCTCTGTAAAATGTTTGCAGAATTGATGAGCGTAGCCAGAAAAAGCGCGCTTTGGTTTCTGCTGGCGCTGATAGCTTGTGTGATTTTCGCGGGTTTGTTTTCGTGGCGGCAACATGAGAAGCCAGTGACCATCACAGGTGCGGTGACCGTACAGGACGCCGATCCCAGAAAACAATTGCCCCTTGCGGGTGTGGAAGTCAGTGCCGCGGAAAACTCCACTGAGCCTCCAGTCAAATCCGATTCCTCCGGATTCTTCAGCCTGAAATTGCGCCAAGGCCTGCGACGCGGCCAGGCTGTAACGTTGATGTTCCGGCACCCCGATTACCATCCTCTCGACCTCCCGGAATTCGCGGGCGACAAGCTCTACATCGTTCATCTGGTCCCCTTGTCCACGAGTACTGGCGCTCCCAACCGGCCCGTCATTTCCCTGGGCAATGTCCGCATTCGATATTCAACTAAAGCCATGAGAACGGTAAACGTAGGCAGCGCCGCAAGAACGTTTCAGGTCGAGAATGTCGGCAACATTCCATGCAAAGGGCGACCCCCTTGTTCGCCCGATGGCAAATGGAAAGCCACCATCGCTTCGGTCTCGTTGGATGCGGGCGACGGCAATGAATTCCAAAATGCCCGGGTCTCCTGCATCGCGGGGCCCTGCCCTTTTACGAAAATCGAGTCCGAGGAATTTTCCAAACCGAGGCAGAAAGTCACAGCGTCGGCCCGGGACTGGTCGGATCCAGCGACTTTCCTTGTGGAAGCGGAGGTGGTCCATACCATGCAAAGCCCGTTGGACCACCAGTCTTATCCCGTTATCTTTGGTTCAGCTCTTAGTTTCAGCCTACCTAATGACGCTGAGGGGGTAAGCCTGGAGGCGGATATTGCTGGAGAGACTATTATCTTTCCTCTCGGGCCAGAGCTGTTCTTGACTTGGGCGAATTGCAATGCCCGAAGGAACCAGGACCATACGAGTGTGTACCGTTGCGAACTCAAGCCGGGATACCGGTTTCAGTGAAAGGCTGGCGTCGACGGTTCAACTCCGTCCCTGGTCAGCAAGCTGCTGCGAAAATTGGCGCTCCAGGGTCCGTTCTCGAAGATATAGAAACAGCGGCAACCCAAGAGAGACGCCCACGGTGAGCACCGCGATCAGCGGCAACCACCGCCCGCGCACACCCAGACGAGAACCTTCTCTGCGGGTAAAGACTAGCAGTGTCACTGCGGAAACGAGCACATCCATGGCGAAAAATCCGCCAATGCGATTGGCGAACAGTTGGCGGGAGAACAGGGGCATATTCAGGCCGTTCGCCAACACCCAGGGCACGAATTGCCAATACGGCAGAACCAGGCCGAGAACACACAGGACCAGATAAATCGTCTTCAATTTCATCTTCATCGACTTGCTGTCTCATGATTCACGAAGTCTTTGGCGTAGATCTTAGGCGCCACCTCGAACTTTCCTTGCGAAAGAATATCGGTGAAGACCCTGTGCACGACCGCCTTGTTCTTGTCGGTGCGCGAGTCCTTGCCGAAAGCCGGACTGAAGGCGAGTATCGCGGTTGCTACTGCAACGATGATCCGAGTCATGTGAGACTCCTCCCTGGTAAGAATTCTTCATCTTTAACTCAATCGTCTTTACTTAAAGCGAGCCTTCTTCCCATACAAACACTTCTTCCACGGTCTTCCCGAACGCGCGCGCGAGCTTAAAAGCCAGCGGCAGCGCAGGGTCATACTTACCGTTCTCCACGGCAATAATTGCTTGCCGCGAGACGCCCACGATCTCGGCCAGCTGTGCTTGGGTCAAGTTCTTCTCCGCGCGCAGCACGCGCAGCCGGTTTTTCATCGGTAGTGCCTTACTGCGACCACGTACCCAATGCCGTAAAAAATGGCCATGAAAATCCACACGATGCCGACATTCAGCGGACGCACGGCCTGCGCCTTCTGTAAGTATCCATAGACGAAGACAGCTAAGCCCGTTAGCAGGAATGCAATTGCGACTGCCTCCAAGTGCACGTGTCGTAAAAATTCATCGAGCTTCCGAATACTGCGCACGATCACACCTACCAAAACCAGATTCGCCGGTATTGGCAGCAGTGCAAAGACGATTCTGGCATGGGATCCGAAATCTGGCCGTCCTAACAGCCACCCGGCTCCGATATCGATTGCGGTAGCGACACAAAGAACGCTCAGCAAAGTGCCGACGGGCTGAACTGAATTTCGGCCATTCATCTTAATCATAGGTAATTCATACATTACAAAATGTAATGTATAGATTACTTATGGTCAAGGAAAAAATGCTCGTCCGCAGGTTTCCGGCAAAACAGGTAGCAAATGGGAGTTCAGTGCCCGACCGCTTTGGCTATGGGTTGGTGCCACCACTGTCATTACTGACCATAAGGCTCGAGACGTTCACCGGTTCGAAGTCCGCTAAGGTGAGGCTGGTCAGGCACGAAAGATCGCTATCGTTCCAACGAGCGTCAGGCGTGCCGATTAGCCCGCCGCTGTCTCCATTGTCGGCCAGGATGATTCCATAGTTTCGGAATGCCGTGATGATAATGGATGCTTGTGGACTGGTGGACGCACAGGAAGGAGTCACGACTGAAGCCTTGAGTCGATAGATCTCGCCTGCGGCTCCGGACATGGTGCAGCTTTGTGGCGGTGAAGATTGCGAGATTTCCGATTCCACCGGGATCGAATCTCCACTCGTGTCCGTGCAACTCCCCGTGCCCGCTGTTTCCGTTGCGGGCCAGACCCAGTAGTTCAACATGTGGTTGAGCGTGAATCGGATGGGATGCTGAATCGTCCCGTTCGGCGCGCTCGGAGTGCCGGTGCCGATTACCTCGTCGGCGTTGGCAAGAAGTGGCGCTACGGGAAGGCCGGCGGCGTCGGAAGTTCCCTGCCCTTGGGTCGTAAGGTTATTCGAAGATACGTTGGGCCAAAGCGCGTTCGAAGAATCCGTCCAGGGACCGTCTTCGTAGATTCCTTGCCACATCTCGTAAAGGGCGGGGTTGTTCCCGCCGCCTGCTTCCAGGTAGACCAGGACGTGCCGATCTCCGGTCGAGTTGCTGGTGCCTTCCACCGGCGCATTCGCAGGAATTGGACCACTTGTGAAATAGGACTGATACAACGTGGTTGCAACCGCTACGTCCGGCTGGTTGTAAGGAACCTCAATGGCCGGGATTCCATTGGGAAAGGGACCATTCGAATTGTTGCCGAAGAATGGCTTTACCGTCGCCGACAAATAGCCACTGTACATCGGCGCCGCGGGGGAAGTATCTACGGGCAGGCTGGTGGTTGCTGCGTCCACCCGATGGTGGAAGATGGACGTCGACGGAAAGATGTTTGCCAGGAAGGCGTTGTTGCCGTTAATTGCGATGCTGATGCTTTGCGTTGCCTGTGCGCCGGTCGAGTCCGCAACTATGAATTCGGGCGTGTAAGTGCCTTGACCGCCGATTAATGCGCTGGTGATATTCCCAGTCGCTGGACTGAGAGACATCCCCTCAGGTAACGGAGGAAAATTGGCGTTGGTGCTGACGGAATAGGTGTACGGCGGAGACCCGCCGCTCGCGACGATTGTGCAGCCCCCATACGGCGAGCCTTGCGTTCCGCCTGGACACGAGGTGGTCGCTATCGCCAAGGAACCGCCGGACGCTGTTACAGCAACCTGTAGCGTGGATGTGGTCGAGCCAGTGGCATTGGTGGCAGTCAGTGTGTAAGTAGTCGTCGCGGTTGGGCTGACTCCCGTCGTCCCATTCGCAGACGTGGAGACGAACGTCCCCGGCGTGATCGCAAGACTGGTCGCCCCGGTTGTCGCCCAACTAAGTGTGCTGCTTGTACCGGAGGATATGCTGGTCGGAGCCGCTGTAAAGGAAGAGATCGTCGGTGCAGCACCGGTTCGGGAGGTCGAATTAGACGAAGTCGAGCCGCAACCGGCGAGTCCGGCACAGGCCAGCAGAATGACGGCCAGCGCGCGAAGATCCAGAGCTAAAGAGCTGAGTCGCGGGGAGCTGCGCCGATTTCTGCAGAACGAGCCAGTTGAGCCCATGCGTAATCCCAAGCAAACTCAGTCTATTGCTCGG
>JBELAE010000060.1:0-17653 GCA_049509155.1 Candidatus Sulfotelmatobacter sp.
CCGGTAAGTGGTTTGCCGTGGAGCATACCGGGGTTGAGCCCGACATGGTTTGCATCGCGAAGGGAATCGCTTCGGGGATGCCGCTGGGCATTACGATGACTCGCGCGGAGATCATGGATTGGGTGCCGGGTTCGCATGCGTCTACTTTTGGGGGGAATCCGATTTGCATTGCGGCCGCGCTGGCTACGCTCGACGTGATTGAGAAGGAACGCTTGCTCGAAAACTCGGCGCGCGTGGGCGAGCACATGCTGAAGCGCATGGCCGACTGGCCGAAGAGGCTGAAGCTGGTGGGGGATGTGCGCGGGCGCGGCCTGATGATTGGCGTTGACATTGTCAAAGACAAGGTCACCAAGGAATACGGCGCCAAGGAACGCGACTACATCGTCGAAAAGGCGTTCGAGCATGGAGTGCTGTTCTTGGGTTGCGGGCCGAGCACGGTGCGGATCTGTCCGGCGCTGGTTGTGACCAAGGAAGAAGCCGACGTGGCCGTGGATGTGCTCGAAGAGTGCATAGCCTCGGTTGGCCAAGGCGCGTAAGCCACCGCTGAAGAACTTCACCACGGAGGCACAGAGACACGGAGAAAGAAAAAATCAGGGAATAGATTTTCTCCGTGACTCCGTGCCTCCGTGGCGAAAAGCAGTTCTGTTCCCGCAATGGGAATGGTCGAACCTTCATCGCACCGAATTGTGAGAAGAGTCACATCTTTGGTGGGCGATTTCCCGTTACAGTAGGGCCTGGACCATGCTTCCCGCCGCTTTCACTCAAGCGATTATCTCCGGTCTGGATTGGGCTGCGCGGCGCGTGCTGGCTCCGGATCCGCGGCCCAGGCACCAGCGCACTGGCGCGGAGGGGGAAGAAGCGGCGTATTTCCATTTGCGGAAGCTGGGTTATGCGATGGTGGCGCGCAACTTCCGTTCGGCGCGCTGTCGCGGGGAGATCGACTTGATTGGCTGGGACGGGGATGTGCTTTGTTTCATCGAGGTTAAGACGCGGACCTCACGCGACGTCAAGACCGCTGAAGCGGCTGTGGACCGGCACAAACGGCGCGAACTGGCCCAAGTGGCACGAGAGTACCTGAGGCGCATCCCACCTACGTGCCAATGGAGATTCGATATTGTCAGCGTATACTATGCGCAGCCGGGTTCCCGCCCACAGATTGAAGTGTTTCGCAACGCTTCCCTGGCATCGTAAAGACTGCCGGCGTAGAATGATGCGTTTGTGCAACCCCGCTGAAAGGACTCTGTAATTGCCTGAGCTGAGAAAAGATCCGATTGTTGGCCGTTGGGTGATTATTTCGACGGACCGGGCGAAGCGCCCCACCGATTTTGTACGCGAGAACATGAAGATCAAGGGGGGATTCTGTCCCTTCTGTTATGGCAACGAGAGCAAGACGCCCCCTGAGATTCAGGCCTACCGTCCGAGCCAGAACGGCGGCCCGGCGCCGCAGCGGGACACTCCGGGATGGACTGTGCGAGTGGTGGCGAACAAGTTTCCCGCCCTGGGCATTGAAGGCACGCTGAACCGCCAGGCCGAGGGCATGTTCGATCGCATGAACGGAATTGGCGCGCATGAGGTGATCATTGAGACGCCGGATCACTCGGCCAGCCTCGCGAGTTTGCCTCCGAAGCGAATCGAGGACGTACTCTGGACCTTTCGCGACCGCATCCTCGATTTAAAGAAGGACCGGCGATTCAAATACATCCTGATCTTTAAAAATCACGGGGAAGCGGCCGGGGCGTCGCTGGAGCACTCGCATTCGCAGCTGATTGCGCTGCCCATTCTTCCCATCAACGTGGTGCAGGAACTTGAAGGGGCGAAGCAATACTTTCTTTACAAGGAGCGCTGCGTTTTCTGCGACATTCTCCGGCAGGAGATGGATAGCGGCACGCGCGTGGTGGCGGAGAACGAGAACTTTCTTACGCTGGCGCCCTACGCGCCGCGCTTTCCGTTCGAAACCTGGATTTTACCTAAGCAGCATGAGTCGGCGTTCGAGAACTCTTCGTCGCGCATGTTTGAGGATCTGGCACGATCGTTGAAAGACTTGCTGGGCCGTGCCGACCGGGTGCTCGACAATCCGCCGTATAACCTGGTGATCCACACTTCGCCGGCGCAGGACCCGACGAACGACCATTATCACTGGCACATTGAATTCATGCCGAAGTTGACCAAGACGGCGGGATTCGAATGGGGCACGGGTTTTTATATCAATCCGACTCCGCCGGAAGAGGCGGCGAAGTTTCTGCGCGAAGCGAATGTGGAAGAAGCGGCGCCGGTGTCTGCCGGGTAAGTCGGGGATCGGCTCGCGGTTTGCTCAAAGAATTCTGGCGCGCAAAAAATGAGGGCACGGCTTGAAGCCGTGCCCTTCCCAGTTTAGCGGGAGAGAGAGGAAGGCCTAGGATTCTGGCGGCCTTCATAAGTAACGATAGGCGGACTGGCGCTGGCGGGTTGTCACGAACTTGTAAAATCTCTTGAAGCGCGGACCGAGTGCTGTCAAATTCGAACTTCATCACCTGCACCGCGGGTTCATTGACCTCTCATCGTTTTGAACTCTAGTATAAGCAGCTTCGAGGTTCCTCATGAGAAGCTGCGTGATCGTGCTGCTGCTGGCAGGACTTGCCTATGCGACTCCTGCGCCATCCGCGTTGACTATTGCCACTCTGCCTGCCTCCACGCTGATCGCGAATGTGTCCGGGCGGACGACCGTCAGCCTCGATGGGGCGTGGCGGGCTATTGTGGATCCATTCGATAACGGCAGGGCGGGATTCTTTCGTAACGAAAAAGCGAAAAGCAAAAGCGATCGCACCGAATATAGTTTTGACGCATCGCCGGTTCTGAATGTTCCCGGAGATTGGAACACGCAGCGCGAGCAGTTGATGTTTTACGAAGGGCCGGTGTGGTATCGGCGCGAGTTCAACTATCACAAGCGTGCGAATGGGCGGGTGTTCGTTTACTTTGGAGCGGCCAACTATCAGGCCATCGTTTACCTGAACGGAGAGAAGCTGGGAGAACACGAAGGTGGATTTACGGCGTTCAATTTCGAGGCGACCTCAGTTCTGCGCGAGGGCGACAATTTCCTGATTGTTGAAGTGATCAACTCCCGCCGAGCCGACGGCGTGCCCGCGTTGAAATTCGACTGGTGGAACTACGGTGGGATTACTCGGGACGTGATGCTGGTGGAGGTGCCGACAACGTTTATTCAAGACTACTGGGTGCAATTGGCGCGGGGCTCGCAGAACGAGATTGCGGGCTGGGTGCAGTTGAACGGGGCTTCGTCACCGCAGAAAGTAACGGTGGAGATTCCGGAAGCTGGCGTTCACGAAGTGGTCAGTACCGATGCGGACGGTCGAGCAAGTTTTCGTTTTAAGGCGAAGTTGGAGCTGTGGTCTCCGGGGCATCCTAAGCTTTATGACGTGGTTCTGAGAAGCGGCGACGATGCGATTCACGATCAGATTGGCTTTCGCACGATTGAAGTACAGGGCGCGAATATTCTGCTGAACGGCAAACCCATTTTTCTGCGCGGGATTTCGATGCACGAGGAGGCGCCGTTTCGCGAGGGGCGGGCGTTCAGCCCGGAGGATGCGGAGACTCTGCTGGGATGGGTGAAGGACCTGGGATGCAACTTCGTGCGGTTGGCGCATTATCCGCACAACGAGAATGAGATTCGGCTGGCGGACCGCATGGGGTTGATGGTGTGGTCGGAAATTCCTGTCTATTGGGATATTGACTGGTCGAATCCCGCGACGCTGGCCAGTGCCGAGGCGCAGCTGCGCGACGAGATTGCCCGCGATCATAACCGCGCGGCGGTGATTTTTTGGTCGGTCGCAAACGAAACTCCAGTGAAGCCGGAGCGGCTGGTTTTTCTGACGCAGCTGGCGAAGGACGCGCGCGAGTTCGATTCCACGCGGCTGATTACTTCGGCGCTGAATCATGTCGACAATACCGGTCCGGATGAGCGTACGCTGAACGATCCGCTGGCTGAGGTGCTCGACGTGCTCGGGCTGAACGAGTATTTGGGCTGGTATTGGGGGCATCCCGAAGATGCGGACAGGATGCAGTGGAAATTGAAGTGGACGAAGCCGCTGATCGTCAGTGAATTTGGCGGTGGGGCGGTGTTTGGACGGCGCGGCGACGCGGATGAAATCTGGACGGAGGAATATCAGGACAATTTGTTTCAGCACCAGCTGGGAATGGTGGAACGCATGCCGAACCTGGCAGGGCTGACTCCGTGGGTGCTGATGGATTTTCGCTCGTCGTTGCGCATGCTTCCCGGCGTGCAGGATTATCACAATCGCAAGGGGCTGGTATCGAATCGGGGCCAGCGCAAGCTGGCGTTTTATACGTTGCAGAAGTTTTATAAGAAGCTGGCGGACGCGGGGAAGTAGCATCGATGAAGACGGCGTTCGCCGGGCCCTCATTAACGGTGGGAAATAGATGCGCCTGGCGGGTCACGCGATCGGTAAGATCGTCCTAACTATTGAAATCAGGCGTTTAGAACCAAAAGCCCGGCCCGGTGTAATAGGGCAATGGTAACCTTGATTTCGGGCGTGTCGACTTTAGAATCGAGGCTGTATCTGTGCGCCGAGACTGCGTTGAGAATGACGTTGGCTGCCCCCGAGTGAGGGAGTTGAGTAAGGATGAAGATCGGACGCAGTGTCGTCGGCGGTTTCCTGCTCTCGTTGGCGTGCGCCTACGGGCAGATGACGATCATCAGTACTCGGCTGAAGGACCCCGAGGTCAAGCCAGAGCAGCTAACTGCGACCATCGTGCACTACGAAAAGATGCGGGTTACAGCCAGGGCAACCATTCGGGTGTTGGTGCTTGCTCTGCAAAATACGGACGGGCCAAAAGTGAAATTGAACGAGGCCATCGACAACGAACAAGACATCGTGGATTGGGCGAACTGGTGCATTCTGGCACTCCGTGACAAAACAGAGGAAGGCAAGGCCTGTGTGTTCCAACCCGACCCGAAGTGATTGTTAACAGGCGCTTCTCATCGATCGTTACTACGATCATTACTACGTAGATCATTACTACGTACGTGCCTTGCCCCCGGTCACGTGTTCTCTCAGAATGTGTTTGGCGGATTTGAATCAGCCCTGGGTGCGGTCCTGGACTTCGTCGTTCCAGGCCATCTGGATGGCTTCCAGCTTGCCTTCATTCGAGGCCTTGGGGTCGCCGGCGAAGTCGGGCAACGCGGTGACGTAGCGGTGCAGGTCGGTAAAGCGCACGGCGAGCGGATCGAGTTCGGGATGAGTTTCAGAGAGCAGGATACCGATGCTTTCGGCGTCGTCCCAGGTCAGTTGCTTGGGCATTCCTCAGTGCTCCTCTTTTTATGTAAATTCGGAAACTCGTGTACCTCGGAAACTCGTTCGCCTTGGAAACTCAGTGTTCCTCGGAGACGTAGTTGCGATTCCACGCGGGAATCTCGACGACGACTTTGCCGGGCTTGGTAATTTGCGCCTGGCAACCGAGACGCGAGTTTAACTGGAGATCGGCGGCCATGTCCAACCGGTCGGCTTCGTCGTCGTCCATCGGGCTGAGATTTTCGGCGCCTTCCTTCACCCAGATGTGGCAGGTGGTGCAGGCGTTGTTGCCGCCGCAGGCGTGGTCGAGCGTGATGTGATTGTTCAGCGCCACATCCAGAATAGATTGCTCTTTGCCGTGATATTCGTACGGCAGTTTGCCGTTTTCAAATTGCACGGTCTTGCCTTCGGGCAGGAACGTGACCTGCACCGTCTTTTCGGCGAGCCCGTTTTCGCCGGGTGCGTCTTCGGTGGCGGTGCCGGCTCCTTGCGTTTTTTCTTCTGACATGACTGCTCCTGTATCTTCCTCTGTGTTCCTCCGTGTCCTCTGTGGTTCATTCAAAATCGTTAACCACAGAGGACACGGAGGACACAAAGGACTACTCGAATTCTGCTTTCGCCATGGGATGCGGGGCAGTGGGGCCTTCGCCCAGGTCCGTCTCGTCCATGTTTTTGCCTTTCAGCGCCGTCGTGACGGCGGTGTCCATCATCAGCTCGGCGAGGCGCATAGTGCCCTGATTCAGCGTGTCGATGGCTTTGCGGATGGCTTGATAATCTTCTTCGGCATTTACTGCGGCCAGAGATTTTTCCATTTTCGCGATCTGCTTTTTCTCGTCGGTGTTAAGCACGCCCCAGGCCGGGCTCTTCTTTGCCTTTTCGAGAGCTGTGAGGATGGTCGCGGTTTCGGCACGCGCTTCGATCAGCTGGCGGCGGCGGAAATCTTCTTCGGCGTTGTCGAATGAGTCTAGGATCATGCTCTCGACCTGCTCGTCGGTCAGGCCGTAGCTGGGCTGGACTTGAATTTCGGCTTCTTTGCCGCTGCGCTGCTCGCGCGCGGAAACGTGCAGAATGCCGTTGGCATCGATGAGGAACTTGACCTCGACTCGCGGGATGCCGGCCGCCATGGGCGGAATGCCTTTGAGGTCGAAGCGCGCAAGGGAACGGCAATCGGTTGCAAGTTCGCGTTCGCCTTGCAGAACATGAATGGCGACGTTGGTCTGGCCGTCGACTTGGGTTGTATAGTGCTGTGTCGCTGACGCGGGAATGGTCGAGTTGCGCAGAATGATTTTGTCGGTGACTCCGCCGGCGACTTCGATGCCAAGCGACAGAGGAGTTACATCGAGCAGCAGCATGTTCTCGGTGGCTTCGGAACCGCCGGCGAGGATGTTGGCTTGCACGGCCGCACCCAGGGCTACGACTTCGTCGGGATTCAGATCGGTGTGCGGTTCGCGGCGAAATAATTCCTTCACCAGCGCGCGAACCCTGGGGATGCGCGTCGAGCCGCCGACGAGGACGACCTCGTCAATCTGTTCGGGCTTGAGCCCGGCATCTTTCATGGCCTGTTTGCAGGGCCCGACGGTGCGGTCGATTACGGGCTGAATCAGGTGTTCATACTGCTCACGCGTAATCTCGCGGCGGTAATGCTGGGCGCCGGGGAGTTCGATGTCGAGCTTGATCGAAGGTTCAGACGAAATCGCGATTTTCGCTTCGATGACGGCTTTGCGGATCGCCTGCACGGCTTCGGCGTTGCGGCGAAGATCGAGACCAAGGTCGCCCCGAATGTCGTCGAGCGCGATGGTGATGAGCAGGTTGTCGATGTCGTCGCCGCCGAGATGCGTGTCGCCATTGGTGGCGATGACTTCGAAAATGCCATCATGCAGCTTGAGGATGGAAATGTCGAAGGTGCCGCCGCCGAGGTCGTAAACCGCGACGATGCCGTTTTGTTTCTTATCGAGGCCGTAGGCGAGCGACGCGGCGGTTGGCTCGTTGACCAGGCGCAGGACTTCGAGTCCGGCGATGCGGCCGGCGTCTTTTGTGGCTTGACGCTGTGCATCGTTGAAATACGCCGGAACGGTGATGACCGCTTTCGTGACTGGGCCGCCGAAGAAACGCTCGGCGCTGCGTTTGAGCTGGCGAAGAATGAGCGCGGAAATTTCTGGCGGAGTGAACGTCTTATCGCCGAGTTTGATTCGGAGCACTTCTCCGGGCTGCATGTCTTCGGCGAGGCGGAAGGGGAAGAGTTTCAGTTCTTCCTGAATGTCTTCGACGCCGCGTCCCATGAGGCGTTTGATGGAGTAGACGGCGCGCTCCGGCGTTTCGATCAGCGAATTACGCGCAGCGTTGCCGATGACGGGCTGGTTGTTCGCGTCGAGCGCGACTACCGACGGGAGCAGGTTCAGACCGTCGTCTCCGGGGATCACGACAGGGGTGTCCCGTTGCATGAATGCCACCAGCGAGTTGGTGGTGCCGAGGTCGATGCCGATTATGCGATCAGTAGCCATTTAGGACATTTTCAGTTTTCTGAGTTCAGCTGTTAGCAATTGGCAATTTGCATTGCGCCGATGAGCGATCTAGCCGATCGCCGGCAGGAACCTATAGCGGCCCAATGCCAAGTGCTAATTGCTAACTGCCCTCTTCCATCGCCTCATTCACATCTCTCACCAGGTTGCGGATGTAGTTGCGGCGGTTCAGAACATCTACTATCTTGCTCGTTATCTGCGCGCGCTCTTCGGACGTGGCTGCGTTTCCGGATTGCCCCTGCTCGATCAGACTGTCCCAAGATTTCCAGTGCGTTCGCAGTTCCTCGACGAGGGCTTCGTGCTTGGCTTCGAGCGTGAGTTTTTGCTTGCCGATTTCTTCGATCAGCGCGGGGGCGTCGTCACCTGTCTTCTTGTTCATGCGCAGTTCTTCGAGTTGCATGTTCAGCTCGAAGACTTCTTCGAGCAAGTCGGGCGGGACGATCTGTTTCTTCATCGCGCCGGTGGCGCGGGCCTGCTCGGTGGCGGTCTTGGACTGCTCTTCCATTTCGACGCCTTCGAGGCGCAGCAGGTATTGCGTGCGCTTGATGGGATCTTTCAGTGTGCGGTAGGCATCATTCAACAGGGAGCTCTGTTCCAGACTCCACTCCTGCTCTTTCTCATTGCTGCCGGAACTGGCGCTGAGATCGGGATGCAGCTTGCGGCTGAGCGCGTAAAAATCTCTTTCCAGTGAGGCGAGGTCAATATTGAGTTTGCGCGGTAGGCCGAAGAACGAGAAATAGTCGACCGGAACCGGAGGCTGCACCTTACCGCAGGATTCGCAAAAGTGCGCAGCCCGCATGGATCCGCAGGACCAGCAGGAGTGCGTTTCCTGGGGCAGGGGAATTGCGCCGATTTCGGTGAGAACAGGTTTCGTCGTCACGCTTAATATTCCTTCCGCGCAGACCGAAGCCTGCTTGCTGCCGGTCAGGTGGTGCAGGCAGGCGGACAAGGAGTGTCCGCCCCACAAAAACCGCATCAGGCGGAGAACGAAGTGCCGCAGCCGCACGACTTTGAGGCCTGGGGATTCACGAAGACGAAACCCTGTTGCATCAGCGTTTCCTGATAGTCCAGGGTCATGCCGTGCAGGTAGATGAACGACTTCGGGTCGACGAAGACGCGCACGTCGCTGAACTGGAAGATGCGGTCGCGCTCGCGCGGCTGTGTGTCGAAGCGGACGTTGTAGCTCAGGCCGGAACATCCGCCGCCCTGCACGCCGAGCCGCAGTCCGCCCTGCTCGGGGGAAACGCCTTCTTTCGCCATGGCGATGCGCACCTTAGCCAGGGCTTTCTCGGTGACGAGAATGCCTTTGGCGGGGGCTTGCGCGGGTTGAGTGTTTTCGGTTGCCGTTGTCATTTATTTCATTCTCACGCAGCCCCTCAGCGGCTAAAGCCGCTCGAGGGGGTGGCCTCTTCGGCGCGGCTTGAAGCCGAGCCCTTTCAAAGCTGCGCCGGGGCTAAAGCCCCAGATTTCGCAGGCCTGACGCGACGCTAAAGCGCCGCTCTTCCACCAGTGCTGATCTTCCGTCGAAGCGCCCGCTCTTCCGCCGGCGACCCTCTTCCAACAAAGCGACGCTCTTCCACTTCGTTGCCACTACTTCGCTGCGGCAGCGACCGGGACAGAGGTTTCCTGCTTTTTCTTCCAGTCGCCGATGGCGGCGCGGATTGCGTCTTCGGCCAGCACTGAACAATGGATCTTTACGGGAGGAAGCGACAGCTCCTTCACGATGTCCATGTTCTTGATGGCGAGGGCTTCGTCGACCGTCTTGCCTTTGACCCACTCTGTGGCGAGCGAGGACGAGGCGATGGCGGAGCCGCAGCCGAAGGTCTTGAACTTGGCGTCTTCAATGACGTTGGTTTCGCGGTTGACCTTGATCTGCAGCTTCATGACGTCGCCGCATTCGGGCGCGCCGACCAGGCCGGTGCCTACGTCGGTGCTCTGTTTGTCCATGGAGCCGACGTTGCGGGGGTTGTTGTAGTGATCGATTACCTTGTCGCTGTATGACATTTGGTTCTCCTGAAATTCTCGATTTGCCTCAGGGGCTAAAGCCCCATCAAAATCCCATCTCAACGGCACGGCTGAAGCCGTGCCCTGATACGAACCCTCGTACAAACTTTGTCGCCGTGACGCCAGTGACAAACTTACTTAGTGCGCTTCTCCGGCCCACTTTACGTCTTTCAGGTTGATGCCTTCTTTTGCCATTTCGTAGAGCGGAGAAAGTTCGCGCAGGCGCTCGACGGTTTCGATGACGCGATCAGCGACGTAATCGACTTCGGCTTCGGTGTTGAAGCGGCCGATGCCGAAACGGATCGAGCTGTGCGCCAGGTCGTCTCCCGTTCCAAGGGCCTTTAATACGTATGACGGCTCAAGCGTCGCCGAGGTGCAGGCCGAGCCGCTCGAAACCGCAATGTCGTTGATGCCCATCAGGAGCGATTCGCCTTCCACGTAGGCGAAGCTGATGTTCAGATTGCCGGGGAGGCGATGCTCCCACGAGCCGTTGATGTAGGTCTCGTCCAGGCGATTCATAATGCGGTCGCGCAGACGGTTGCGCAGGCCGGCCAGACGGCAGGATTCTTTCGCCATGTCTTCCTGCGCGATGGCGCAGGCCTTGCCCAGGCCGACGATTCCGGGAACGTTCAACGTGCCGGAGCGCATGCCACGCTCGTGGCCGCCGCCGTCGATGATGGCGGAAATCTGCACCCGAGGATTCTTGCGGCGTACATACAACGCGCCGACACCCTTCGGCCCATACATCTTGTGGCCGGAGATGGATGCCAGGTCGATGTTTTGCTTGATCACATCCACCGGAACTTTGCCGATGGCCTGGGTTGCGTCGGTATGGAAGATGACGCCGCGCTCGTGACAGAGCTTGCCGATTTCGGTGACGGGCTGAATCACGCCGATTTCGTTGTTCGCGTACATGATTGTGACGAGGATGGTCTTGTCGTCCATGGCGCGCTTCAGGTCGTCGAGATCAATCAGGCCGTCTTTCTGCACCGGCATGTAGGTGACGCGGAAGCCATGTTTTTCGAGGCGCTTGCAAGTGTCGAGCACGGCTTTGTGCTCGGTGACTGCGGTGATGATGTGGTTGCCCTTCTCGCGGTACATCTCGGCCACGCCCTTGATGGCGAGGTTGTCGCTTTCGGTGGCTCCGGAGGTGAAAATGATTTCTTTCGTGGTGGCGCCGATCAGTTTGGCGATGCGCTCGCGGGCCGTTTCAACGCCTTCTTCGGCAGCCCATCCAAAGGAATGATTGCGGCTGGCAGAGTTGCCGAACTTCTCCGCGAAGTAAGGCAGCATTTCTTCCAGCACCCGCGGATCCATCTGGGTGGTGGCGTGGTTATCCATATAGATGGGCAGTTTCACGCCTTTGGCGTCGGGGTGGTGGGACTGCGTCAGGGCCTGGGGGATCTTTACGTCGGTGCTCATTGATTGCGTCTCCTGCTTCGTTAGTCTCTAAATCTTTGCTCTTTGCTTCGTTAATCGCTTCGCTATTCTGTTTGGATGAATCTCTTGTTCACCGGGGTTCACCGGAATCGACGTTCAGGTGATCGTCACCAGTTCAGCCGCCTTGGGAGCCTCGCTCCCCGCTTCTTCCGGTTCTTCGCGCATATGCGAAATCTTGATGCGCTTTAATACCGCTTCGATACTCTCGTTCACCTTCCGCAGCGGCTCGCGAATATTGCAGCGATCGCTCTGATCGCACTCCCCGCGTACCGTCACGCAGGAAGTGATGAACAGCGGGCCGTCGATTGCCTCAATCACTTCGAAGGCTGAAATCGTGTGAGCCGCGCGGGCCAGCGTATATCCACCGTTAGTGCCGTGCTGCGATTGCAACAGGCCGGCCTTGGCCAGGCGCTGCAGAATCTTGGCCAGAGCCTCGGGCGGAATACCGTAAGCATCGGCCACATCCTTGGCGCTGCGCGAGCCGTCGGTAAAGTGCTCGGCTAGATGCTTCATTGCCATCAGCGCGTAGTCGGCCTTTTTGGTCAGTTTCAGCACTGGTTACCTGTGTAAAACCCGCATAGTCAAGCCGGGGTTGAAATGCGACCTTTTCCGTCGCAATTCATTCTACGACACATCCTGAGATGGGAGCAAGCCTGCGCAGGCAGATGCCAGAAATGAACCCTCAACGGTAACTATAGAGAACTGAATGGCTTATGTTTGTGCGATTGTTTTAGTCGGAATTCAGGGCTTGGGGAAGGCACTCGAACCTCATGACACTTCCTCCTGTGGGCAAGTTACAAATTTACGACGACTAGAAGGCGGGGCTTGACAACTGGCTAAGGCGGTCTAAAATACCGGGAAATTCCGCCGAAATGAGCACGCCGCAGTGTTTCCGGGGGAACCTTCCGGATTTATGACCTCAAAGTCGCCCGCTCCTCCTCAAGATCGTGACAAGAAGCAGCCTTGCAAGCATCCCCGCGTACAGATCGTGGGAAGGGATGAGGACTCTGAGTTCGTTGAGTGCAAGGAATGCGGCGAGGTCTTTGAGTCCAGCGAATTCAAAGACATGAACATCGAGGAGCGCACGCAGGAAAGCGAGATCTGAGCGTCTCTGTCTTTTGAGGGAGGCCGCGTGAAAATGCGGCGAAGTGACGGAGGTAATCGCGACCTGCGGTTTCAGCTTGTTTGCTTCGAAAACACCCTGCTAATGTCGCACCCGGGGGCGTGTGGCAAGCGCAGGCCCGCCCATGTCCACCTCTATATGTCTATGGTCGCCCTTGTCGTCGACGACTCGATGCTGATCCGCTATTCCGTGTGCCGCTTTCTGGAGCAGCGCGGTTTCGGAGTCGAGTCTGCCAGCAATGGGGTGGAAGCGCTGGAAATCCTGGCTCGGGTGCAACCGGCACTGATCGTCACCGACATGCAGATGCCGAAGATGTCGGGCGGCGAATTGATTACGGCGGTGAAGAGCAACCTGGAAACGACTGGGATTCCAATTATTGTTCTTGCCCGCCGGGCCAACGGAGCCAACCCGCCTGAGACGCGCGCGAATTTTTTCATCTACAAAGATATTGACATCGAAGCGCAGCTGGCCAAGACGCTAGATGAGCTGTTCGGCCGGGCCAGCCGGGGGCGCGGAGCGGGGCAGTAAGCTGGCGCGGGTGAGTTAGTAGGCGATCAGTTAGTAGGCCATCAGTCTTAGGCGATCGGTGTTAGGCGATCAGAGTTCCGCGAATCTTCTAGCGGTGATCCACTAGTGTAAGAGCAGGCCGGCTTCGGCGGAAAAATCCATCGCAGCGAAATCCTTCAGCAGAAATTTTGGGTAGGCCGCGGCGGCGATCATGGCCGCGTTGTCGGTCGAGAGCGGACGCGACGGGAAGTACACAGGCAGGCCTTGCTTGGCCCCCTCGCGCTCAAAGGTCTGGCGCAATTCTGAGTTGGCCGCAACTCCTCCGGTAACGAAGAGCGTGGCCACATCATAGGCTCGGGCTGCCGCCAGAGTTTTTCCGACAAGATCCTCGACGATGGCTCGCTGGAAAGATGCTACGAGGTCGAGTGTGAGCCGGTCGCAGTGGGCGAGATAATCCTCCAGCTTAGGTTTTGCAATTTGCAGCAAGGCTTGCCGCCGGGCCTCCACGGTCGGGCGCATTCTGTTGGTCTCGACGTAACGCAGGACCGCCGTCTTGATGCCGCTGTAGGAAAAATCGAAGCGCGGACGGTCGTTAGAGTGAAGGCCGGGATCGATGGCCTTGCCGTCGCTTCGGCCGCGGCGGTCGCGATGCTTGAGTTGGGCTGGGGGAAAGTTCACGGCTCTTGCGTCGCCGTGGGGAGCGAGACGATCGATGACTGGGCCTCCGGGATAGCCCAGGCCGAGGAGCTTGGCGACTTTGTCGAAGGCTTCTCCGGCGGCGTCGTCGCGAGTGTGGCCGATGTTCTCGTAGGTCCATGATTCGCGATTTTGGGCTGCCAGATAAAGATGAGTGTGCCCGCCGGAGACGACCAGGGCGAGCACGGGAAATTGCAGCTCGTGGTTGCCCTTTTGTCTTTCCTCGAGCAGGACGGCGTGGATGTGGCCCTCGATATGGTTGACGGCAATCAGCGGCTTGTCGAGGGCGAAGGCCAGAGCCTTGGCGTAGCTGATGCCCACGAGTAGAGCGCCCGCAAGACCGGGGCCCTGCGTGACGGCGATGGCGTCGATGGAGTCGTAGGTGTGGTTGGCTTCGGCCAGCGCTTGCCGCACGACGGGGACGATGGCGCGCAGATGCTCGCGTGAGGCGAGTTCTGGCACGACTCCGCCGTAGGGCTGGTGGGTGGCGAATTGCGAGGCCACGACATTCGAGATTAGTTGTTCGCCGGAGCGCACAACCGCCGCTGCGGTTTCGTCGCAGGAACTCTCGATGCCGAGGATGTAGGCCGAAGGCATGTGTCTATATATTAGTAGAAGTAATGCGGTTGCCTACGGCGCGACATCTGGATGAAAAAGTTTTCCACTTCAATCGTCGAAACTCTGCGCCAGCGGGGCTTTCGGGCTTATCTGGTGGGCGGATGCGTGCGCGATCTTTTGTTGGGACGCGAGCCGAAGGATTACGACGTGGCGACCGACGCGACGCCGGAACAGGTCATGGGAATTTTTCCCGAGACGTATGGGGTGGGGGTGCAGTTTGGGGTGGTGCTGGTGCCGGCGCCAGATAGCGATGCCGAGAGGGCCGTTTCAGGTGAAGGTACTTCGAGGTCTCATGCGGTGGAGGTCGCGACGTTTCGCAGCGACATGGGATATTCCGATGGCCGCCATCCCGATGAAGTGCGCTTCAGTCGCGACCCGCGGGAAGATGTCGCACGCCGCGACTTCACCATCAACGGAATGTTGCTCGATCCCCTAAGCGGCCAGAGGCCCGGCGAAGTGCTGGATTTTGTCGGCGGGCGCAAGGACTTGGAAGCGGGAATCATCCGAGCGATTGGGGATCCGGAGCGGCGCTTTGCCGAGGATAAATTGCGCATGCTGCGGGCAGTGCGGTTTGCCGCGCGATTCGAGTACTTGATCGAACCAGCGACGTTCGCGGCCATGCGGAAACTGGCTGACCAGATTCAGGTCGTGTCGCGCGAGCGGGTGCGCGATGAGCTGACTCGCATGTTGACGGAAGGACACGGGCGGCGGGCGTTTCTATTGTTGGACGAGAGCGGATTGCTGCAGCAGGTTCTGCCGGAGATTTCGGACATGAAGGGCGTGGCGCAGCCGCCGGAGTTTCATCCCGAGGGCGACGTGTTTGCGCACACGCTGCTGCTGCTGGAGAACCTGCCGCAGCCTTGTCCGCTGACGCTGGCCTGGGGAGCGCTGCTGCACGATGTGGGGAAGCCTGCCACATTTCGGGTGGCGCCGGATCGCATCCGGTTCGATAACCACGTCGAGGTGGGCGTGAAGATGGCGGAGGAAATTTGCCGGCGGCTGCGATTTTCGAACGACGAGGCGGAACAGATTCTGGCGCTGGTCGACAACCACATGCGCTTCGGGCACGTGAGCCGCATGAAGGAATCGACCTTGAAGAAGTTTCTTCGCCTGCCGAAGTTCGACGAACATCTGGCGCTGCATCGCGCGGACTCGCTGGCCAGCCATCGCAATCTGAGTACATACGAATTTATTCAGCAGAAGCGGGCGGAGATTCCTGAGGAAAAGATGCGGCCTACGCCGTTGGTGACGGGCGACGATCTGATTGCCGCGGGACATCCCCCGGGGCCAAGATTTCGTGAGATCCTCACTGCCGTCGAGGACGCCCAACTGGAGGGGAGGTTGCTTTCGCGGGAGGCCGCGCTGGAATTTGTGCGGTGCGAATTTCCGGTCTGACGTATCCGTGAAGCGAAAAACAGGCTCGCGATGGGAATGCTAAAATCGATGCCTCTCAGTTTTCGATCGAGTAGCTGATCAGACGAGGATCTACACGTGGAGCAGGCGGGCGCGGGGCTGGAAAAAATTGTAGCGCAGTCGTTACGGCAAGCGCCTCCGGCGGAAGCGCCACTGCTGGCGTGGCCAGTGGTGTGCGGTTCAGCCGTGGCGGAGCGCACGCGTGCGCTGAGTTTTGAGGATGGAGTGTTGCGCGTGGAAGTCGCCGGCGTGAGATGGAAAGCGGAGTTGCAGGCGCTGGCGCCACGCTATCTGGCGATGATCAACCGGTATACAACGGAGGCGGTGCGCCGAATCGAGTTCGTCATCGCTCGACCCGAAAGCGGAGGCGCGAATCCGCGCTGAAGTCCGACTCTTACCTTCACTTCATGAAAGTTACCGAAAAAGACGTGGCCTACGTAGCGGATCTGGCCAATGTGGAACTCACCGAAGAAGAGCGCAAGGGAATGCTGCGCGATTTGAATTCGATTCTCGAATACGTCGACCGGCTCAACGAACTCGATACGTCGGATGTGCCGCCAATGGCGCAGGTGTCGGATCGTTATGGAGTTGATGAATCTAAGCAGGGGAGTGCGCGATTCGCTTACGCCAGCCGTGAGGATATTCTCGAAGGGCTACGCAAGTCGCTGCCGCATGAAGAGGCGCTGGCCAACGCTCCGGATGCGGATGAAGATTTCTTTCAAGTGCCGAAAGTGATTGAGCGATAGGACGGAAGCGTGAAAAATCTCTATTTCGTCCTCGTCGTGGCGCTCACTGGGGTGTCCCTTGCGCAATCGGCACCGAAACCGCTGCACTTCGATCTTTCGAAGATCGGTTTCGTACTTAACGGCGAGCAGATTTGCGAGGACAAGGGGCGCCTGCAGGATTATCCCTCGACGATGATGGACGAGATCATCGCTGCCGGGCCGAAATCGGTGTCGATCCTGATTGAGATGATTACTGACCCGCGTCCGCTGAGAACAAAGGAACCGATCATTTGCTTCTGGTACGGCATGACCGTTGGCGATATGGCTTTGTGTTTGCTTGCTGACCTCTTTTCGGATGCAAGCGACAAGAGGACGGTACCTGGCAGCGACTGGTCGAGCCTGATGGATCCGGAAGACAAGGACAGGGCAGCCGCCGACCAGTTACATCTCTTTGTGAAGAAGCACGGTAGAGCGGCGCTGCAGGTGAAGTGGCAGAAGTTGTGGGCCCGATACGGGGATCAGGTTTACTGGGATTCGCGGGAAAGATGTTTCCGGCTGAAAGGTAAGTAAGTGGACTGGAATTCACTCACCATCGAGGCCGCCCGTGCGGCGGTGCAGGAGCGCACGACGACGGCGCTGGCGCTGGCGGAGGCGCACTACGCGCGCATTCAGAAGGAAGACGAGCAGATTGGCGCATTCCTGACGCTTTCGAAGGAGCGTGCGCTCGAGCAAGCGGATCGCATGGACCGCATGGCGGCGGAAGGAAAGACGCTGCCGCCGTTGGGTGGCGTGCCGGTCGGCATCAAGGACGTGATGAGCACGCGCGGAGTGCGCACGACCGCAGGCTCGAAGATTCTGGAGAAATATATTCCTCCGTACGACTGCACGGCCGTGGCGCGCATGGAGGCGGCGGGCGCGGTGGTGCTGGGGAAGATGAATTGCGACGAGTTTGCGATGGGGTCGTCGAATGAAAATTCTGCGTATCGTCCGGTGCGCAATCCACGCGATCTGAGCCGGGTGCCGGGCGGGTCGTCGGGCGGATCGGCGGCGGCGGTTGCGGCCGACATGGCGGTGGTAACGCTGGGATCGGATACGGGCGGGTCGATTCGGCAGCCGGCGTCGTTCTGTGGCGTGGTGGGACTGATGCCGACCTATGGACGCGTGTCGCGCTATGGACTGATTGCGTTTGCCTCGTCGCTCGATCACATTGGGCCGCTTGCGAAAACCGTGAAGGACGCGGCGATTGTATTGCGCACGATCGCGGGACGCGATCCGATGGATGCGACGTCTGCTGACGTTGCGGTG
>JBELAE010000061.1:0-17643 GCA_049509155.1 Candidatus Sulfotelmatobacter sp.
TCGCGAATTTATCCTGCAGCACAATCTGGCGCGTTTCTCCAGCGATTTGTATCACCACCGCCAACCGTTCTGGTATTACCTCCCGGTCACGGCTCTCGCCCTGGTGCCGTGGACGGTGTTCGTGATCGCGGCGATTGTTGAGTCGGCCCGAGTCTGGTGGGCGGAGCGCAAATCGGCTTCTGGCGAGCCGGATCTCGAATTGCAGTTCAACGTTTTTACCTGCTGCTGGCTGGTCGTGCCGGTGGTGTTCTTCTCTATTTCTCAGTCGAAGCTTCCTGGCTACATTCTTCCTGCGCTGCCTGCGGGTGCCGTACTGCTGGCGGAGTATTTGCGGCGGCATCTGGCGCAGGAGCAAGAAGAGGCGGTATCGAAGGGGCTTGTGGTGCTGCATGCATTGGTGGCTGCCGCACCGATTGTTCCATCTGTACTGATTGCGTATCTTGTGGCGCAGCACCGACTGCCGGCGGGGCGGCCCATGTTCATTGCGCTCGCCGTTGCGTTCGCGATGGCTGCCGCGATCGCGCTGACGCTGGCTAGCCGGTCGCGGCTCCGCATGCTGCGCTTCGTGACTTTGATTCCGGTCGTGCTGTCGGTTGCCGTTGCGTTGAAGCTGGGATCGGTTTCGATCGACCAGACTCTTTCGGCGCGTCCGCTGGCGGTGGAGTTGGTAAGCGTGGAGACGCATCAGCTGCCGGTCGCGGTCTACGGCGTTTCCCGCGAAATGGAGTACGGACTCGCGTTTTATCGCAATCAGACGATCGTGCGGTACGAGCGCGAGAGCGTGCCGGCGGAGGAGCATCTGCTGTTGGCTCCGGCGACGTGGAAGGTCAATGTTGCGATGAAGACGGCGGGGCGGCGCGTGTTGTACCTGGGCAACTATGCGCCGCAGGATGTGGATTATTATTGGGTCTCGGCGGCTGGAGCGCCACGATGACGACGCCGCACCACGGACCGGAAGTGATCATCAACTACTCACCGAAGCTCGACCTTAAGATCACGCTTGTGCGCGCGCGAAGCTATGAAGCAGTTTCCCTTCCCGAACATTTCTTTGAGGTGGACTGCCGCTTGCGACATCCCACCGGGAGTTTCGCCTATTCTTTCAGTCATCTGTGCTTCGAAATGAAGTCGTTCACTCAGTTTTCCGAGGAGCTTCAGAGCCTGTCACAGGGCCTAAGCAGGGAGGCGACTTTGAAGAATGTGGGAGAGATGATGGTGTTGAGTCTCAAGGGAGACTCCAGGCAGCTGCTCTTGACGCTCGATGTCCGCGAGTATCTCCCTCCGTCGTCATGGGCTCTGAACGCTGTTGTGGAAGTCGAATACGATTTATTTGTGAATAAACTTCGGGGAGCGATCGACGAGTTTATTGCAGAGATTCGTCAAGTCGAGCCGTCACCCCTTTAGTAATCACAGCCACTGTTGCCGCCGATTGTTCGCCTCGTTTGCCTCCGGTCAGCGAAACCAACTACACTGAAAATTTTGCCGCATGATTTTCCGCTGGACATTGTTCCCTGGTGGCCGCTGCGGGAATCCATTGGAGATGGTTTTTGGAGATTCTGGACCTCAGACATTTTTCTTCGGTGGACTTGCGTCCGCTGCTCGATGACGAGACACAGCTCTGGTCGCGCCTGCTCTCGTGGGATTATTCGGGCTCGGCGGAGATGATTCTCCGCTATGTGGACGCGAAAATTCTTCCGGGATATGCGGCGGTCGATCGCGGGCGCGTGTTCGGGTATTCGTTTTTTGTGTACGAGGGCAACAAGGGAGTGGTTGGCGATCTTTACGTGATCAACGGCGACCGCTTGCCCAACGCTCACGAAGTCGAATTAAAATTGCTGACGCACGTAATCGAGACGCTGCAGCAGTCCCCGGGGATTCACCGGGTGGAGGCGCAACTGCTGGCGCACGAGGCTAACGCGGTTTCGCGGCCGTTTCTGGAGACCGGATTCCAGCGGCATCCGCGGCTGTTCATGACGCTGACGTTGGGAAGCGGTGCGGCGGAAATAGTTCCGACACATCCTGAAGTTGAAGTCCGGCCGTGGGTTGACGGCGACTACCAGCCCTCCGCCGCTGTGATTACCGCCGCGTATCGCGGCCACGTCGACGCGCAGATCAACGACCAATATCACACTTTGAGCGGATCGCTGCGCTTCCTCAATAACATCGTGCGCTTCCCGGGATGCGGCGTCTTCGATGCGGAGTCGTCGTTCGTGGCGCTGGATCGCAAGGCGCGGAATCTGATCGGATTGATTCTGTGCTCGCGGGTGCGCAGCGACGTCGGCCATGTTACCCAGGTGTGCGTGCTGCCGGAGTATCGCTCGCGAGGAATTGGGGAGTCGTTGCTGGCGGCCACGGAAGGCAATTTGCGCAAGCGAAAGTTTGCTCTGCTGTCGCTGACCGTGACGGAAGCGAACATTCGGGCGGTGGAGCTTTACCGGCGGCTGCATTATGAGTCGAAGAGGATTTTTGATGCGTTCGTGTGGCAGGGGTGAAAAGCGCTATTAGCTATTGGCTCTTGGCTTTTAGCTTTGTCGTGGTGGACGCCCACAAGAGATTGTGCTCGAACGTTCGCGACGGAGCGATTGAGGTTCAAGCCAAAAGCTAAGAGCCAAAGGCTAAGAGCTACCTTCGCACCAGCCACATCGCCCAGCCTGCCACGAGCACTCCGCCGAGGAACATGACGAAGCAATACAGGCCGTAGCGCACCATGTCGCGCGTGGTTTCGCGGTGGGTGATGCCAAATACGATGGAGGCGAACAGGGCAAACACCGCAGCTGCGCTGAAATGATTCAGTGTGACTGTCATTGTCTGCAGCCCCGCAGTCTGCAGCCTCGCGAACGCGTTCGGGCTGATAGCTGACGGCTGATAGCTGATAGCTGGCTCATTGTTTCTTCCCGATGGCGATGTGATAAGCATCAGCGACGGCAATAAAGTTCAGCAATCCGGCGACGATCATGAATTTGGTTCCGTAGTCGGCGGTGGCAAATGCGATGGCGCCCTGGCCCCAGTCTGCAGCCAGCGTCACGATGTACAGTGCGCCTGCGCCCACATCGCCGATGAAGCCGAGCATGTCGAGAATGTCGCCACCGTTCGCTTTGTAGATGCGGCCCTGCATGGCGAGGCCGAGCACGAACAGGGTCACGATCGATACGAAGATCAGCAAGCCGCGTATCCATCGCTTCTGGATCACGTGCCCCGCGCCCGGAATCAGCCAGCCTATGGCGGGGGCGAGCACCGACATCATGCTCACCGGTTCCGCCGCCGGTTTCGTTTTGTCCGTCGCTTTTTCTGTGGTGGAGTTTGCCATTCAGATGTTCACAATCTCACGTTGAATTTTCCCGGTCACTTCGGCAGACTTTGCGCGCACCAGCACATTCACTTCGCTGCGCACGCCGAACTCCGGCAGGTAAATGCCGGGCTCGATGGAGAAGCAGGAGTTCGGAAGGAGCTGCCGCTCGTCGTGAATCTCAAGATCGTCCATGTTGGCGCCGTTGGAATGGACGTCGGTGCCGATGGAATGTCCCGTGCGATGAATAAAATAATCTCCGTAGCCGGCCTTCTGGATATGACTGCGGGTAGCGCGATCGACTTCCCATCCGGCAATGCGGCGACCGGAGTTGACGGCGTCGAGGGCGGTCTTCACGCCGGCGTCGCGCGCGTCGCGAACGATATCGAAAATCTGCTGCATCCGGGTTGAGGGCGCCGCGCCCACGAAACCCATCCACGTAATGTCATAGTAGACCGCACCGGGTGTGTTCTTCTTGCCCCAGACGTCGAGGAGAATCAGATCGCCTTCTCGAATGGGCACGGGATGACTGGCGTGCGGCTCGTAGTGCGGGTTTCCAGCGTTGGCGTTGACCGCGACGATCGGTGGATCGTCAGTCAGAAGATTCTCGCGGGCGAACGCTTCCATAAACCACTGCTGAATTTCATGTTCCCTGGTGCCGCCGTTGCGAACGCGGGTGCCGATTTCCTCGAACGCTGCCGCCACAATGGAATCGATGCTGTCGCGAGCCGCGAAGTGTGACTGGATCTGTTCTTCGCTCCAGGTGGATTCGAATTGCGCCACCAGATCGGCCGAGCTGACCACATTCTTGCCCAGGCCGCGCAGCAGGTCGATGGTGCCGCCGTCGACCAGCGAAATGGTGAAGACGATGTTATTGGGCGAGTACTGCATGGCGAGGTCGCGGTGGTTCGCCAGGATTGCCTTCAGCTTGTCGAACAATTCCTGCCAGCCGGAATATTGATGCTTCTTGCCGGGCAGGGAATCGAGGTGTCCGGCTTCAATCTTGTGCACGAGTTTTACCGGTTCGCCTTCGGCGGGAATCAGGTAAAACCAGCGTCGCGTCACCATCATGTTCGCAGGCAGGCCGAGCACGCGGTAGGCGATGGGATCGCGATGGTGGTGGTCGTAGAACAGCCACGCGTCGATGTTGCGTTCGCGAAGCGCAGACTGGATGGCAGCGAGGTCCATGGGCAAACTTCTATTGTAAACAAGAGGACGGATTTGGGCGAATCGTCGCGAGGATACGCCCCAGGATAGGTTCATGTGGGGACAGCCGCCTCCGGCTGTCCGGTCGAGCGCAGCTCTCGACTGCCGCGCTACGAAGCTGGGCCCGGGTCGGAACCGGTTCCGCGACTTTTTGTTACACTCCGCAGGATGTCCGCCGTCGCCGAAGCCATCCCCGTCAAACGCGTCCGCATTGAATCGATCGATGTGGTGCGCGGGGTCATCATGATTATCATGGCCCTTGATCATGTGCGGGACTTCTTCGGCAACTCCGGTATCAATCCCACCGACCCGGCCACGACCACGATTCCGCTGTTTTTCACGCGCTGGATTACGCATTTTTGTGCGCCGGTATTCTTTCTGCTCACCGGTACTGGGGCCTATCTCTCACTGCGAAAAAAATCGAAGCGTGAGTTGTCGTGGTTTCTATTCACGCGCGGTCTCTGGCTGATTGTTCTGGAGACCGTGGTGACTCGTTGTTTGGGATGGCAGTTCAACTTTGACTATCACGTGCTGATGCTGATTGTTTTGTGGGCACTGGGCTGGGCGATGATCACGTTGTCGGTGCTCGTTTATCTGCCGGCGTGGGCGGTGGCAACGTTCGGTGTGGTGATGATTGCGACCCACAATCTGTTCGATTCGGTGGACTCGCCCAATTGGCTGTGGACGATTCTTCACTCACTCAATTTTCTGGTGAACACCCCGCGGCACGTCGTGTTCGTGACGTATGTTCTCATTCCATGGGTGGGAGTTACCGCAGCAGGTTATGGGCTCGGGCAGATTTACAGCTGGCCGTCGGCGCGGCGCCGGGCGTTTCTGTTGCCGCTGGGGATTGGCCTGAGTGCCGCTTTCATCATTTTGCGTGCCATTAATATCTACGGCGATCCGCAGCCCTGGTCGACACAGAAGTCGGCGGCATTTACCGTGCTGTCATTTCTGAATACCACGAAATATCCGCCATCGCTGCTTTACTTGCTCATGACTCTGGGCCCGGCAATGCTTTTCTTGTGGGCAGTGGATGCCGGGACGCCGCGCTGGCTGCGGCCCGCGCTCACTGTCGGTAAAGTGCCGATGTTTTATTATCTGCTGCACATTCCCCTCATCCATCTGATTGCCGTTGTGGTCTGCTATGCACGCTACGGGCAGGCGCATTGGATGTTCGAATCGCCCAGCCTCCGCGACTTTCCGATTACTCCGCCGCCGGGGTGGGGATACTCTTTGCCCGTCGTTTATCTGGTGTGGGTCTGCGTGGTGCTGACGCTGTATCCGCTGTGCTGTTGGTTCGCGGGCGTGCGGCAGCGGCGCAGCGATGCCTGGCTGAGTTATTTCTGAGAGCGGGTAACGACGAGCCGACATGGGCTCCGAGTTCAGCGATTTGAAAAGAAGAAGGCCCCGGCAAGCCGGAGCCCTTCGACAACCGTGATATAAGTTAGCACTCTGCAATTACAAGTATCTGCGGCGGTGGAACGCGCTGTCAAGTTACCGGGAGAGATATCTCTGCATTTGCTCTCCCGCACAACTCTCAATCCGTGCCTACGCACAAAGGGAGAATGGACCCGACGGGATTCGAACCCGTATCCGCCACTTTTGCAGAGTGCTATGTTTCCATTACACCACGGGCGCTGATGCCATCTGAGCATCGGAACTCGCGAACTGCAAGGACCCCAAAGCACATTTCTATAAATTGGTTCCCAACTCGGGAAGAATCAAGAAGAAGACGTCAGGATTTTGCTCTTTACCGTGCGCGACAGGGTTTCGCACGCCGTTCGCAATACCAGGCGCGGAGCGCGTCCCCGAATTTTCATCAGATACGGGACGGTTCGCTTAGGATCGTACTTTGCGGTTTCCCGCAGCAGCCAGCCCAGGCCCTTCTGCACCATGTCGTCCTCGTCGGCGAGCAGCGAGTCGGAAAGTTTCACGATCTCGGGGAAGAACATTTTCGCCCGCGTTCCGCGAATCAGAGCTACGCATCCCGCGCGCCGATGCCAGTGCTTCGGCGACTTCGCCCAGCGAAATACATGCTTCACCCGTGCCGGTTTTGCTACGACCATAGGCGCGATCAGGTCGTGCACCAGCGCGTCGTGATCGGCCCAGCTACTGATGCGGTCGAGCCAAGACTCGAACATGCGGAACTCGCGATCGCCAAACTGCGCGTGCAAGTTCTCGAGCAGAAATACCGCCGCAACTTTTTCTTCGAGCACTGAGCCCGAAAACAATTCGCCGGCGACCTGCGCAAGAAAAGAGAGGTCGTCCTCACACAGAATCTCGCCGCGGCAGACCCGCACCGCTCGCCGCAAGTCGCCGGTGTACCAGCCGTGCGACTTGATCTCATTCTTGAAGAACCACTGCACGCCAGCGGCATGCTCCGCAGAGCCGCCGCCTTTAAGCGCGGCGCGAATCTGTGCGGCCACGTCAGCCGGTTCACCGCTGAACCGGGCGGCATGACTTGGCTCCTTCGACTTCGCGACGCGCGCCATCTATTTCGCCTCTGCTATTTCGCCTCGATGGCTGCTTCCGCTCCCTCCACCCGCACGAGCCGATCGTAAATCCACAGCAACGGCGTGGTGGCGACGCCCACCGCGACCACGGACCACCACACGAGTGTCGGCCGGTGCATCTCTTCTCCGAAGTGGTGCATCAGCCATCCACTGAACTTGCCCGCGATGAACGATCCGATCCCGAGCGGTAGAAATGCGAATCCCATATAGGTTCCCTGCTGGCCGGCGGGCGCGAGGCGCGAGATGTAGTCGTAGTAACGCGGTTGTTGCACGATCTCACCGATTGCCAACACGACCAGCGTGGCCACAGCCATCCAGACCGAAGGATGGATGATCAGAAGAATCCAGGACAGGCTCGTGATCAGCGTGCCCAGCACGATGGCGTGAAAGGCGTGCAGCCGCTTAGTCAGAAAGCCAATGACCATGGTGAAGCAGATGACGACCACCGAATCTACCGCCAGAATCCGCGCCGTGTTGGCATTCGGATCGATGTAGGTGGAGATGTAGAGCGGCAGTGCAATGAATTCCTGCCAGAAGACAACCCAGTATCCGGTGAAGATCAGCAAGAACAGCATGAAGCGAGGATTGGAGAGAACTGTGAGGAAGTTCTTGCCCACCTGCGCGAGGCTTGCTCTCTCACCTTCGTCAGCTGAGCGCGGTTCCTTGAACAGAAACAGCACCAGGAACATCATCAGAAAGACACTCAGAGCCGCAATGCGAAATAGACCTGGAGCGCTGCCGTGATCCTGCTCCCAGCCGGCCAGCAAGGGTCCTAGAACTCCTCCCACATTGACCAGGGTGTAATAGATGGAGTAGCCGATGGAGCGGACATTTTCTTTGGAAGCGCGAGCGGTCGTCCCCACTACCGAAGGCTTGACCAGAGCCACGCCCAGCGCCGGCAACATCAGGATGAACGCGACCAACCCGACTAGCGGCACGTGGTCGCGCAGCGGAGCCAGCCAGGCCGAGCCGATCGACCCCAGCATGAAATAGGCGAAGGTGAGAAGCAGGTACGCCAGCGAAAGCGCGCGCCGGAAACCGAGCCGGTCCGCGAGCGCTCCGCCAATGACAGCCAGAAACCATACCCAACCGCCGAACATCCCGGTCAGGCTGCTGGCGCGCTCGACGTCGAAGTGCAAACCCTCATGCAGGTAGCGCGCCAATACAGCAAAAACGGCGTAGTACGAAAGCCGCTCAAAAAGTTCGCTGATGTTGGCGACCCAGAACGGCCGTTCGAACCCGGTGCGGATTTCCTCAAAGCGTTGAGAGATCAAAGTTGCCCCTGTGGTTGTGTGGCGCGGACACTCCTGTCCGCGAATGTCGGCGCGGGATACCCCCCGTAAGCACCGATCAGCCCAGCCGCTCGCGCACCTGCTGCGCCGTCAGCCCGCTCACCCGGATAACTTTATTCCGGCTGGTCTGGCCGGAGGCAATGGTAACGGAAGATCGCGACACCTTCAAAAGTTTCGCGAAAAATTCAATGCACGCCTGGTTGGCCCGGCCTTCGACCGGAGGCGTGGTCAGGGAAAGTTTGAGCGCGTCGCCAAGTTCGCCGGTGATGGCGTTCTTTTTTGCGCGGGGATGAACCTTGACGGCGAAAGCGACGCCGTCCCTCGATTCATGAAGGGGAATCATTTTATGTTCCTCGGTGTCCCCTGTGTCCTCTGTGGTCAGATTTTAGTTCGCTCCCCAAAAATCGCGGTTCCTACGCGCACGCAGGTTGAGCCTTCCTCGACTGCCACTTCAAAGTCGTGCGACATGCCCATGGAGAGGACGTTCATGCCGACCGCAGGTAGTTTGCGAGCCGCGATGGTGTCGCGCAATTCGCGCAGTCGGCGAAAGAAAGCTCGCGCGTCCTCGGGATCGTCCGTAAACGGAGGTACGGTCATCAGCCCGCGAAACTCAAGAGCTTCGAACCTCGGGGCGGCCAGCAATATTTCTTCCAGTTCGCGAGAATCCGGCGCGACTCCGCTCTTTGCCGCTTCGCCACCGACGTTGATTTCGATCAACACGCTTAACTTCCTTCCTAGACTTCGCGCCGCCGCATCCAGTTTCTCGGCCAGCTTTACGGAATCGATCGAATCCACTGCGTTGAACAATTCCGCTGTCTTGCCGGCCTTGTTCGTTTGCAAGTGCCCGATCATGTGCCACTCGGCGCCTGCCAAATCGGCCAGAGCTGCCGCCTTGCCGGCAAATTCCTGCACGCGGTTTTCACCGAACAGGCGCAGTCCCGCGTCGTAGGCTTCGCGAATGCTTTCTGGGGGATGCGTCTTGCTGACGGCCATCAGAGCGACTTCTTCTGAACGCCGCCCAGCTCGCCGCGCGGCCCCGTCGATACGCCGCTGAATGGCCGTAATGTTTTCTGAGATTGGCATTGCGGTCATCGAAATTGCCGGCGTTGCGGTCCGGTTCGGACTGATAAGCGTTCTCGCTTGCTGAGAAAGGCGGACAGAGCCTGACCTGAGCGAAGTCGAAGGGAGTGTCCACAATTATCAGCTACATGATCGCAGTTGGCGGAGCCGGCTCGTTGGGATCTCCAGCGGCTGTGACCGGCAATGAGATCATCAACGCTGCCAATCCCGCTAGTACGATCATTCCTCCCACCAGATACGACGGATCGCTGAATATTTGCGGAGGGTGGTTCGGAGCGCCCCAGCTGGGGACAAACTGCAATCCAGCCCAAACCAATCCCAGCAAGGCTTCGCCGGCAATCAGACCGGAAGCGACCAGCACTCCGGCATTTTCCACGCGTGCCTTCTGGGCGCTGTTGAATCCGCGGCGCTCGGCGACCCAGTCACCCAGGGTCCGGAAAACTCCTCCCACAAAAATTGCGAACGTGGTTCCGAACGGCAGGTACATTCCGACCGCGACCAGCATGGGGCTTTTTACCTGCATCATGATCATCGCGATCCCGAACAGAATTCCCACCACGACCAGCGGCCACGCCATATCGTGCCCGACGATGCCCAACGCCAGGGTTGCCATCAGACCGGCTTGCGGAGCGGGAAGTTCCGGACCACCGAATCCAACGCCGCCGGCTCGGATGCTGCCCTCATGCAGGAGCATCAGCGGCCAGTACATCACCAGGCTGGCCACCACTACTGCAATCAGCTCCGCGGTCTGAATCATCTTGGGCGTGCCGCCCAGGATGTAACCGACCTTGAAGTCCTGCAAAAGTTCGCCTGCTACCGCCGACGAAACGCAGACCACGGCCGCGACACCGAGAACCGCAGCCACTCCTGACGTGCCGGAGACTCCGAGCGCAACCATGAGGAGCGCGGCAATCAGCAGGGTCGACAACGTTAAGCCGGAGATCGGATTGTTGGACGAGCCAATGAATCCCACCAGATTGCCCGACACGGTAGCAAAGAAAAATCCCACCAGAATCATCACCACGGCGGCCAAAATCGCAGGCCACACCAGGCCCGAAAGTTTCACGTATAGCAGACACATCAGAACAAACATTCCGGCGATCAAGCCGAAAACTATTTTCGAACTCATGTAGCGCTCGGTGCGCGGCAGCTTGGCCTGCTGGTCGGCCGTCTGGCGCAAGTCGGCGAATGCCTTGCCCAGCCCAGCGGTCAGGCTGGCGCGCATCTTAAATAGAGTGTAGGCGGCCCCCACCAGCATTCCCCCCACGGCAATCGGCCGCACGATATAGCGCCAGACCGCGTCCGCCATGTTCGCCCAATTGTCGGGAGTGTCGGCGGGCATGTAGGCCTTAAGCTGCGGTCCAAGGAAAAAGATGAGCAGGGGAACCATCAATCCCCAGGCCAGCACGCTTCCCGCAAATTGGATTGACGCCAGCCGGAGGCCAATGATGTAACCGACGCCGAGATAGGCGGGACTTACGCTGGGCGCCGCGAACACCGTCGTCCCCCCGGTAGCGATGACGTGGGTGCTGCCGGTCGTGCCCAGGCGAACCTGACTGTGCCCCAGACTCCCGACGCCAACGTGCAAGTCGGTGTCAGCGGCGAACAGGCCAAATTTTCCGAGGATATAAACCACTCCACCCAAGCCGATATTCCAAAAAAGATATTTCGCGGCCTGCGCTCCGCGCTGCCCGGCTTTGTGAATCTCCGACGCGGCCAGCGATTCGGGGAAGGGCAGCTCTGGATCTTCCACCATGCCACGGCGCACCAGAGAAATGAACAGAACTCCCAGAATGCTTCCGACCATGATCAGCGCGGTCGATTTCCAGTAAGCATCACCCGGCCGGAATGACGGCCAAGCCTTGGCCAGCACGAACGCCGGCAGCGTGAAGATCGCTCCCGCTGCTACCGATTCCCCGATCGAGCCAGCGGTTCGGGCAATGTTTTCTTCCAGCAGTGAGCCCTTCCACGCTCGCATGGCGGCCATGGCGATCACCGCCGCCGGATACGTGGCGGCGATCGTGATGCCGGCTCGCAGGCCCAGATAAGCGTTAGCCGCACCCAGCACAATCGTCATAAGGAGTCCGAGCAGGATGGCCCGCAGCGTGAACTCCTTCATCTCCATGGTTTCGGGCACATAGGGCACATGCTTCTTCTTGCTGGGGAGATCGTTCGCGGGACTGCTCATGGATAAAATCCTCTTAAGAGCGTGAGATCAAAACAATTTCAGCGACACACATGTCGAAGCATTCTACGACACAGAAACAAAGGAACGGCGCACCTTAGCACGCGGCCTGCCCGCATGACAAGTGCGCTAAGTGCGGGCACGCCAGAAAGAAGAGTTCAGGGGCGGCCGCCGCGTTCCGCGATCAGCTGCATCGCCGGTTGGCTGACCCAGGTGTGACCGGGATAGCCGGGGCCATGGAAGCGTTCGCCCCAGGTGAGCGGTGTGACGTCGCGATACTCGTGCATCGATTCGTCGGCGACGAAGCGCAGGCGCTTGCGCAGCGAGGCGCGGGTGTTAGGGTTTGCGCCGTGATCGAGCAGAAGGCGGGCGAACTCGGCGTCCTGCCGCAGGCGGCACAGATAGGCTTGCGAGACCACGCAGCCGAACAGCGGTGTGTGCCCGCCGAAGCCGTCGGCGTCGATTTCGGCTTTGGCGTTCACATCGGCGCCGTGGTCGATCAGCCAGCGGGCAATATCGATCTCGTCGAAATCGACGCAGATGTGCAGCAAGGTCGTGCCCGCCAGCGGCGTACCGTGCAGAGCGAGGGAGTGGTCGGTGCTGCATCCCAGCGCGGGTGGATAGATATCTTCGTGGGCGAAGGTTCGTGTTAGCAATTGCGGGTCGCGGCGCAGATGCGTTTCCAACAAGTCGATGCGGCCGCGATGCAGCGCCATCACCGGCGTGTCAGGAAGCGCGATGCCTCGTTCGGCCACGAGTTCCAGACAGCGATGTTTTTGCTTCGGACCGCGGCAATAGGTTTGCAGAAGCAAGGCAACGGGGGCGAGGCGGTCGCCGTTTTTGTCGGCGAGTTCGGCGCCTAGGTCGAGCAGGAAGGCGAGACCGTCCGCATTCAGCGTTTCGCACGGTCCCATCACCAAGCCCGGAACGACGCGCGCGCCCATGGCGTGCAGGCGGCGGGCGGTTTCGAGCTGGCCTTGCAGGCAAGCCCGGTCGAAGGCATGCTGCAGATCCTGCGCGCCCAACTCGCGCAGCATCGCGATGATTGCGTCCTGCCCGACGTTCGCCGCGTACGACATGGGTGGACCCCAGTTGCTATCGGCTATGCCGCGCGCGGATTCATGAAGAAGCTGGGGACTCTTCAGCACCAGGCGGCGAACCGCATCCACATCGCCGCGCCAGATCGCGTCAGTCATACGGCAGGCGGTGACGAGCCGCGGCCAATTGGGCAGGCCGTAGCTTCGGGCAAGGGCGGCCTGGGCGTCCACCAGTTTGACGTCATCTAGTTTTACGTCTGCCAGCTTGGTGGTTGTGGGATTGTGTGCTTCGCCGGTTTGCTTCGTGGCTTGCTTGGGATGATGTTTGCGCAACTCGGCGACGGCCGCTGGGTCACCGTGCCGGACGGCTCGGAGCAAGTCCTTGGCTTGATGTTTGAGCTGGTCGAGGTTGGGGCGAACGGGGAGTGACGATCGTGGAACTGCTTTGCCATAACGGACCTCCTTCGTGATCATGCCCGGGGTCCGCTGCGCGGGCGAAAAGGAGGTTCGCGAGAACCTGGATTTAAGAATTCGCTCAGGTGGACTCAGTCCTCTCCGCGGACGGGCGGCGTCCTGTACGCCGGGGATAGTATAGCGCAGGGCGGCGAAAGCTGGACTGCGCCGTGGGCGATGCTCAGTTCCCATTCCGGGGAATAAAATCTAAGCCGTGACTATCATTCGTAGAAGGAATCTTCGCCTCTTGGTCGCCGCGCCGTTCGCCTTAATCGCCCTGAATTTGCTAGCCCTGGCCTTAATCATTTGTGGCGTGGGCTGTTCGAGCAGTAGCGGTAACGGTTCCTCCGGGGGATCCGGAACTCCACCGCCGCCAGCGGCAGCCTTGGGGGGCTCGAACTACGGGTGGTATTACCTGGCTCCGCCTTGCAACCGGGAGCCTTACGGCGTGGTCTACAACTACAACGCGGCGACTGCGACCATCAATGCGCAGCTGCAGCAAATGTACAGCAATGGGCAGCGGCGGCTGCGCATCCCGATCTTTCACGCCCGGGGCATCAACACCGGAACCGTCATGGATTCGACCGGCGGCACCTTGGCTCCGCAGTTCCTAACCAACCTCGCCGGCCTGCTGGCGGCGGTCAAAGCGGCGGGATTTGTCTAGATTGAGGTCAGCTTTCATCCTCAGAGCAGCAATGACCCCACGCAATGGACCACCTTCAGCGACGACTATTTTCAGGAGAATTGGAGCCTGATTCAGAACCTGCGTCCGATTATCGCGGGGGCTGGCATTCCGTATCACCTCGACCTGTTGAATGAAGGCATTCCTCCGCTGGGATACGCGGCGCTTCTGCAGTATGACCAAATGCTGTGGAACGATTATGTGTCAGAGTTCGGCAGCAGCGACACGCTCGGCTTTTCGATCATCGCCGATGCCGCCCACGTGGGCCAGGTCAGCACGGTGTATGGGGCGAGCGCTTATGGAAATCAGGGCTCGCCGCAACTGTTCGACGTTCATATCTACGATGAAACCGGGAACAGTTTCGCAACGGCGTTTAACGCCTTGACGAGTCAGGGATATCAAGGCATCCCGTGGATCATCGGCGAAGCGTTTTACGACGACGCAGCCGAGGCTGCCGCGCAGCGTCAGGAAGCCGACAGCACCGGGCAGACGGTGCTTTACCTGACGCAGTGGCCGCTCACCTCCGACGAAAGCTGCAGTACGGCGGTGAACGTGGCCCCGCCGGCGGACTTTTCGAACTACCAGGCGCAGAGCTTCTAAAACCGGTGCCACGACAACGTGCAGTGCCTCCTGGTGTAAAATAGGATCAATCTGTTGACCGCCCCTTCGCAGTTTGTTATTTCGAGGTGCAAGGATGAGCGACTCCCCCGGCCGGCATTTGATTCGACCCTACCGATGTAGCGATTGTGGCAGCGCAGCAGGTTTCCGCTCGCGCCGGCGTACCCTTACGGAACGATTTATCCTCCCGTTGCTTTTCCTGCGGCCAGTGCGCTGCGGGGAATGTTTCCGGCGAGACTACCGGCTGGTTTTTGTGCCCGTAAGCGACCGGCTGTCGAACGCGCAGAAGTCGAACGCGCCGAAGATGATGCCCAGCAAACCGATGATGCCGGGGAAACAGTCGCCGGCCTCCGACCGCAACGTTGCCTAGCGACGGTCATCGCCGCTATACTGCAAGCATTGGAGAAAGATTGGCCGCGGCGCGTTGGCGTCCGCGGGGTGACGAAGGAGGCCGTCTTCAGCAGTAGTGAGGACCGAATCCGGGCTAGCCAGGCCAGTGCCGCAGTAGCGGGGCATTCTATTGTTTCGCGGGAGACTTCGTCTGCTCCCGAACGACCTTGGGCCAGCGCAGTGTCGGCCAGCGCAACATCGGTTGACCGACCTTGGGTAAGGCGCTTAACTGAAAGTCTCTTCTCCGTTTTATTCCCGTCCGATTGCCGCATTTGCGGTAACCCCCAGCTCAACCTCTCTCGTTTACCCGTCTGCCCCGATTGCCTCGCCGGTATCCATCCTGTAGGCGGCAAAGTTTGTGACATTTGCGGCGAGCGGTTGCTCTCTTCCTATGCGGATCGTGACTCCGACGGTCTGAGGCGATGCCCGGCCTGCCGCCGCATTGAACGTCCGTTTGGGCGGGCAGTGGCGTACGGCAGTTACGCGGGCGGCCTGCGCGAGTTGATTCATCTGCTGAAGTACAACGGCGTGCGCCCGGCGGCCAACGTGCTAGGGAGAATGCTGGCCGAGGCTTTGACTGCACTGCAGCCTGACTTGGAGCAGGCTCGGTTTGAGCAGGGAATGTTTGAGCAGGCCAGCATCCTGGTGATTCCCGTTCCGCTGTACAAGGCCAAGAGGCGGCAGCGCGGGTTCAATCAGGCGGAACTGGTGGCGCGAGCCGCGCTCAAGATCGTTCCGGCAGGCGAGCGGTTAGAGTTGGCGTCTGAGCTTCTGCAGCGCACCCGCGACACGCAATCCCAGATCGGGCTGACCAGCCACCAGCGCCGCGAAAACCTGCGCGGCGCCTTTGCCGTGCCGCGTGCCGCGGAAGTCACTGGCCGCGCCGTGATTCTCGTAGATGATGTTTACACGACCGGCACTACGGCGACCGAATGCGCGCGGGTACTGCGCCGGGCCGGAGCCCGGCAGGTGTGGGTCGCGACCGTAGCGAGGACCATGAAGCTGGCAAGCGTGAAACTGGCATCTAATTATGCTGAGATTGGCTCGGATGTGGACGGAGATGCTGCCGGCGAACCGGGGAACGAGGAAGTTTTGGCAAAGTCCGCGGCGAGTTAGCCGATGATGTTAGGAAGGGCAGGACTTCAAGTCGTGCCGTTGCGACGGCATTAGGATTTGGGTTTAGATCCTGGGGGCGGGAAGTTATGTCACTGGGCATGGAATACGATGCAGGATCCCGGCATGCCGCCGGCCTGTTCTTGCCGGCGGCCGCACACCGGCCAGGGGATGGCCATGCTCTGCTCGCGCCCGTGCTCGTGCTGAACGCTTCTTACGAGCCCATCAATGTCTGCGCTGCGCGCCGGGCGCTGGTGCTGGTGCTCAAGGGCGTCGCGATGACCGAGGAAGAGAACGGACACTTCTTACATTCGGCGCGTGTGGCCATGCGGCTGCCCTCGGTAATCCGCCTGCTTGAGTACCGCCGCATTCCGCACCAGAGCCGCGCGCTCTCCCGCAAGAACATCCTGCTGCGCGACCGCAACACTTGCCAGTATTGCGCCACGGTGCTGCCTTCGAGTGAACTGACGCTCGACCACGTGATCCCGCGTTCGCGCGGAGGCTCGTCCACTTGGGAAAACCTTGTCGCCTGCTGCCATACCTGCAACCGCCGCAAAGGAAATCAGAATCCCACCGAAGCCCACATGAAGCTGATGCGCGAACCCCGCGCCTTCAACTTACACACCAGCCGCCACATCATGCGGCTGATGGGTAGGTCGGACGATAAGTGGCGCAAGTATTTGTTCTACTAATCAGCTGTCAGCTCTTAGCCAAAACCTCGTTGTCATCCTGAGCAACGCGAAGGGACTCTGCACTTTGCTTGCAGCGAGGGAATTGCATAGATCCTTCGCGGCAAAGAGAATGACAACGCTGTGGTCGGCGTGCGACCTGCGCGTACGACGGTCCTCACGCTTTCGCGTACTTCAGCCACTTCAGGATTTCTGGCAGGTTGGGGCGTTTTCCGTAGATGAGGATACCGACGCGGTAGATTCTGGCACACAGCACCAGGAGCCCCGCGATTGTCCCGATCAGCAAAACGACCGACAGAGCGATCTGCCACAGCGGCGGGGTTTGTACCACGATGCGCGCATACATGAGCACCGGCGCGAAGAATGGGACCATCGACAGCCACACGATGGCCGGCGCGTCCGGAGTGCGCACGACCGGAGCCAGCATGAAGACCGAGAGCACCAGCGGAATCACAATGAAGAACTGCAGTTGCTGACCTTCCTGTTCCGTCGTGGTGATGGCGCCGATGGTTGCGTACATGGTGCTGTACAACAAATATCCGAGAAGGAAAAAGATCGCAAAGGCAATCAGTACGCCGAGCGGAATTTGAAACTCACTCAGCGTGGGTTGCATGGCCATCGCCGGTAAGGCGAACACGCCGGCGATCACGACCCACACCAGAATTTGCGTCAGGCCCACCGCGCCGACGCCCAGAAGTTTCCCGGCCATCAATTGCGTCGAAGTTGCGGAAGACAGCAGCACCTCGAGAATGCGCGAAGTTTTTTCTTCGAGCACCGAGCGCATCACCGAAATACCGTACAAAAGCACGGCCATGTAGAGCAGCATGACCATGATGAAGACTTCCAGGAACTTGCCTCCGCCGCTGCCCTTAGCCTCTTTCCCGCGCTCAATGCGGATGGCCTCGACTTTGACCGGTTTGAGCAGTTCGTCCGATTTTTCGCTGGTCAGACCATTCTTCGCGAGCCGTTCGTACTCGATGACGCGGTTCAGGGCGGCGCTCAGGCGCGAACTTTCTCCGAAGCCGCCCATGTTGCGGCTGGTCCAGGTGACCTTGCCGGAGGCAATGGCATCATCACTCAGCCACAGGTAGCCGTCGAT
>JBELAE010000062.1:0-18617 GCA_049509155.1 Candidatus Sulfotelmatobacter sp.
CACCGCGGCTCGTCATCGATGAAGGGAGAGCCCGGCACGTCGGTAAATGTCCCCGTACTCTGGTCGATGCTTTCGGAGTAGATGACTCCGTTGTCATAGTCGGCCAGAAACAAAAACTTCCCGCTGCGATCTACGGCGAGTGCGTCGATGTATGCGAAGGAAAGGCAATACTCACACTGCGCCGGCGGGACGGTATAAGGAGAACCAGCTAGCGGCGTTAAAGCGCCAGTACTCTGATCGATGCTGTAGGCCGCTATACCGGCATTGCAGGCAGCGTAGAGATAGTTTCCATTTGGGGTGAGGGCCAGAGCGTAACACGAAGAACTTGTAACAAAAGGAGAGCCGGGCACGGGCTCCAGTGCTCCATCGCTGGCCACCGAAAATGCAGTGATAGTATTTTCATTCGGCGGTGGACCTCCCGGGTTGTTAACCGTCGTCACGTATACATACTGGTTGGAGGGATGCACCGCGATCTCGGTCGACCAGCCGCCGGTGGGAAAGTTCGCTCCCGGCACAGGCGTTAGGTATCCATCGTCGCGATCAATGAAGTAAGCCGACACGTCCGCCGAGCCCTGATTGGCAACGTACAGTCGATAACCGCCCGAGTCGGAAGCAATGCTGGTCGGTCCCCAATGCGCCCACACCGGCGACTGACCCGTCGGAGTCAGCGCGCCACTTTGAGGGTTGACCACATATCCGGCAACCTGACCGGCTTTGTATTCGGTGGTATAGACAAACTTCGGCGGGGGGAGGGTTTCGCCGCTCACCGTGAAGTTTACCGGTTCAGACCCCACATGGCCGCAGTTATCCCAAGCCACCACTACTGCGCTGTATGAGCCCGCGGTCAGGTTGAAATCGACATTTATCTCATCGGAAAAAACCGTATATGCTCCGTCTCCCGACGAGGGATAAACCCGCATGGCGTTAATGCCGGCGGAACAGTCCTGAGAGGTTGCTGCGGCAGTGAAATTGACCGGCGAACTCATCTGCTCTCCAACCGCAGGCGAAGTCACCACCAGGGCAACTTGGGCATAGGAAAAATGAGCGAGCAAGGCGAATCCGATGGAAATAGCCGAATAACGGAGAAAACGCAGATTCTTCACGACGGGCCTCCAGGCGCGGTGTGTGGATGATTGGAAAGCGGATAAAATGGCGAAACTCCAGCAACGCGGAGTCACTATGACGTGACTCGCTCCGGCAGAAAATCGGGTCTGTTCCCTAAGAAAGCGAGTCGGATCGTGTATGTCGGGGGGGCGCTTCCTTAAGCATGGGAGGGGGACGGCGACTCGATCCCGACCAAGTCCACCAAATCCGCGGTGCTCCGCGAGCATATAATTCCCCGCACTAATGCCTTCCGACCAGAGCGGGCTTGTCCGAGCTACTTCATCGTTAGCCTTACGGCTGGCGGTAACAGCTGTCGCGATCGTCATCTGGTTCTGGACGCAATCCATGATCGGCGCGCGCAGCGTACCCACTGCCGGAATCGATGACCGAATCCACAACGTGACCGCATCGGCGAATCTTTACCTGCATCATCATCCTGCCGCAGCCAACGTGCTGCTGGTGGTTAGCTCAGGCATCATCGATCTGTTGGGCATTTTTCTCCTGTCAATGTGGATCTTCCGGGGCGAGGTGCGTCCTTTCCTGGGACTCGTCATAGTGCTCGGTCTGCGCCAGATGATGCAGGCCTTGGTCGCGCTGCCGGCACCGCCCGATGCCATCTGGCACAATCCTGGCTTTCCCTCATTGCTTGTCACCTACAGCGTAGCCAACGATTACTTCTTTTCTGGCCATACCGCAATCGGTGTGCTCGGCGCCACGGAACTTTTCCGTCTCGGCAGGCGTTGGTTGAGGGCTGCGGCCGTCGCCATCGTACTTTTCGAGGCCACGACCGTGCTGATCCTCCGTGCCCACTACACCATGGACGTCTTCACCGGTTTGGTCACCGGACTCTACGCCGCATATCTGGCGGAAGGCATCGTGGAATGGTTTCGGGTTCCAAGGAGCATGAAATCCAGGGTCTGAAGGCCAGACCTTTTCGGATGCCGTTCCAGGAGATTTGGCTGGCAGCGTGCAACGAAGCTTACCCGGCAGCCCGCGACCCCGTCGCCCATCGTTGTATTCGTTAGATCATTCTTAGCAACAGCGGAAAGGATTACGGAGTGGAAACTGCGGCCAAGGCAGCCCTCGCGCCCCTCACGCCAGAAACGAAGCGCTCCGAACCCAAGCCGATCCCGACCCCGGCGCTGCTACTGGCGATGCTGAAGGTATCGGGAAAGGTCAGCGACCTGATCCTGTCGCCCGGCAGCTATCCTGTGGTCGAACAGTCCGGCACGCTGGTTCCAGTCAAGATCTCGGGCATGGCGCCGCTTACTCCCGAAGACACTCGCCGCATCGCCTACGAACTGATCGCTGGCAACAAGCAGGCCATCGACGCTCTACAGACTCTCGGATCCTGTGACATCTCTTATCGACTGCCCGGCCATTGCCGGTTTCGCATCAACGTGTTTCAGCAGCGCGGCAGCCACGCCATTGTAATGCGCGTGATCCCGCAGGCGATTCCCAGCCTTGCGGAACTTAATTTGCCGGCGCAGTTGGCCGAAATCGCCGAACTGCGTAATGGCATAGTCCTGGTGACGGGGCCCACCGGGTCGGGCAAGTCTTCCACTTTAGCGGCCATTCTGGACCATATCAACGAAACTCACGCTTATCACATTCTCACTATCGAGGATCCCATCGAGTTCACTCATCGCCACAAGAAGTCCATCGTTCATCAGCGCGAACTGCACAGCGACACTCCCAGCTTCGCGCTCGCTCTGCGAGCCGCCCTGCGGCAAGCTCCCAAAGTGATTCTTGTCGGCGAAATGCGGGACAAGGAAACCATCGAGATCGCACTCGAGGCCGCCGAGACGGGCCATCTGGTTCTCTCCACTCTGCACACCATTGATGCCTCCAAGACCGTCGAACGCATTGTCGGAGTCTTTCCTCTGGCAGAGCAACACACCATTCGCAACCGGTTGGCGAAGAGCTTCCGTTTCATCGTCTCCCAGCGACTCATTCCTCGCCAGGACGGCAATGGCCGAGTCGCCATCGTGGAAATTCTGAAATCAACCCTGCGAACCCGGGAATATCTGGAAAAGGGCGAGCACGACGGCAGGACACTTCTCGAGGCCATGCAAGACGGCGACACCGAAGGCATGCAGCATTTCGACGGCGAGATCGAAAAACTCGTTCGTGCGGGTCTTGTCAGCATCGACACCGGACTTGCCTACTCCACAAATCCCGGCAATCTGCACCTGCTTTTGGCAGACTGTGCCGGCGTCCCTCCCGAACCATAACGCCGGAAAACCAAAGATCGGCAGATCGAGAGACCCAGATCGAGAGGCCAGACCCAAAGTCCCAGATCCGTAGGCAGATCGTCCCTTAGATCCCTGCGCCCCCGTCTCGCAGGCTCCTGTCACCCTGTGTGATCGAAATCACAAGGCGCGGTGACGGCGGACCTGTCGCAAGCAACCCGCCGGTGTAATGCTCGAATCAGGTGGGGAGGTGTTTTATGACGTCAGTTCAAGAACCGCAGGGCACGCTGGTCGAACCGAAATCGATCGAACCCAAACTGATCGAACCGAAATCAGCCCACAAGAAATCACCGCTATCTATCGGGATCAAGAACGTATTGTTCGCCACCGATTTTTCGGCGACCTCCGAGTCCGCCTTACCATACGCCACGGCCATCTGCCGCCATTTTGGCGCGACGCTGCACAGTGCGCACGTGCTCTCCGACGCAGGCCTGCTCATGATGACGGGCGCCGTCGATTACGTCAGCGTGGGCACGATTTACGACGACGCTCATGCCGAGGCCGTCCACAAACTCGAGCACATCGCGAGCCGCAACGAAGGAATCAGGCACCACAGCTACGTCCGCCACGGCAAGGTGTGGAATGGACTGTCGGGGATTATCACGGAAAACGATATTGATCTCGTGGTGGTCGGCACCCACGGCCGCTCCGGCCTCGGCAAGTTGCTGCTGGGTTCGGTGGCGGAAGACATTCTGCGCCACGCACCATGCCCGGTGCTGACGGTCGGCCCCCAGGTTTCAGGGCGGGCCAAATTACCCGCATTCTCAAATCGCGATCTGGCTCCCGTCGAGTTGGAGTTGCGGCAGATCCTATTCGCCACCGACTTTGCCCAGTACTCGCTGTATGCCGCACAAGAGGCTGTGTCGCTGGCCGAGGAGTTCCGCGCGCGGCTTACGCTGCTGCACGTGGTCGAGGACTATACCCATCTGGGCAGACGTCCAGATCTGGTTGAAGAAAGTATTTGCCGGCTGCGGTCGCTGGTTCCTAACGACGCCGATCTGCAATACCAACCGGAAGCCCTGCTCGAGTTTGGCGTCGCCCAGGAGCGCATTCTGAAGATAGCTTCCGAGCGCGAGGTCGACATGATTGTCCTGGGTGCTCGTTCTTCGCAGAAGGCCGGAACCACGCACCTGCCCTGGTCCACGGCGCACCACGTGATCGCCGAGGCGCATTGCCCAGTGTTAACGATTCGATCGTGACGCCTCGATCTGACGGTCCATCCGTTGTGACGGGTCGTTGGACGATCCCTGCGACATTTCCTAGGACTTCCCCGCGCTAAAACCGGAAGGACGAGAACGGTCGCAGGTCGTATTCCTGAGCGCGGCCTTCGATGACCGCCGCCGTGATTTGCGCCGTAATCGGTGCGAGTAGGATGCCGTCACGGAAGTGGCCGGTGGCGACGTAATAGCCGGGAGTTTCGGTCTCGCCAAGGATGGGGAGTGCGTCGGGAGTTCCGGGGCGCAGGCCGGCCCAGTCTTCGAGGATTTTGGCGTCGCGTAGGTTCGGAACCAGGGCCAGGGCGGCGCGGTGCAGACGCTGGATGGTGACGCGGTCGGTGCGCTTGTCGAATCCGGCTTCTTCGACGGTGGCGCCGACCAGCAGGCGTCCATCGCTGCGTGGAATGAGATAGACCTCGGGACTGCGGACCACATGCTGGAGTAACGGGGGCGAAGGCATCAGCAGGCAGAGCATTTGTCCTTTGACCGGGCGAGTAGGGAATCCGTGCGGCGGTATTTGTCCCGACCAGGCTCCAGCGCAGTTGACGACCTTGGCGGCGTGGAATGCCGTCTTGATGGTTTTGACGCCCGTGGCGCGGCCATCGGTTATGGTTACTGCGATGACTTCGTCCCCGGAGGAGAAGTCCACGCTGCGATGCTTGGCGGTCTTCCACGCGGCGGCGGTGAGCGCACGAGGGTCGACGCTGCGCTCCGGGCGATAGAACGGTAGCCCCTTCGAATGATTTACGACCAGGGCTGGTTCCAACTCCGTGAGGCTGGCGGGAAGGAAGCCCGAAGCCTCGGCTTGATGAAGATCTTCGGCAGACAGGAACAGGATTGTTCCCTGGTCGCGCAGATCAACCTTCATTCCCGACTCAAGTTCCAGTTCATACGCGAACTCGGGATACATGTGGGCGCTGGCGCTGGCCAGGGGCTGGAGGGCAGGCTGCGTTTCGAGGGGACAGTCGACCAGCATACCGCCGGCGGCGTGGGAGGCTTCACGGCCAGGCTCTCCGCGTTCGACGACCAGGACGGTGGCGCCGCGTTTGCGGACTGCAATGGCGAGCGAGAGGCCGATGATGCCGCCGCCGATAATGATTACATCCCAAGTCTTCACCTCGGCATTTTAACCCTCGCCATGGTAAAGAGCCGCGGCCTAGCGGCATCACTGATCGGGAGAGGGGATGACAGAGAGCGCGAGGGTGCATAGAATGGCTGACATGAAGAAGATCTTTTTTACAGGGATGGTGCTGGCGGTGCTTGCGACGGCTAGCGTGGCCTGGGGGCAACGGGACAAAGACAGCGACAACGAGCCGACTGCATTGATCAATTTCCTCGTCGTCAAGGACGATAACGGGAAGCCGGTGCGCAATGCCGCAGTGATCATGCATGAAGTGACTGTGAAGGGCAAGCAGGAACGGGGCGGCATGGAACTGAAGACTGACCTGGATGGGAAGGCAAATTTTGACGGCATCCCGTATGGCATGCTGCGGGTGCAGGTGCTGGCGCAGGGATTTCAGACGTTCGGGGAAGACTACGACGTGGGCAAGGACAAGATGGAGATCACGATCAAACTGAAACGTCCGCAGGGGCAGTATTCGGTGTATGACGACCACGCGAAGGACCCGAACGCGCCGCCAAAGCAGGATCCGCCGGCGGATCAGAACAAGAAGCCGAACTAGGAGTGGCGAGGCGGCTTAAGCCGCTGTTAATTTAGCGCGTTGTTGAACATGAGGTGACATGGATTACTTATTGAAGACAGAGCCGTCGACGTATTCGTTTGCGGATTTGCAGCGGGACAAGACGACTGTGTGGGATGGCGTGTCGAATCCGGTGGCGTTGAAGAACCTGCGCGGGATGAAGCCGGGCGAACGGCTGGTCATTTACCACACCGGAGACGAGAAGAGTGCGGTAGGGACGGCGGAGGTGGTGTCAGTGGATGCGTCGGACATGAAGAATCCCCAAGTGAAGATCAAGGTCGGCAAGGCCAATGCGAAGCCGGTCACGCTGGCGGAGGCGAAGGCGAACAAGTTATTTGCGGAATCTCCGCTGGCGCGGCAGGGAAGGCTGAGTGTGGTGCCGCTGACCCCGGCGCAGTTTAAGTTTCTGACGGGGGAGTGAAACGTCAAATTCCCCACCCTCTCGCCAAGAACGCGAGAAGGGTGGGGCACCCGCTTTATTCTTGTTCCCACACTTCTGGTTTCCTTCACTTCTTGCGTGCGCTTCAATGCCGGTTCGCGTCGGTCACTCTTCGCTCAGGCGCGGCTTTCGCGGCGGATCAGCGTAGAGTCCAATAAGTAGCCGAGGCCCAAGGTAAAGGGGATCGCGCCGAAGGCGGAGGCGATCAGAGCGTCGGGCTCGACTCTTGAAATGATGGTGAACGCCAGCATGTAGCCGACTGCGCCGGCGATAAGCAGGATTCCGGCGCGGCGGGAGTGGGCCGCCTCGGTGAGGTCGGGTTCCATAGGGACGGCTATGCCCCTCTGCATTGCCGCGAGCCGCTCTTCCGTGCGAAGTTTGCGCACGCGATAAAAGGTGTACATTCCTAGTACTGCCGTGGGCATTCCGAAAATCATGACTACCGCGGCGAGACCGGTGATTCCGTCCATTGTGGTTCTCCTTCCCGTGCGCCTGGGCGCATGCCGGAACTGAAATTGCCTGCAAGAATGAATACGGAGGCGGGGACGGGAAAGTTCCCGATTGCGGCCAACTCAGGCGGGAGCGTACGCTTCCAAGCAAAGGAAGCTGCTTGGGATTCTTTCATTTCGTTGCTTCTATTTCGGTGTTTCGGGTCGGCCCTTCTGGAGACAAGATGAAATCTGGAAATTCGTACGGGATGCGTTCCCTCGCGGCCTTGGGCTGCCTGGGTGTGCTATTGGCCGCCCAGGCACTCTGGGCGCAGGAAACGAAAGAGAAAGTCACGGTCGATGATGTGGACCGCAGTTTCATGGTCCGGTTGCCGAAAGGTTACGATCCGCAGAAGCATTATCCGGTCGTGATCCTGCTGCATGGCATGAATCAGGACGCGGAAGACATGGAGCGGCTCACGCGGTTCGATGAACTGGCCGACAAAAACGGCATTATTGCGGTCTATCCCATCGCCTTGCATGGGCGCTGGAACGTGGGAGTACGGCCGGAGGTGCCGCGACCGGCGACCATGGGGCCGGGACGACGCGGACGCTATGGCAATGGAGGCGGAGGCTATCCCGGCGGAGGTGGAGGGGGAGGTGGGTACCCCGGTGGCGGCGGTGGCGGAGGATATCCGGGCGGGGGACAGCAACCTCAGGGCCGGGAGCACGACGAGGACAGAAGGCCGGCGCCCGCGGATGACGTTGCTTTCTTAAATCAGATGCTGGATCAGATGGCGACCAAGTTTTCGGTCGATGCGTCACGCATCTATGCCACGGGGCTGTCGGAAGGCGGCTTTATGAGCCTGCGTCTGGGGTGCGCCTTGAGTGATCGAGTTGCGGCGGTTGCGGCGGTGGGCGCGGCGATGCCGAAGACGATGATTTGTGTGCCTTCGCGACCGGTACCAATGGTGATGATTGCCGGAACTTCGGACCCAGTGGTCCCTTACGGCGGCGGTACCGAACACAACCTGAGTCTGGCGACGATTTCCGTGGAAGACAGCGCCAAGGCATGGGCCAGGATTGATCGCTGCGCGGAAAAGCCGGAGAAAACCAAGTTGCCGTTGAGCGCGAAAGGTGCAATGGAAACCAAAGTCGACACCTACAACGGCTGCCAACAGAGCGCGCAAGTTCTTCTCTACAGCGTGAAGGGGGCTGGCAATACGTGGCCGGGCGGGGAGCAGTACGAAGCCGAGAATACGATTGGGAAGACCAGCGAGGATCTGAATGCCAATGAGTTGATCTGGAATTTCTTCACGACGCGGAAGCTGCCGGGGGAGGGGTCGGAGAAGAAGCCGTGAAGAATTTGGAACCCCCCTTTCCGCACTTACAGAAATCAAAATCCCCACCCTCTCGCCAAGGGCGCGAGAAGGGTGGGGCACCCGCTTCGTTATTTCGCCTTATCGTTTCTCAGCGGCGATGTCTTAGCGGCGATGATCGGCAGGGAAGGGCGGGGTTAGGCCAGTGTAGTCGCCCACCACTTTGGCGTCGTAAGGGCCGTTCAACAGGTCAAACCCATCGCCGGCCACGGCGATAGTGCCCTGGCTCCAGACGATGTTCTGGCTGGCGTCGATTTCGATGACCTGCATGTTGTACTGGTCACTGATCAGCACATTGCCGTTTTTCAACATGACGGCGCGACTGGGAGCGGGGTTAGAGACGCTGCCAGGGCGAGCATTCGTGTAATAGGTCCAGATCACGTTGCCGGCGAAGTCCACATCAAGGATTCGGTTGTTGCCGCCATCAGTGATGAGCGTGGTGCCGTCGGGAAGACGGCTGGCAAAGGCCGCCGCATTCAGCTCGCTGCAGGTTGCGCAGCCATAGCTCCACACAATTTGCTTCGCACGAGTGACCTCGATGACGCGGTTGTTGCTCTCGTCGGCGATGAGAATGTCACCATTGCTCAGCAATTCGGCGCTGTTGGGATTGTTGAGCTGGTCGGCGCCATCGCCGGCGACTCCAGTCTGTCCGTATTGCCAAACGATTTCTTTCTGGTGCGTGACTTCGATGACGCGCATATTGCCCTGGTCGGTAATCAGAATGTGGTGATCGGGCAGCCAGGTATTCTGAACTGGGGTGTTGAGCTGATTGGGGCCTGATCCCGTAACGCCGGCCTGGCCGTACTGCCAGAGAATGTTGCCGCTGGAATCGACCAGCATCACGCGGTTGTCCGCGCATCCATTCGGGCAAGTGGGTTCCGCCCCTGCGGGCACGCCCGTACCGGCGACCAGCGTGATTGGTCCGATGCGTTGCGCGTCATTGACGCCCACCACCGAGTGGGGTCCGGCCACGCTTGATCCGTTTCCAAAAGTCCAGACCACTTCGTTGTTATCAGGATTCACTTCGATGAGGCGGTTGTTGTACTGGTCGGAAATCAGAACATTTCCGGGCGTATTGAAATGGTTCCCTTGGGCCTGCAGAGAGATTACGCTGGCGGCGGCGAGCGCGGTGCAAGCCCAAATTTTCAGATGAGACAAATTCATGACAATCCTCCTGTGGCAAGTGCATTGAATGAGACTGCTTCCGCCGCCGTGCCGTGAAACCTGGTGCAGGGCCGGGCGTTTGCGGGGCACGCGTCACGTCTACACGCGGCGTGCCGGAGTCGAGTGTGCGGGGAATGCCGCAGGGAATTGTCAGCTGGATGTCAAAATCGTGTCACTTCTGTGCGACGCAGAAATTACCGGGGAAGCGGTCGGAGCAGGAGCAGTCCGGGCGGAACCTCCCGCAGATCGAAATCCACACCCTCTCGCAAAGAACGCGAGAAGGGTGGGGGAACCAGGCTTCGTTTCAGGCGATGGACTTTCTAAGTTCGCGGCGCAGGAGCTTTCCCGACGCGGTCTTGGGAATGGCGTCGACGAAGCGGATCTCGCGGGGTTGCTTGTAGTGGGTGAGGCGGTCGGCGACGAAGGCGCAGAGCTCTTCTCCCAGTTTGGAGCTGTCGACGAAACCGTCGCGCAGGGCAACGAAGGCGACGGGAATCTCTCCGGCACCGGCGTCCGGGCGTCCGACTACGCCGCACTCCTTTACAGCGGGATGCTCGAGCAGGACGGCTTCGACCTCGGCGGGAGCCACGGCGAAGCCTTTGTACTTGATCATTTCCTTGCGGCGGTCGACGACGCGGTAGAAGCCTTCGCGGTCGCGAGTGACGACGTCACCGGACCAGAACCATCCGTCGCGCAGGACCGCCGCAGTGGCCTGCGGTTCCTTCCAATAGCCGAGCATGAATTGCGGGCCGCGCATGACGAGTTCGCCGGGCGCGCCGGAGGGCGCCTCGGTCAGGTCGTCGGGAGTGTCGGCGGGGTCGATATCGGGCTGCGCCAGCACGCGGCAGTCGGTCGCGGCAAGCGGATGGCCGATGGAGTCCGGACGATATAGCTCAGGTTCGAGAAATCCGACGTGGGTTACGGGTGAAGCTTCGGTCATGCCGTATCCCTGACACACGAGAATGCCAGTGAGCGCGGTGAAGCGGCGCGCCAGGTCGGGAGCGAGCGGTGCGGCTCCGGATTTCACCCAGTGCACGCGATGATCGCGGGGGAACTCGCCGGCTTCGGCCAACTGGCAGAGAGCGTTCATGGCCGGGGGCACAAGCGGCATCATGGTCACGCCTTCATCGACCAGCAACTTGGCAAAAGTCGTCACATTGAAGCGCGGCACGAGCACAAGCTTCGCTCCGAGCATCAGGGAAGGATTCAGAACTACATTCAAGCCGTAGATGTGGTAAAGCGGAAGGCAGCAAAGAATGGTGTCGGCGGAGTTGAGCGGGGTCCCATTCGGGCCGAGGAACTGATACACGTTTGCGATCAGATTGTAGTGCGAGAGCATGACTCCCTTGGGCAGGCCGGTGGTGCCGCTGGAGTAGGGTAGCGCGGCGAGAGCCTGGTCGGAAGGCTGATCGGGCTGGGGATAGATCGCGGTTGTCGGCCGAAGCAGGTTGGCGAACGGCTCGGAACCGGGCGCGGGCTGGCGCGTGGTGTAGACGCGGCGTAGGTTGGGCAGCCCGCCGAGATGGATGCCTTCGATGTTTGCACCTTCGGTGATCAAGAGGACCGCGCCGGAGTTTTCCATTTGATAGCGGACTTCGCGCTCGCGGAAAGTTGGGTTGAGCAGAGTGGGAATGGCTCCGGCGAGTTCGATGGCATGAAACGCGGTGCAGAACTCCCACGAGTTGGCCAGAAAAATGGCGACGACCTCTCCGGGCCTCAGTCCGTTCGAAATCAGGCCGCGGGCGATCGATTCGACGGTTTCCCCATATTCGGCGTAGGTGAGGCGGCGTCCGCAGGAAGTGTCGACCAGCGCAGTTTTCGGCGCATTGCGGCGGCAGGAATCAAGCACAAGACTGTGTAGAAAGACGTTGTGCGGGTCGGCGTAGAGTTGGGTGCGCAGCATGCCAAGTGCCGGGAGCGATTGTAACGGAAAGAACTCGGTGGGAACGAAACTGCTTTAGCTGGCCAATTTCCGCAGGAACTCACGTTCGTCCATGCGGTACTTGAAGGCTTTGCGGCCGTCGATGAAGACGACGGGGACTTCGTCGTTGAACTGGCGGCGGAGTTCGGAGTCGGCGTCGACGTCGACGTCGCGCCAGGTGAAGCCGCCGCGGTGCGAAAGTTTGGACAGGCTCTCTTTCACCACTTCGCACAGGTGGCATCCTTTGCGGGAATAAACCACGACATTGCGGGGCTCTGGCATTTTTAGATTCTAGCGCGGGGAAACGGAGTTTTTCCAGCAGCAAAGCGGCGCCAGAGAATATAGTCGCTTCGGAAGGTCCGGTGGTAGGACCAGTAACTCCGCTGAGCTCTGCGACGAAATTCAGAGCAACATGGGCTCGGACGCGTTCGTCCGCCGGCGAGCAAAGCTGCAAAGCTGCAAAGCGAGGCACACAAGCGTCAACTAGAAGCGCGAAGCGGTAGAATCCCTTCATGCAAGGCCACAGAGAAGACCTTCAGGCAAAACCTCTTCGAGGGAAGACGGCGCTGGTCACCGGCGCGGCGCGGCGGCTGGGACGGGCATCGGCGCTGGCCCTGGCACGGGCGGGTGCGGATGTGGCCATCACTTTCAGGAACTCGGCTCGGGAAGCGCAGGAGACTGTCGTGGACCTGTCGGGGTTCGGAGTGCGGGCGTTCGCGCTGCGCTGCGATGTGACCGAGGAAGCCAGCGTTCGAGCGATGATGAAAGAGGCGGGGCGCGAACTGGGGCGCATCGACATTCTGGTCAACAACGCGGCGAACTATGAGACGGCGGAGTTCGAGAAGCTCACGGTACGGCAATGGGACGCGATCTTTGCTTCCAATACGCGCGGTCCGTTTCTGGTGTCGCGCGAGGCTCTGAAGTGGATGCGGCGGAAGCGCGGCAGGGGCGCAAGAAAATCACTTAAAGATGCTCCTGTAGAAGCGAAGATCATCAACATGGGATCGCTGGGCGGGCTAAGACCGTGGGCGACCCATGCTCATTATTGCTCGTCGAAGGCGGCGCTGCACATGCTGACCAAAGTGATGGCGAAGGCGCTGGCGCCCGAGATTGCAGTGAACGCGGTAGCACCGGGGATGATCGATCTGGGCGAGAAGTCGGCTGCCGGGTTCATGCGGCGCATGGCCAAGCAGACGCCGATGCTGCGAAACGGGACCGGAGAAGAGATCGCCGAGGCGGTGTTGTTCTTCGCGACCGCGCCGCAGTTTATTACCGGACAGATTCTGGCCGTGGATGGCGGTCTGGGGCTGTAGAGCGGGCTACGCTTCAGCTGAAGTGGGATCGATTACCAGTTTGACCTCGGAGACGCGGTTGGCCGGGAATCCACCCTGCCTGGCGTGCTCCCGCACCATTTCTTCGTTGGGCGCGATGTAGACACAATAAATCTTGTCCTGCGTGACGTAGCTGTGCAGCCACTGAATTTTCGGGCCGAGATTGTTCAGCACGCTGCAGGATTTTTGCGAGATGGCGATCACGTCGGCCGGGCTCACGCTGCCGACGTTCGGGATGTCGCGTTCAATAACGTACTTGGGCATTTCTTCCTCTCAGGTGCGGATGTCGTATGGTTTCTCTCTGCTCTTTCCGGTGAAGGATTTTAGGGCATGATGCGGAAAATAGCCATTGCTGCAAGAGAGCGGTATATTGAGGCCAATGAAGAAGACGAGATCGAAAGGCAGTTCTTCTCCCCGGACGACAGCGCCCACGACGTCACCGACTACACCTGCGCACGTCGCTGTGGCCATCATGGCGGCGGGCAAGGGAACCAGGCTCAAATCGCAACTTCCCAAAGTGTTACATGAAGTCGGCGGAAAGCCCCTGCTGGAGCACGTGATCCGGGCGGCGGTGCAGGTCGTCCCGGCGCAGGATGTGTACGCGATCATCGGACACGAGGCCGAACGGGTGCGCGCCGCGACCGAGCATACCGGCATCAACTTCGTGCTGCAGGCTGAACAGCGGGGAACAGGGCACGCCCTCATGGTGGCCGCCGAGGCGCTGGCTGGGTACGACCACGTGATTGTGCTCTCGGGAGATGCTCCGCTGATAACGCCGCAGACGATTGGACGCCTGCTCAACTTTCATCTGGATGAGCACGCAGCGATGACCCTGCTCAGCGCCGACCTGGAGAATCCGACCGGATATGGCCGGGTGTTGCGGAAAGGTCCGCACAGCGCAGAAGTGAAGGCGATCGTCGAAGAGAAGGCGGCGACCGCGGAGCAGAAAAAGATCCGCGAGATTAATTCCGGTTTCTATGTTTTTGCCGTGAAGGAACTCTACGGGAACATCGGGAAACTCTCGACAGCCAATGCGCACCGCGAGTACTACCTGACCGACATGGCTGGTGTGCTGAATAAGTCGCCGAACAAGTCGCTGCGCGGGGCGCGGCAGCGCGTAGTGGCGTGGAAGACGGCGAATGCCAGTGAAGTTCTGGGGGGAAACACGCGGGCGGAGCTGGCGGACATTGACGAACGCATGCGCCTCGCAAAATGCCGGCAACTGATGGCGGACGGCGTGACGGTGTTTTACCCGGCAACCTGCGTGATCGACACTGATGTGGAGATCGCGGCCGACACGGTCATTGAGCCCTACGTGCAACTGCTGGGGAAGACGCGAATCGGCTCGAACTGCCGCGTGCGGTCGTACTCGGTGATTCGCGATTCTGAGATTGGAGACGGAGTGATGGTCCGTCCAGGCTGCGTGATGGAAGGCGCGCGGATCAGCGCCGGGGCGGTGGTGGGGCCGTACTCGCATCTGCGTCCGGGCAGCGAGATCGGCGAGGGCGCGCATGTGGGAAACTTTGTCGAGACCAAGAAAATCAAGCTGGGCAAGGGGTCGAAGGCGAACCATTTGACCTACTTGGGCGATGCCGAGATCGGCGCGGGAGTGAACATCGGCGCTGGGACGATTACCTGCAACTACGATGGAGTCAACAAGAACACCACCGTGATCGAGGATGGAGCGTTCATCGGCAGCGACAGCACGCTGGTGGCGCCGGTGCGCGTGGGCAAGGGAGCGTATGTGGGGGCGGCGTCGTGTATTACGAGCGATGTTCCCGACGACGCGCTGGCGGTGGCGCGGGGTCAGCAGATTGTGAAGCCGGACTGGGCGCGGGTGAAACGGGAGAGGAAGTAGCTAATACCCGGTACCGATAGAAGAAACAGCAGGTCCTTCGACTTCGTGGGTGCTTCGTTTCGCGAAGCACCCACTACGCTCAGGATGACAAAGGTTCGGAGGACCTTAGTGCGTGACGGCAGCGAACAGGTCTGAGTGCATCAGCGACTGGAACTGCTGGTCGTTGGCTTTGAAGTGCACTGCCACATTCGAGCCATCGGAGTCGACCGTGGTGTTCTCCATCGCGATCTTCTCAGCGGGCGTGGCGCTCATCTTTTTTAACAGGATGCCGGCCTTGACCAGCGACGACACGGTGCCCGCGGTCACGGAGTCGGAAGTGACCACGGTGAGATCGAACTTCACGCCGCTGGAGAAACTCATGGTGTAACGCGAGCCCACTAGGCGCTTCTTCACGGAATCGTAGTCGGCGACTTTGGAGGCGTCGCCCATGGCGGAGTGCATCATGTTCTGCGTGCCGCCCTGGTCGAGAATGCTCCACACGGGCTCGGAGTCGACGTTGGTCATCATGTCAGCCATGTCGCCGTTGGTGTCGAGGCCGAGCACGTTGCCATCGCGGGTATCGAGCGCGACGCGGATGGCGGTAGAGTCGCCGAACAGCAGCGTGCTGTCATCGAGGAAGCTCATGACGAAGCCACCGTCCATGGGATAAATGTCCGATGTGTTGTACTTCTTGGGCACATACTTCTGCAGCTTCATCTTTTTCAACACCGCCTTCATGTTGAACGGTCCGGCGGCCACGCCAATGGTCTTCACGCCCTGTTTGCCGGCGCGGAAGGAAGCGAAAGTGAGCGTGTCGATATCCTTGTCGGGATCGAGGCCGATGGACTTGAGGGCGGCCTCAAACTGCTTGATGTTGTCGGGCATCAGTTGGTTCTTTAAATCCGTCGCCGTGGGCGAGTCTTTGATGGCGCGATAATCCACCGAGATCAGCTGCAGCAGATCGGCAGGAACACAGGTGCGGGCAGAAGAATTGAGCGGCATGGCGTACGCCACGCTCACCAGAAGTAGAGAAGCCAGGGAAATCTTCAAAAGTTTCATAACGCCTCGAATCAGAAAACAATTAGGGTTGATGCCACTCTTACTTGGATGCGCGATCAGCCCTTGTGGCAAGTAGATCGCTATATTGTATTTTACTTGCAACCTGGAGTACGGAACAAAAGTACATGGCCGTTGACGGGATGGAGTCCTGGGGAGGAAAACCACGTCTCCCGCGTCTTCCTCATCGACCGTATCAACCCGAGCGCGGGGGTTTTGTTGCGTGGGCGAGGCCCAATGCATAAGGGGATGCTAATTGGCCTCAATCCCCTGATTATTCCGCAGGACTTCGACGCGCTTGCGCACTTGCTCTGCGAAGGCCTGATCTTTTAGCGACGCAAGATTGATTTCGACGTTGGCCAGGGCTCCGGTGATGGCCGCGCGGGCGAGGGCCAGAGCGGTGGTTAAATCCGACTTCATGTTCGGGTTGGTGATGGGCGCGAGCGACTTTGCAATCTGAGCGATCTCGTGAGCTCTTTCGGCGACGCTCAGCGGAACGGAGGTCGCTTGTTTCAAGGCAACCTCGATGGCGGCTGCGCTGGATTGCTCATCGCTCGATTTCGCATCAGCGACGGCCTTGGCTTCCTTGTAGGCCTTCATGACGGCGTTGTAGGACTCGGCATCGGCGTCGATGGCGGCTTTGAGTTCTTCGCGCAGAGGGGTAAGGCGGGCGATGGCGGCGCTCAGTTGCAATTCGTATTGCAAGTAGGCCTTTTTACCGCGCGACATGGATGCGACCATGGCGGCCAGACCTGCCGCCATGGCGGCCGCTGCGGCGGAGGCGCTGCCACCGCCGGGAGTCGCAGTGGGAGCGGCAAGTTGCTCGACGAACGGTTCGACTCCGGCGCGCAGGCCGCCGACGGCGATTTTGCCGCTCATGACGGATGCGAGTCGGTTTTCGAGGATCAGCGACGAATCGAAATTCTCTACCTGCAGAAACCACTCGGCGGCTTGCTCCAGAGCTTTCTTGGGAATGAGTCCGACAATTTCGCTCGAGACCGGCGTGACGCCGTAGCGGGCGGCTTCGCGCTTCACCATTTCAAAAACGCGGTGGACGGGGGTTTGCTCGAAGTCGGTAAGGTTCATTGAAACCTGGGCCAGACCGCGCACCAGGAATCCGGCGCCCTTCACGAATCGCATGCCGCCGTTGGAGAAACGCACGGCTTTGGCAATTTTTTTCGCTATGTCGACGTCCGGCGTGTTGAGGAAGACGTTGTAGGCGATGAGGAATTTGCGCGCGCCCACCACCGTTGCACCTGCCGTGGGATGTACGCGAGGCTCGCCGAAGTCCGGACGGCGCGCGGGGTTGGTCCCAATCTCGGCGCGGATGCCTTCGAATTGCCCACGGCGAATATTTTCCAGTCCCTGGCGTTCGGGGGTGCTGGCGGCGGCTTCGTAGAGGTAGACGGGAATCTGGAAGCGCTTCCAAATCTGCTCGCCGACATGGTTGGCTATGGCCACGCAGTCTTCGATGGTGACGCCGTCGATCGGAATGAAGGGGACGACGTCGGCCGCGCCCATGCGGGGATGCGCGCCGGTATGCCCGTTAAGGTCGATCAGTTCCGAAGCCTTGCCCACGCCGCGGATGGCGGCTTCCTGAATGGCCTCGCGCTCGCCGGCCAGAGTGATGACGCAGCGGTTGTGGTCGGAATCCATTTCGCGGTCGAGGAGATAGACGCCTGGGATCTTCATAGCGTCGACGATGGCATCAACTTTGGATTTATCGCGGCCTTCGGAGAAATTCGGAACACATTCGACAACTTTCGTGCATCAAAACAGGTGGGATAAAGTTAGGCAAGACCCAAAGCCGCCTTTCGGAGTAAACTAACGTGTCTCAGGGAACGAATCGAAGGGATCGTCAGATGTCTGCGCTTCCAAGTCCGCAACCTCAAGGACGGCAAAAAGCTTCTCGCAAGGAAGCTCTCAGGACAATTGCGCGCATTCTCGAGGACCAGATGGACGAGATGGGCCTTTCGGAAGCTGAGAAGAACGCCAAGACTGATACGCTCGTCGAGCGCGTGAAAAAAATCAAGTCCTCCCGCGCTTTAGCTCCCTCCAAGTAGCCATCGCTTTCTCGTAACGCGGGTGCCCGGGCAGAATGCCATAGTTTTCCGCAAGAAGGCGCCTGAATTCATCCTCTTCGCCGAGATTGCTCAATTCCTCCATAGCCTTCATTGTCTTGATTTCGCGCTGGCGCGCCTCGCCTTTGGGCGTTCTTGGCTTAGCGTCGTTGAAGACAGCAGGCTTCTTCATGGTACTGTTGGCGTCTTGGCTTTCAGCTTGTAAACCTTACGCCCTCCGACGCCCTCTACTTCAATGTCTTTACTGCGCTTTATGATTGCGTGAACGTTGCCCACGAAGTTTTTCTCGCTGCCACAAGAAATGCCGTAACTCTCAAGTTCGTCTCTTATCTCTGGTGGCGTCAATCCTTCGGGATGCTTTCCAAGTATGACCCTGATTGCTTCAGTCGGCCCGATCTTCGTCGGGACGAGGGGACCATTTGTCTTGGAGAGCGATTCAAAGCCATCGCGAATCTGAATCCACGCTTTCAGTTCTGCGACAATACGCTGTTTCTCCCGTTCCAATTCGAGGATTCTGGTTCTCGCCGTGGTGATCTGATCGCGAACAGTCATGGCTGCGGAGATATTACAGGTGCGTCTAAGTTAACGCACGAACTGAATGAAACGCGCAAGCAAATAAATGGACAACTGTCTAAGTAAATCGAGCGCCCTTTCACATCACGCCAGCCGCGTAATTCCCGGGAAGCCGTCGAAGTCTGTATCGAAGGT
>JBELAE010000063.1:0-17478 GCA_049509155.1 Candidatus Sulfotelmatobacter sp.
TTGAAAAAAGTGCCGAACGCCAGGCTGATCGTCGCGGGGGCCAATCATCACACCAAGCCGGGATATTGGGAATCGATACGCGAGTCCCTCGGCACAGGCTCGCGCATAGAGTTCCGCGGATACGTTTCAGAAGACGATATTCCTGAACTCTTCCGGACATCCACGGTCGTGGTCATGCCCTACGACTCGGCAACCGGGTCCAGCGGCCCCGCGCATCAGGCGTGCGATTACGGGGTGCCAATCGTGTGCGCGGACATCGCAGATTTTCGCGATATGGCTGCCGACGAGGACATGGCGATCGATTTCTACAAAGTCGGAGACCCTCTGGATCTCGCCGACAAACTGGTGGCCATATTGCAGTCTCCGGAGCAACAACGGCAAATGTCGGAGCATAATTTTTCAGCGGCGATGCAGATGACCATGAGCAGCGTCGTCCGCAACTATCTTCGCTGGTTCGAACTCAAGCGATGCAAAAAGGCGGTCGGTCCCGCCTCGCTATTCTCAGAGTGGCGTACCTTTTGGAGAAATCTATTTCCGCCGGCTGCTGAACTTTCCGCTGGCCAGACGTTGGGCTCAGATCTTTTGGCCAAAGAGAAGGGCATCAACAACAGCCGCGAAGGTCATCCAATTCACAAATCGCCTGCAAGCTGAGGAGATCCACACCGATTGCATCTGGCTCGTCTTTATGTTCGACTCCGATTTTCATCGGGATCTGTTTGCCGAAATCAGGAGAACTCGCTCCGGAAATAGAAACGGCGCGAGTCCAGAAATCGGACACGCGCCGTTTTTCTTTAAATGTGCGTTGCACCCGTTTTCCTGGCCGCTCGCCGGAAAGCACACAGATCCCTCAGTCCTCCTGTGACGCTTGGAGACTGGCGGATCCATCCGTGGGAAATCTTTCTTATTTCCCGGACAGGCTGGCGCTGCACGCAAGAAGCTATCCAGGTTTCCGCGCGCCGGCCATTCTTCGTTTGATCATTTTCGTTTAATCATCCATCCAATGACCACCCCGGCGGTGAGGCCCACGGCAAAGGTACTTGCCAAGGTGAGCGCCGGATGCCGTTGGATGCGCCGAGTTGTGTCCTGCAGGAATTCTTCGGCAGCATCGCCGCCTTGTTTTGCCACCCGTCTCGCCGCTCCAACACCATCGTTGATGGCGCCGGCAACCGCACTGGTGGCACGGGAAGCCTGGTGAGCTGATTCAGCGATCTGATCTGCCGTTCTTTCCAATACCGTTTGTGACATAGTTCCTCCGTCGTAGTTTGCGCGCCAAACGTTAATCTGCAGTCCGGGCATGGGTGCTTCGAGCGTGGTTGTCGAGCATCGATCCTGTGCGGGAAAAGCCGGGCTCTTGAGGAGTCCGGCCTGAAAACATGCCAAGGCTTGCATTGCGATGCGATCGTGAGGACCCGAATGACGGGGTTTCCGCCGCTAGCCCATGATCGCCCTCGCACTTGCTTACTAGAAACACACTACCCGTTGCCGATCGCGGTAACTGAGCCTTTCTATACATCTCTACAAATAAAAATGCGCCATACTTCCAATATTGGTGAGAGAGGCTGTGCCCGGAATGATTCCTGACAATTCACTCGTTGTTCACAAGGTTCTGCTGGTCGATGACGACGATGCGGTTCGCGGCGTGATGAAAGCCGTACTGGAACATAAGGGTTTCGAAGTCGTCGCCGCCGCCAACGTAACAGAAGCTCTAAAACATATTGCTGGCGAGAACTTCGATGTGCTCATCACCGACCTGCACATGCCGAACCCTGGGGACGGCTTCACGGTGATTACGGCGATGCGCCACTCCCAGCCCAATGCCCTCACGCTGCTGGTCAGCGGCTACCCTGACGTGGAGGGAGCCATGTCCGCGATCCTTCTGGCCGCTGACGAAATCATGGTGAAGCCCTTCGACGTTGCGAAACTCGCCGACCTCATTCGGGAAAAAATGTTGAACCGCAAGCCTGCTCCTCGGCTGGAAAAAGAGAGAGTGGGCGCGATACTGCGGCGCTCCGTCGCCAGCGTTGTCGAGAACTGGTTGACGCGGGCAAAGCAGAGCAAGGAACTCAACGTCGTTCCACTGAGCGACGACGAGCGTACTGGACATCTCCCCAGGCTGGTTGAAGACTTGATTGTCCGCCTGAGCAAGCCCAGCGCCACTGCGAAGGACAGCGACGCTGTCTTTTCCGCCGCTGCCCTCGAGCATGGCAAGCTGCGACATCAACAAGGCTACACGCCCGCGATGCTGGTGCACGAATCACGAATCCTGCAGGTGACCCTGTTCGGCACGTTGCAGAGTAATCTGCGCGTTCTCGATTTCAGCCGGGTCTTACCCGATGTCATGACGATCGCCGACGAAGTGGATGCACAGCTGACTCAGTCCATGGATAGCTATATGGACGCCATGCGAACGCCCGCAGCAGCGTAGTCGGGCTGATCGCTCGCCTGCGCGACAGCCAACATAAAAAGAAATAAAGGAAGTCCCTCTGCAAGCAGTCCGTTAATCTTGCGCTCTCTGCCGGCGTTCGCAACTTCCATTGGCGTCCAGCCACTCTAAGAGCGCGCTGACGCTCGCCCGCGCCAGGGCGATTGAGCAATCCGCGGCCCCGTAATACAGATTGATCGTGTCGCCGTCCGCGTCCATCGTGTACCCGCAGGGGAACACCACATCGTCAACGTCGCCGTGGCGCTCGTACTCCGCTTCCGGGCCAAAAATCCAGGAATCCCCTCGGAGCAAACATTTCTCCGGATTCTCCAGATCGAATAAGGCCAAGCCCAAACGATAAAGACAGCCGGAAGGAGTGTGCCGCACCCCGTGGTAGAACACGAGCCATCCTCTGGAAGTCTCGATGGGCGGCGGCGATAATCCAATCTTATTGGCATCCCACCATGCGCCGCGGCGCGCTTCCAGCATGAGCCTGTGCCTGCCCCAGTAGCGCAAGTCAGGCGAGTAGGAAATCCACATGTGCGAACCCAGCGGCGTCATCGGTCGATGAATCAGGGCCCAGCAGCCATCAATTCTCCGTGGCAGAAGCGCGGAGTCTTTGTCGTCGGGGGACATGATCACGCCGTAGCGATCGAAAGTACGAAAATCTTTGGTGACCGCCAGAGACACGCCGGGCCCGCCGCGCGAATACGAAGTGTACGTGACCACGTATTGCTGTAACTCGGGCACGAAAGTGATGCGAGGATCCTCAATTCCCCATATCTCCTCTGGATGTTGCGGGCTGGGCATGAGTGTTGGTTCAGGATCGATTTCCCATCCGTCCACGCCGTTTCGAGAACGCGCGGCGCACAAGTGCGACAAGCCACGGCGCTCCTCCACGCGGCACAGTAGCAGGGTGGTTCCATCGGCGAGCAGCGTTGCGCCGGCATTGAACACGCTGTTAATGGGGTATGGCCAGTCCTTGCTGCTGAGGATTGGGTTGGCAGGATGTCGAAGAAGAAGTGGTTCAAAGCGAGTGCTCAGAAGCGTCATAGGCTTTTGTGCGGGCACGGTCACGATGGAATCTCCACGGTTTCGGATTCTTGCAGCGAGCGCATTTCCAGCAATGCCATCAGGAACGACAGCGTCGATTCTGCACCCTGGTTCTCGTTGGCTCGGTCCGGGTGAAGACCGTCACGGCAACCGCCAGTAACAGAATCATAAAGAGGAAGCTGGAGATCGTTGTCGCCCAGAAACCAGTTAAAGGCCGACCAGGCTTCGCTTCGCCAGCGACTTTCTCCAGTGACGCGGTAAGCCTGCAGACAAGCAGATACCGCGCCCGATGCTTCCAGGGGCTGTTGATCGAAGCGGGCCGGTTCTCCCCCCTGACGATAAAAGCCCTGCGACCCAATCGGGACAAAGTGGCCGTTCGTAGGGCAGAGTTGGGTTTCGGCAAGCCATTCCAGTGATTCCAGGCCGGCAGAAATCATGCGCTCATCCCCGCACGCCGAACCCACGAGCAGCATGGCCTGTGGCAGCCGGGCGTTCCCGTAGGCCACCACGTTCTCAAACCATTTCCAGTCCGGACGCCGGATCGACTCATACATGTCGAGCAATCGTCGCGCCAGCGCGAATCGTACGTGCTGAGCGTCCCGGTCTCCTGGAAACGAATGGAGGTATGCCTGAATTCCAAGCAAGCTATAGGCGCAAGCGCGGGGACTGTGGAACTCGATCACCGCCGGCAGAGAGAACTCGAACAAGCGCCCCGCCGCACCCCGCAGGCCATTATTTGCGGAGTGGGCCAAGACCGTGCCCAGCGCCCACAACGCGCGGCCGTGACAATCTTCTGATCCCTCTTCCTCCAGCCAGCGGCGATCGTAGCCGAGAAAGTTTCGGAATCTTTTCTTCTTGGGATTAAAGGCGTGTTCGAGGAATGCCATGTATCGGAGCGCTCGATCCGAGCTGGCTGATTCAACCTTTTCAATGCGACCCACGCCTGGCTGATCCGTACCCGCTCGGTCCAGCATCACCGTCAGAATGAGGGCGCGCGCGTTATCGTCGATGGAATATCCCTCGGCTCGATTCGGGGTGGTAAAGATGGCGTGCTGCAGTATCCCCGTATCGTCGGTTAACGCATTCAGATGACTGAGGTTCAATTCGGGGATCTGTTTCAAGGTCTTCTTGCTGGCTCGAGCCGAGAATTGAACCCGGGGCGTTTCCATGCGATCACTCCGCACTCGTGTAAAACTTTCCATGTAGCCTTGAGCTACTTTTTTCCACACCATGTCACGCGCGAACAGATAAGCGCGTTTTCGCATGGCGTGGCGTGTGGCGGGCGTATCTAGCAGTTCGATTGTCTTCTGCGCGATCGCGCCCGGATTTTGGAACGGCACCAGTGCGCCCCGCCGGTCGTCTAACAATTCAATGGCGTGCCAATACGGAGTCGAAATAATGGCTTTGCCCGCACCTAATGCATAGGCAAGCGTTCCGGAAACGACCTGCGCCTCATGGCGATACGGAGTGATATAAATGTCCGCGGCCCCAATGAACTGCACCATCTCCTCGGGACTGACGAAGCGATCGTGGAAGATCACCTTCGATTCCACTCCCACTTCCTTCGCCAATGCTTGCAGATACTCTCGATAGCGATCTCCCTCACGGCGGAGAATGTGCGGGTGGGTCGCGCCAGCCACGATGTAGACCACATTCGAATGCTTCGCCAGAATGTTCGGCAGGGCCTGAATTACGTTTTCAATTCCTTTGTTGGGCGAGAGCAGGCCGAAGGTCAGGAGTACCGCTTTCCCCTCGACGCCGAAACGGTCCTTGAAGAAATTCGGATCCAGGAATGGCAAGTCCGGAACACCGTGAGGCACAATGTCGATCTTGCCGCCCGGGACCTTGAAAATCTCCTGCAAGAACTGGAACGAGAGCTGGCTCATGACAATCAGGCGATCCGAAAGCTCCGCGATCTGTTCCATGACCCTCAACTGATCCGGATCAGGCTCGCGCAGGACTGTATGGAGCGTGGTGACCACGGGCATCTTCAAAGCCCGCAACAAGTTCAAAATGTGGCTTCCGGCGGGACCGCCAAAAATCCCATACTCGTGCTGCAGGCAAACCATGTCGATGTTGTTGAAGTTCAGGAACCGAGCGGCCTCCTCGTAGGACGAGGCGTCGTTCTGGGCCAACGTCCAACGCACCGGGGCAGGATAGTCATAGCCCTGTTCGGTGTCGTTGACCGGCAATGCCAGCAAGCGGGCGGTCCCGTATTCCGCCGATATAGCGTTGCAAAGGTCGGTGGTGAACGTGGAAATACCACATTGCCGTGGAAGATAGTTCCCGATCACGGCGATTCGACTGGGCAGCGATGACGTCGGCTTCGATCGCAACAGGGAGCGACCAGATCTGGCTCCGCCTTGCGCCAAAGGACGCGACCCGACGAGCTCTAGGGCCCCTTGAGAAAACACTGGTTTCGGCAGCGACATTTGTCCTCAATTTCGTAAAGGCGAAGAGAGACCCCATGGGCCGCAAGCTATCACCAGAGCTAGACTGGATTTTCCTCTCTTTAGTATTCAACGAAAGTGACTTTGCAAACTGCTCACAATTGACCATCTTGTTGCAGGGCTTCGCCGGGACTCTGAGGGACTTCCGTGATCCCGTCCGCAGCTCCTGCTCAACGTGATGGCAGTGTTCGCAAGTAGGATCGCGCCGCCCAACGGCGTGATGTGAGGCAGTGCTGTCGCTGCGTCAACCAAGTCGCTCGGGACGTGGGACTGCAGTTCACGGGTTGCGCAATCACAGACGCTGGTTTGGTCCCAGGTGCAGTCTAGCTAAAGGTTCGGTCTGTATGACCGATAGAGAAGCCTGTGATCAGTATTCGGGTTCGCGCGACTGAGGAATAGCCGGGGAGCCGAGGCCGGCCAAGCCTGAGTGCCCAAGAGGACTTTCGCTGATGAGCGATTTAGAGATCGTTAAGGAATTCTTAGTTGAGAGTTACGAGAACCTCGATCGCTTGGACCGGGACTTGGTTGCGCTCGAGAAAGACCCCGGCAACCCGCAGATTCTGGCCAGCGTTTTTCGCACCATTCACACCATAAAGGGGACCTCGGGTTTTCTGGCCTTTAACAAACTTGAGGCGGTGGCCCACGTCGGCGAAAGCTTGCTCTCGCGCCTGCGCGATGGTCTGCTCGTACTCAATTCCGAAATCACAAGCGCGTTGCTGGCCATGGTAGACGCGGTCCGGCAGATACTGGGAAGCATTGACTCAACCGGCAGCGAAGGTGAGCGCAACGACCAGGAACTGATCGCCAACCTGACCCGGCTGCTGCAGGCCAAGACGGCAGCAAACCCGATCTCAGGCCCGGCGCCGGTCCAGGCGGAATGCCAGGCGGAAGACCATGGGGAAGACCAAGCGGAAGACCAGCCCAAGGACTTGCCGCCGCCAGGACCCGCGAAACCGCAGGATGCGGTGGAAGCGCAGAACCTTCCGCAGCAGGCTCGCGGGCAGAGCGCCAGCGACAGCACCATTCGCGTCGACGTCGCCCAGCTTGATCGGCTGATGAATCGGATGGGCGAACTGGTCCTGCTCCGCAACCAGATCGTGCAGTTTACCAACTCCAGCGAAAACAACGGGCTGTTGGCCACCAGCCAACGCCTCAACCTCCTAACCACGGAACTGCAAGAAGGCGTCATGAAGACCCGGATGCAGCCCATCGGCAACATCTGGAGCAAGTTTCCGCGCACGGTGCGGGACGTGGCCCAGGGGTGTGGCAAGCAGGTCCGGATCGAGATGGAAGGCAAGGAAACCGAGCTGGATAAAACCATCATTGAGGCCATCAAGGACCCTCTCATCCACATCGTGCGCAATTCCGTGGACCATGGCATCGAGAGCCCGGAAGTGCGGATCGCAGCGGGCAAAAGTCCGGAGGGTCAGCTGTCCTTGCGAGCGTTTCACGAGGGCGGTCAGGTCAACATCGAAATCTCAGATGACGGCGCCGGATTGGACCAGGAGAGAATCCGCAACAAAGCCCTGCAGAAGGGATTGGTCACCGCCGATCAGGCGGCGCGCATGACCGAGCGCGAGATCACCAACCTCATCTGGCTGCCGGGCTTCTCCACGGCGGAAAAAGTCACCAACGTGTCGGGCCGGGGCGTGGGCATGGACGTGGTGAAAACCAACATCGAGAAGATCGGCGGCACCGTGGACCTGCAGTCGAAACCGGGACGCGGATCCACCGTTCGCATGAAGATACCGCTGACTCTGGCGATCATCCCCGCCCTGATTGTGACCACAGCCGGAGACCGCTACGCCATCCCTCAGGTGAGTTTGCTCGAACTGGTGCGCCTCGAAGGAGAACAGGCGCGCAAAGGCATTGAACTGGTCAACGGGGCGCCGGTCTACCGGCTGCGCGGACGTCTGCTTCCCCTGGCTTACCTGATTCGAGAGCTGAAAATCGAAACTGCCGCCTCGTCTTCGCCTGGTTCCGAGGTGGCTTCGAAAGACCTGGACTTCACCATCGCGCGCGACGAGCACCGGGCGTGGATCCGCACGCTGCAGCAAGTCCTCGGCGAGAAGCTCGGCATGACGCCGGAAGAGGCTGGCTACCCCGAGAAGTGCGCGCTGGGGCAATGGCTGTACCCGGTGGGATTGAAGGAATATGGCGCCTTCTCTGAAATCCGCGCGCTCGAAGACATCCACAAACACTTTCACGCGCTGGTCCGCGAAACTCTGAATCTGAAGCAGCAGGGCGATCTTGCCCGGGCGGCACAGGAGCTGGGCAATGTCGAACGGACATCAGAAAGAATTATGAAGCTGTTGACCGCCGTCGAGAACCGAGTGCTCGAATCCGAGAACGCCAACATCGTGGTGCTGCGGGCCGATGACCAGCAGTTCGGGCTGGTCGTCGACGAGATTAACGACACCGAGGAAATCGTGGTTAAGCCGCTGAGCAAACAGTTGAAGAGCATTAACACGTTTGCCGGCGCCACCATCATGGGAGACGGCAAGGTTGCCCTGATTCTGGATGTGCTGGGCCTGGCACAACGCGCCAACGTGGTCAGTGAAGCGCGGGACCGAACCGGGGCCGACCAGGATGAAAAACAAACGCTGGGCGCGGATGAGGGGTATCAGCGCAATGCCGTGCTCCTGTTCCAGTACGGGGCAAACGGAAGAATGGCCATCGACCTCTCCCTGGTGGCGCGCCTCGAGGAATTTCCCCGCGAAACCATCGAGGTGGCCGGCGATCGGGAAGTGGTGCAGTACCGCGGCCAGATCATGCCCCTGATCCGGGTTTCCGATGTGCTTGAGAACAAGCGCAGCCCGGCGGGAGAGGGCAGCCAGGAATCGTTGCACGTGGTGGTTTATGCCGATCAGGGGCGGAGCAGCGTGGGGCTGGTGGTCGACCGGATTCTCGACATCGTCGAGGAATCGTACGTCATGCACCGGCAAGAGGGACGGACGGGCACGCTGGGCTCCGCCGTGATTCAGAAACGCGTGACCGACATTTTGGATGTGCCCGGTCTGATCGCAGCGGCCGAACGCAGGCCGCTCGCGGCCGGGGCTTCGGCGTAAGGAAAAAGGAGGAGTGCACGCGTGGCCAACATACAGCAATTTTGCACATTCTTCCTGAAGGACCAATTTTTCGGTGTGCCCGTGCAGAAGGTGCAGGAAGTGATTCGCTACCAGGAGATGACGCGCGTGCCCCTGACCCCGCCGGTCATCCGCGGACTCATCAACCTAAGAGGGCAAATCGTGCTGGCGATCGACTTGCGCCGGCGCTTTGCCATGGAGGACCGTCCCGAGACGCAACTGCCGATGAATGTGGTGGTGCGCACCGAGGATGGGCCGGTCAGCTTCCTGGTGGATGAGATTGGGGATGTGCTCGAAGTCGACGAAGAAAGTTTTGAAAGGCCACCCGACACCGTCGAGAGACAAACCCGCGAACTGGTGCTGGGGGTGTACAAGCTGCGGGAGCGGCTGATGCTGGTACTCGACACCGAGCGGGCCGTCGGGGGCGAGGATGGCGGCGTCCGCAAGGCCAGCTGAAGCGGCCAATGGTTCGGGCGTGATGGCGGCAACAGGCAGCGGTCGCACAGTAGGACGATCGTTCGGTCGGGTTAGGTTTGCCGACAGTGGCTTGGGACGATGCTTAGGTTTACAGATGTCAGGTGCGGAGCGCTAAGGGAGGAAAGTGATGCAACTTACACTCGGAAGGAAATTAGGACTGGGCTTTGGAGCGATCCTGGCCCTCATGGTGCTCAGCGCGATCCTCACTTTTCTTAGAGCCAAGGCTATCCAGGACACGCAGTCCCGTGCCATGACGCTGCGCGTGCCCACCGTCGATGCCGTGAAAGACGTGCAAAGAGACTTGAACCAGACCCAAAACAAGGGCCGCCAGGTGATTCTGGCCGGGGCGGACGCGGAGCGAAGGCAGGCTGCGCAGAAGCTGTTCGAGGAAGCATGGAACAATGTTGGCAAAGATTTTGCCCGACTCAACGAACTGTCTGTCCGATGGACGGCTCAGGCTAACAAGGACCGTCTTCTGGAGGTCAATCAGGAGCTTGGCTCCCTGCGCGAACTCCAGGAGGCGGCCATGAAGAAAGCGGCGAGCGGCGATCATGACGCGATCATGAAGGCGGGAAAAGAATTTACCGACATGGCTACGGCATCCTCGGACGCGATCCGGAATACCATCGGTGAAATGGCGGATTCCACCCAGCAATTGTTGCAGGGCGATATCCAGGAAATGGATGGCAACATCCGGTCCATGAACCTGACCACCACCCTATCCACGATCGCGGCCTTGGGCATCGGAATTACCCTGGCATTTTTCCTGATCCGTAGCATCACCGCTATGGACACAAAGCAAAGATCGGCCAGCACCGAGTTCGCCAATCAACTGGCGGCGATTGACCGGTCGCAGGCGGTGATCGAATTCAAGATGGACGGGACCGTGGCCGCGGCCAACGATAACTTCGTCAAGCTCATGGGCTACCGGCTGGACGAGATCGAGGGCAGGCACCACGGCATGTTCGTGGATGAAGCCTACCGGCAGAGCTCGGACTACAAGGAATTCTGGGCCAAGCTGAACCGGGGCGAGTACCAGTCGTCGGAATACAAGCGCACCGGCAAGGGCGGAAAAGAAATCTGGATCCAGGCCTCCTATACCCCGATTCTGGACTTGAACGGCAAGCCCTTCAAGGTCGTAAAGTACGCGACCGATGTCACCCAGCAGGTGGCGGCTCGGGTGGAAATGACCCGCATTTCCGCCATGGTAGAGAATTCGCCCGCTAACATCATCTATGCCGACAAGGATCTGAAAATCCAATACCTGAACCCGGCTTCGAGCAAGACTCTGTCGATGCTGGAACGATATTTGCCGATCAAAGCTTCGCAGATGATCGGCCAGTCGATCGATATTTTTCACAAAGACCCGTCCCACCAGCGCAGGATGCTGGCCGACGACAAGAACCTTCCCCACCGGGCGCAAATTGTGATCGGTCCCGAAAACCTCGACCTGCAAGTCTGTGCTATCTACGACAAAGACAAGAAAGTCACGGGCTTCATGATGAACTGGGACGTCGTTACGGCAAGAGTAGCCACGGAAAATCAGGTCAAGGAAGCGGCGAAGCGCGAAGCCGCAGCTTCCGAAGAGCTGAAGAACAAAATCGACAGCATGTTGGAAGTGGTGTCGGCTGCTGCCAAAGGTGACCTGACTCACGAGATCACGGTGAAAGGCCGGGACGCGATCGGACAAATGGGGGAAGGCCTGGCGGTTTTTTTCAAGGACCTGCGCGGCAGCATGCAGTCGATTGCACAAAACGCGCAATCTCTGGCCAGCGCTTCCGAGGAACTCTCTAACACCAGCCAGCAGATGAGCGCCAACGCGGAAGAAACCTCGGCCCAGGCCAATGTGGTTTCCGACGGCGCCGACCAGGTCAACAAGAACCTGCAGACCGTGGCCACCGGCACCGAGGAAATGAGCGCCAGCATCAAGGAGATCGCCAAGAACGCTCACGAATCGGCCCGGGTCGCCACCGCCGCAGTCAAAGTCGCGGAAGACACCAACCAGGTCGTAAGCAAACTGGGAGATTCCTCGATCGAGATCGGGCAGGTCATCAAGGTCATCACCTCGATTGCCCAGCAGACCAACCTGCTGGCTCTGAATGCCACGATTGAAGCCGCGCGCGCCGGGGAAGCCGGCAAGGGCTTCGCGGTCGTGGCCAACGAGGTCAAGGAACTGGCCAAGCAGACGGCCAAGGCTACCGAGGACATCAGCCGCAAGATCGAAGCTATCCAGGGTGATACCAAGAACGCGGTGGGCGCCATCGCGCAGATCAGCGGAGTCATCCGTCAGGTGAACGACATCTCCAACACCATTGCCACGGCCGTCGAAGAGCAGAACGCCACCACCAACGAGATGGCGCGCAATGTCAGCGAGGCGGCCCGAGGCTCGGGCGAGATCACCAAAAACATCGGGGGCGTGGCCGAGGCGGCCAAAAGCACAACCCATGGAGCTAACGATTCCTTGAAAGCTGCCCAGTCCCTGGCGCAGATGTCGACCGAGCTTCGCGAACTGGTGCAGAAGTTCAAGATCGACCAGGATGTGCGTTCCGCGCTCCAGTCGACATCCCACGACCCGAGGGCTATGAGCTTCCGCGCGGGGGCATAGATCACTGATCACTCCGGCAATGTCACGGTTTACCGGCGGATCCCGCGTTAGAAACGCGGCATCCTCTGCCAAGAAAGTACACACCTTATGCCGCCAGTTCGGGTCCTGATCGTCGACGATTCCGCGGTCGTCCGTAAGTTGTTGTGCGAAGCCCTTGCCAACAACGCGGCGGTCACCGTGGCTGGGACCGCGTCGAATGGGACCATCGCGCTGGCCAAGATTCCGCAATTGAATCCCGATGTGATCACGCTCGACATTGAAATGCCCGGGCTGAACGGAATCCAGACCTTGGTGGAGATTCGCAAGCTGTACCCCAAGCTGCCGGTAATTATGTGCAGCACCCTGACCGAACGGGGCGCCGCGATTACGCTGGAGGCTTTGTCCGCGGGAGCTTCCGATTACGTAACTAAACCCAGCAATAGCGAGAGTCTGCGCAGCGCCCTCGAACAACTGCGGCAGGAACTCGTCGCCAAGATCCTCGGCCTGACAAACCGCTTCACCCCAGCCGTGTCCTTGCTCGCCCGCGCTCCTCTCAAGAAAAAACCGAGTGGGCAGCCCATTGGCATCCTCGCCATCGGTGCTTCAACGGGTGGACCCAATGCGCTCGGCGAAGTGATTCCTCACCTGCCTGCTGATTTTCCCGTTCCGGTGGTGATCGTACAACACATGCCGCCGGTGTTCACCCGGCTGCTGGCCGACCGTCTGAATTCCTGCTCTCCACTTTCGGTGCGCGAAGGAGAAGCAGGCAAGCTGCTCGAACCAGGACAGGTGTGGATTGCTCCCGGTAACTATCACATGACGGTCGCGCGCCGGGGAACCGCAGCCGTGCTGAATCTGAATCAGGAGCCACCGGAGAACTCCTGCCGTCCGGCGGTGGATGTCCTGTTTCGCTCCGTGGCCCAAACCTATGGGGCGAGCGTGCTGGCGGTGGTGATGACCGGCATGGGTTCCGACGGCGCTCGTGGCGCCCTGCACATCCGGGATGGCGGCGGCGGGATACTGGTACAGGATGAAGCAACTTCGATCGTGTGGGGTATGCCGGGCTCAGTGGTCGAGGCGGGCGTGGTGGACAAAATCTGCCCACTCACGGAGATCAGCCAGGAAATTGTTCGTCGGGTTGCTTTCAGCCGGACGCGAGTGTCGGGCGTGACGGCGGCTCAGCCAATCTGAAGGAAGCGGAAACGAAACCCAACCGGGGAGTGAGATGACATTGTGGCCACGGGAATAGCAAGACCGACGATGGAGTCTGAGGATCTGCGCGATCCCGCGTACTTGAAGATCCGTGATGCCATCTACCAGATCTCGGGGATCTATCAGCCGGAGGAAAAACTGTATCTGCTGGCTTCCCGGTGTGCGCGGCGCATGAGCGCGCTGAATGCGAAGACTCCGACCGAATACCTGGAATACCTCACCATCCGGGGAAACCGGGAAGCGGAGTTGCGGCTGCTGCTGAACGAAATCACCATTGGGGAGACTTACATGTTTCGCAGCCCGCCCCAACTGGAGGCGCTGCGCAATGTGATTCTTCCCCAGATTCTACAAGCCAAGAAGGCCATGGGCTTCAAGCGTCTCCACATTTGGAGCGCCGGTTGCTCGACTGGAGAAGAACCCCACACCCTTGCCATGTTTCTGCTGGAGGAAAGCGAAAAGATGTTGGCAGGGTGGACCTTCGACATTCTGGCCACGGACTTAAACGACCGCTCTCTGGCGGCTGCCAAGGCCGGGATCTACGGAGAATATGCTTTGCGCAGTACCACTGACCGCTTAAGGAAGAAGTACTTCCGGCCCTACGATGACAAGCAACTGCAGGCCACCGAACAACTGAAGTCGCTGATCCGGTTTGACCGCGTCAATCTGAATGATGACATGAAGATGACGTTCCTGAAGGGAATGGATCTGATCTTCTGCTGCAATGTGCTCATCTATTTTGATCTGGGCTCAAAGCGCAAGGTCCTGCAGCACTTCTTCGCGAATCTGCTGCCCGGCGGCTACCTGTTCCTCGGTCATTCCGAAACGCTATATCAAGTGGACGACAGATTTCACCTGGTGCATTTTCCGGGGAGCACCGGGTATTTGAAACCACCCATCGGGTATACCGGCGGAGGCAAGCCATGAACCCGCAACGACTCCAGCAAATCCGGAGCAAGATCGAAGCTCTGGAAGCCATGCCGGCGGTCCCGGCGATCGTCCTGCCGCTGACTGCCATGCTTCAGTTGCCGGCCGATCAAGTGAACATGGAAAAGATAGTCGAGCTGGTTTCCTACGACGGAACCATCGCAGCCCAGTGCCTGCGCATGGCCAACTCACCTTTGTTCGGCCGCAGGAACGCGGACACGGTGCGCGGCGCGATTCTGGCGCTGGGCCTCAAACGAATTGAGGCCATCTTGCTGGGTTGCTGCCTGAACCGCATCGTGCCACCCGACAAGTGGGCTTTCGATCCGGCGACCTTCTGGCGCCACTCGCTGGGCTGTGCGCTGGTGAGTCGCAAGATGGCAAATCTGATTGGATATCCCGACCCGGAGAAAGCATATCTCGCCGGCCTGCTTCACGACCTGGGAATGCTGGTGAACACGCTGGTGTCCACCGACGATTTTCGCAATTGCATCCAGGCCGCGCGCGATGGTCACATGGCGCTGTACCGAAGCGAGGAAGAGCATCTGGGATTCACCCACTGTGAAAGTGGAAAAATGCTGGCCGAACACTGGCACTTCTCTGGGGATGTGATCGACGTGATCGAATTTCACCACAGTGCGGCGGCGCCGGCGGGAGCGACCTTGGTGGCGCTGGTCCATCTTAGTGATTTGTTGTGCCGGTTGCGGGACCTCGGCTATGGATACTACGAAGCCATGGGCGTTGATTTCGCCGGGGACAGCGCGTGGGCAACTCTGGTGGAGAGCTATCCGGCGCTCACCAACATAGACCTGGCACGCCTCACCATGGACATCGACGAATCAATGGGGGAGATCGTCGCCGTCGTCGACGCAGTATTCAAGCCATAGGAGTCCGCGTTTCGCGGGCATTGCAGGCCGGACATTGCTGGCCGGGCATTGCCGGCCCGGCATTGCTGGCCGGGAAAAGCCTTTCCCTATTTGCGCGGGGCACTGAACATCGTCGTGACCACTGTCTTAACTTCTGGCCCAGCGGCTTTGGTTCGATAGACCACCAGATGGTCAAGCGACCTCAAAATCAGCCCCGGATCTGGAGAGAAATGACAACGGGCTTGCTTTCGAACAGCAGCCTGACCTCAAGGCCAGGGGAGTCCGTATGAGAGTACAGGTTATAGTTTGTGCCCGTAATCACCGTGGGCACAGAAAGCATGCAGCCGCTTTCCATGCCAGAGATCTTGTTCTTGAAATTGCCCGCGACCATGTTGCAGACTTCGCCGATCGCATCTCCCATCTCCGTACCCACGTGGTGGGGCTCCAGGCCCAGCATTTTGGAAGCCATGAGCGTGGCCGACTCCTGGTCGCAACGCAGGCTCAGCAACCCACACATTTGCCCTGCAAGTCCAACCATGGCAGTAATGTCTAGTGCTACATCCTGCTCCGCGGACCATTCGGTCAGCTGGCACCCCAGCATGAGTTCAAAGACTTCCCGCGCCGCCACTTCCAGCAACGGAGTCCAGGTTTGGTGGCGCTGGCTGGCAGCGGGAGATTCGCTCGTCGGCCTCATGACGTCCCTCCTAAGAACGGGAGCACGTGCTCCTTGACCTGGTCTGCGGTGAAGGGCTTGCGCAGGTAGCCGCATGCTCCGCTGGACAGCGCCTGTACCACATGAGACTCACTACCCTCGGTCGTGACCATGATCACCGGCACTCCTTTTGCCTTCTCGACGGTGGAAAGCTGCTTGATAAACTCCAGGCCGTCCATAACGGGCATGTTGATATCACACAGAATCAGATCGACTTGGTTTTCCTGGAGAACGCCCAAAGCCTCGACCCCGTTTCCGGCCTCCAATACCTCGCTCAGCTCGATGCCGGCCTGGCGCAGCGAGCGCGCCACAATTTTCCGCATGACCGAGGAATCATCCACGATCAGGGCTCGTATGCTCGCCATGAAGTAATATCCCTTTCCCCCCGCCAGACGAGTTTCTGGGCTGCGTCTTTTTTCCAAGGCGGCCTGTTGGTATATCGGCGAGGAAGGGATGAGACTTTAGGAAGGACTAGAGACCAGCACTCGGCGGCCCAGCAGCCTCAGCACCGGGCAGAACTGCCCTTTATGAGGAACGACTCACCCGGCGACAGATTACAGCCGAAATCAGGGTCTCTAGTACCGCGGTCTTCCACAATATCCGGATTATCTGAGCAGACGCCCACGCCTTGGAATCGGACCGAGGCACTTCGTTGCGCGGAGATTTGCGTGCCATCGTCATCCGTTATACCGCTCGATAACGACGCAGGAGTGCCGGAGTTGCTATTTCATGATCCGCGACGAACCTGAGCAAGGAATCTTCGCAGAGCAGGAGTTGCCGAGGGCATGATCATAAAGATTGGCGGTGCCGGGCTCGCAGCCTGTTTGAACGGTACGCCATCGCGAGCCGCTCGGACAGGAATGACGCGATTCTGAAGTTGCAGGAGTCGGAGAACCCGAGTAGAGCAGGAGAGACTGCCAGCAGGGGAATGACAGGAGCGGATAAGGGCACAAGTTGGGCACAGTGAAGGCCCTTTCGGCATTGCCTCCCCGATCACGCGAGCCCAACCAGGGCGGCTGGACGGCGACTCCAAAAGACTCCCGGAATGGTGCCGGGAGGGGGAGTCGAACCCCCAAGGGCCGAAGCCCGGCGGATTTTGAGTCCGCTGCGTCTGCCAGTTCCGCCATCCCGGCTCTTCGTTCAAGTGCCTGATTTTACGACCTGTTCCTGACTCTGTTTCCGTTTCATCCAAAATGGCGGATGTGCAACTGTGTAATAAAGTGTGTCAGTTTTCGCCGATTTCCACAGTTCATTGCCATTTTGCTCTTGAAGCGCTTTTCCGGCGATTCTCGGGCCAAGAGTCCAATGCCAAGTGATAAAAAGCACCCGCACGAAATTCTACCACTTCATTAAGAGCTGCTACCTTTTGATTTCACGCGAAGCGGACGACTTGAGTCTGTGAGCTTATGGCCGAGCGGCGCCAAGAGCGGCGTTTTTTTCGTCCGGAGCGTGCCGCAGGTCGTTTCTTGTTCTCTGGAGCGCCGTTGTCTGTCAGCTGCGATCATAGCTCGTCCAGGTAACAGACAAGATCTTCCACTGCCCATCAATTTTGCACAACTGCCAGTGCTCAAGGCCTGAATTGGTAAGCTTGTCGTTGACGTAAAAATCGTAGTTAAATGTCACCATCCCCAGAGGACCGTCCTGGCGAATCTCGATGTTCTGCAATTTCCCTTCGAGCTTGTCCTTCGACGTAGC
>JBELAE010000064.1:0-17460 GCA_049509155.1 Candidatus Sulfotelmatobacter sp.
CTCGCGGGTGCAGCGTCAGGAAGCCACCGCAGGGCCTCCTCTACAAACGGCTTCGCGCCCACGGCGGTCGAAGACAAGCTACGAGAGCCGCCCAATTGGCCGGACGCGAGGTGACTTTGTCCCAACGGGATGCTGACGATGAACGTGGAGCCTTGCCCCACAACGCTTTCGGTCCTTACCGAGCCGCCGTGCAGCTTCACTAACTCATGTACCAAAGCCAAACCGATCCCGCTTCCCTCGTGGGTTCGACTCGGCATATTGGGAACACGATTGAATCGTTCGAACAATTTAGGGAGGGCTTCCGCGGGAATTCCGACTCCTGTGTCACGAACGCGGAGCTCGGCCATGTTGCCCACGCGATGTACGCTGACCGCAATTTCTCCCTCAAAGGTGAATTTGAAGGCGTTGGAGATCAGATTCAGAACAATCTTCTCCCACATATCGCGATCCACGTAGACCGGTTCCCCAAGCTGGGTGCAGTCCACTATGAGCCGCAATCCGGCCTTGTCCGTAGCGGAACGGAACACGCTCGCCAACTCAGAAGTAAAGCGAGCTAAGTCCGTAGCCAAAAAGACGGCCTGCACTCGTCCAGCTTCAAGGCGGGAGAAGTCGAGCAGTGTGTTAACGAGGCGCAGCAACCGGGCGCCGTTGCGACTCACCAGGTCAAGCTGCTCCTTGGCCGTTGGAGAAAGGTGGGTCTGACTTCTTGCCAGCAAGTCCTGGAGCGGCCCCAGCATCAACGTCAGGGGCGTGCGAAACTCATGGCTCACGTTGCTGAAGAATGTTGTCTTGGCGCGATCAACTTCGGCCAGAGCCTCGGCACGTTTTTTTTCCACCGAGTACGCGCGCGCGTTCGCAATGCTGGCGGCGATCTGGCCGGCGACCAGGTTAATGAATCCAGCGTAGCTCACATCCAACGGACGAAATGGATTGAGCGCCGCGACAATCACGCCCGCGGGCTTGTCTTGACCTTGACTGGTGATGGGGACGAGCAGCGCTCGCCAGGGCGACTTGTCCCAAGACCCGGAAGGGACTGACTCGAACCTCTCCATCAGGTTCTCTACAATGATGGAGTCTTTCCCATTCAGTAGCTCGCTGACTGGCCAGGGTTGATTCTTTTCGCTCAGATTCTTTTCGCTCAAGGGAATCGACTCTGGCGCGGCCGGATGATGCTCCGCAATTCCGGTTTGGCACGCCAAGCGCGCTTCGTTCCCATCTTCTGTGAAGAGATACAGCAGGGTAAACGGTAAGTCCCTTTGATTTTCGCCGAGACAGCGAGCGATACAGGAAACCACTTCCTCCTCGGTGATCGTCTTGCTCAACTCTCCCGCGAGGGAGCGCAATGTCTTGAGCCGGCGCTCGCCGATTACGCGGTCGGTTTCTTCCGTTACCACGCACAGGTGCCCGGCCACCGTGCCGTCGTCTCCAGACAAGGGACTGTAAGAAAAAGTGTGATACGTCTCTTCGCGATATCCGCTTCGTTCCAGAAACAACAGCAACGCTTCATCCCATGTCGCTTCACCGGTCTCCAGAACTCGGTGAATGCGAGGGCCGATGTCGTCCCAGATTTCCTTCCATACCACTTGAGACGGCTTGCCCAACGCCCACGGGTGTTTTTTTCCCAGAGTCATTCGCGCGTAGTCATCGTTGTAGAGAAAGGTGAGTTCCGGTCCCCAGCTCATCCACATGGCAAAGCGCGAGGTGAGTAGGGTGCGAACAACGGTTTTCAAGCTTTGCGGCCACTCTTCGATGGCACCGAGCGGGGTCTTCGTCCAATCGAACTCACGGACCAGTTGGCCCAACGCTCCGCCGCGGACCCATCCCGGCGTGAGGGAAGTTTCTGTCCTGGCGCCTTCCACGGTTTCCGCGACCGGACTCTCGAACAACCTCTTAATGGTGGCGGGCAGCCCTTGGGTAAATTCCGACTTCGTTACCGAGCCTTTCGCATCGACCGCGGCAGCTTGCTGTCGGGCGATCGTTTCGTGATTCTGGGTGACAATGATCACGTTGCAATCGGGAAGCTCGCGGCGGATAATTCGTGTCGCCTCCAACCCGTCCATGCGAGGCATGTTGATGTCCATCAGGATGACCTGAGGACGCAGTCGCTTCGCCTGCTCAATCGCTTCGATCCCATCCCCGGCTTCGCCGCAGACCTGCCAGTTGGGATGAGATTCAATGAAAGATCGCGCCGTGCGCCTGAACAACTCATGATCGTCGGCAATCAGAAATTGGACAGCGCTCATTTTCTAACCCTTCTGCCTGCTCCGCTCCCGGCAATTCGTGCACGAGCAGCGGGCTATTATCCAATAACTCAATTACAGAGCCTCTACGGTTTTCGCTGTATTACTCACCTGGTTAATACAGAAATAAAACCGACCGTCCACCGGCTCCAAGGAACTCTGCACCCGCAAGCTCGCGGGCCAAGCAACTTTCGTCTTCCTGTGTCAGCTCCCTGCCTCAGGGAGTCACTTTCGTAACTCTCGCAATTCACAAAGTAATCATTCTAAATAGCTTAGTGGCACCAAAGGGCCATTCTCCGTTTCCCACGGATGCGTTAGTACTAGTACCAGTGGCCAATGTCCAGGCCTCACTAAAGTCACTACATACGGGTTTCCTAATGTTTCGCTTAATATCTCGCACATTGTCGTTCAGCTCGATTCTGAAGCCGCGAACCGCCATCTTGCTGGCCGTTGTTGGTTTGTGCCCTATGGGAATGGCGCAGCAAGTGTCGTTTTCTCTGCTTCCCCCCAGGACGGCAGAGCCTTCGCCCATCGTCAAGCTCAAGCCCGTGCAACTGGAAAACCCGCGGGAAGTGCCGGGCGAACATCGATTTTGGGATCGCCAGAACAGCCTTCTATTCGCCACGTCCGCAGCCTTCAGCGCAGCCGATTTCGTTGTGACCCGCGACAATCTGCGCTCTGGCGGCCAGGAACTGAACCCTATGGTTGGTGTGTTCGGGCACAGTTCAGCCGGGCTGGCGATAAATTTCGCGGGTGAGACTGCCGGAGTCGTCGCGCTCAGCTACTTCTTCCACAAGACCGGGCATCACAAACTGGAGCGAGCCGTTTCCATGTTGAATAGCGGAGCTTCAGCGTCTGCCGTGACGTTTGGCATGGCTCATCGATAGAGTCAGGATTCGATCCTTCAACCCGAGGAGCTTCCTTCGCCCGATGTTCCTTCGGCAGAGCTTCCTTCGGCCGACCTTCCTTCGGCCGACCTTCCTTCGTTCGATCTTCCTTGCGCGGAGCCCTTCGCTCCCATTCGCGATTGTTGGTTCTCGCCGCGGCGCAAGAGCCAAAGCAACACGAAGATCAGCAGGAGTGCGATGAGAAGGAAAAGGATTCCACCGTGCCGGTGGAATCTGCCCGTTAGAAAACCAGGATCGACCTTCGTGGCCAGCATTCCCAGCGCAAATATCCGGAGGCCGTTCTTGACCACGCACAGCGGAATTGCCACGGCGAGAACCACAACCTTTCGCCAAAACGAATGCAACAGCAACTGCGCGCATACCATGGATGTAATCAGCAGCATCATGCTCGAACGCATGCTGCTGCACTCGGGAGCCACCTCCAGAGTCAGCCCCGGAATGTGTACGAGCGTGCCACGTTGCTCCACCGGAATACCCGCAACCGCGAAGAAAATACGAGCCGAGGACGCCGAGCCCTGCTGCAGCAGGCTCACCAGCGGGTTCAAAACGAACTGGGGAAAAGGAACCATCCACAGCAGAAAGCAAAGAGGAAACAGTGCTCGCCGGAAAGCGCGGCTGCCAAAGCACGCAAGAAAGGCTCCAATCCACCACACGATCAATGCCAGTATGTTCAGCGAAAGCCGCACGTCAGCGGAGGAAAGCCCGATCCACACCATACTGACCCTCGCCATCACCGCGATCAGCAGCCACGCGGAGCCGACGGCCGCGCTCAAAACAGAAGGCCCCGCAGGCGTTTCCCACTGCAGAAAGATCAAAGCCGCACTGATGGGCAGAATCAGCAGGATGTGGGTGAATTGTTCGTTGCGCAGCGCCAACGCGAACAAAGATGCGAGAGGGTTCCACCAAATGGCAACGGCAATTACGGCGAGCGGAGCAAAGACCACCGGCGGAGCAGACTTGAACATCGATTCGAGATTCCGCGATTCGAGATTCGACGATTCGAGATTCGGTTCGGCTGCCACAATATAGTTTCTCACCTGCCCGTGCTGGTTGGGAGTGCTCCATTCACGGTAACACTGCCGGGCGCTCGGGATGACTGGAGGTTGCCCGGCTGGACAACTCCCCGGTGAGTGGTAAGCGAGTCGCGTTAACATGGAAGGAAGAAGTCACAAGCTCAACTGAGCACCAATTGGAGATTCAACATGCGGGATTGCCGTCAGTTCTATATCGATGGGAAATGGGTCAGCCCGACCACAGCTCGGGAATGGGAAGTCGCCAACCCAGCCACGGAAGAGCCCATCGCGACCATCTCGCTGGGCAGCGCAGCCGACGTCGACAAAGCTGTGGCCGCGGCCGGTAGGGCGTTTGAGTCCTACTCGCAGACCTCAGTCGAGGCACGCGTGGCCCTGCTAAAGCGCGTGATTGAGGTCTACACGGCGAAGTCGGAGGAAATGGCACAGACTATTTCGCTGGAAATGGGTTGCCCCATCTCGTTGGCTCGATCGGCGCAGGCCGCGGCCGGGTTGGGCCATCTGTTCGAGATCGTCAAGGTGCTCGAAAATTTCAAGTTTGAAGACCTCAAAGGCTCGACGCTGATGCGGAAGGAGCCGATCGGGGTCTGTGGTTTGATCACGCCCTGGAACTGGCCGATGAATCAGATTGCCGCCAAGGTCGCGCCCGCCCTGGCCGCCGGCTGTACGGTCGTGCTGAAACCCAGTGAGATGGCGCCGCTGTCTGCTTACCTGTTTGCCCAGATCCTCGATGAGGCCGGAGTTCCACCCGGCGTGTTCAATCTGGTCAACGGCGACGGACCCACAGTTGGGGCGGCGATTGCTGCGCATCCTGACGTGGCGATGGTCTCATTCACCGGGTCCACACGCGCGGGTGTAGCCGTGGCGCTGGCGGCGGCTCCGACGGTGAAGCGGGTTACGCAGGAACTCGGCGGCAAGTCCGCGTTTATTATTCTGGACGATGCCGACCTTGAAACTGCGGTCAAGGAGGGCGTGCAGGCCTGCTTTCGTAATGCCGGACAGTCCTGCAACGCTCCCACGCGGATGCTGGTTCCCCGCTCCAAAATGGCCGAGGCAACCGCGGCAGCGAAAAAGACGGCGGAGGCCACGGCAGTCGGCGATCCGCTGGCGGAAGGCCATCACATCGGTCCGCTCGCGAGTAAAGCGCAGTTCGATAAAGTGCAGCGCCTGATTCATGTGGGCATGGCAGAAGGCGCGCGTTTGATTGCGGGTGGTCCCGATCGCCCGGAGGGGATGAGCCAGGGCTATTTCGTGAGGCCGACCGTATTCGCAGACGTTCGAAACGACATGACGATCGCGCGCGAAGAGATCTTCGGCCCCGTGCTCTGCATGATCCCTTATGAAGACGAAGAGGATGCCGTGTGGATTGCCAATGACACGCCCTACGGTCTGTCCGGGTTTGTGAGTGCGGGGGACATCGAGCACGCCCGCCGCGTTGCCAAACGGATTCGTTCTGGCAACGTGCACATCAACAACGCGAGGGTCGACTTCGGAGGGTGCTTCGGAGGTTACAAACAATCGGGCAACGGGCGAGAGTGGGGCGAGGCTGGACTGGCGGAATTTCTCGAGTTGAAAGCCATTTTCGGTTATACGGCCCGCGCGAAATAAAGCTGCGCATATGGCCCGCACGTGTTATTGACGGCCTAAATCCTGAATCATACGATGAAAGAACGTACGATCAAGACGCGGAGGCGTGAATGGCGCTTGGAACGGGCTGGTCCAAAACCTGGACCTATTTTGAAGATGCGTGGCACGAAGGCAACGTGCCGATCATGGGTCCGCGGACCCATGCCGCGTGGCTCTGCTCGGTCGTATTCGACGGCGCCCGCGCCTTTGAGGGAGTGACTCCGGATCTGGATCTCCATTGTGCGCGGGTCAATGATTCAGCGAGGAAACTTTTCCTCAAGCCGACGGTCGCGGCGGAGGAATGGGTGCGGCTGGCGCGGGAAGGGGTCGCGCGTTTCGACAAAGATGCCGCGCTGTATATTCGGCCGATGTACTGGGGCGAAAAAGAAGGACAGTGGGTGCAGAATCACGATCCCGAATCGACCCGGTCGTGCCTTTCGATCTACGAAGCTCCGATGCGCGCGCCCAAAGGCTTCTCGCTCACTCTGTCTCCGTATCGCCGGCCGACTCTGGAGACCATGCCCGTCGATGCCAAGGCCGGATGTCTATATCCCAACAATTCCCGGGCGCTTTTCGAGGCGCACGAACGGGGCTTTGACAACGCGATCGTCTGCGACATGGTGGGCAACGTGGCCGAACTCGCCACTTCGAACGTTTTCATGGCGAAGGATGGTGTGGTGTTCACGCCGATTCCAAACGGCACGTTTCTTGCCGGCATTACGCGCCAGAGGGTCATCGGATTATTGCGCCACGCCGGGGTGACCGTAGTCGAGAAGACTCTTACCTATGCCGACTTCGAAAAAGCGGACGAGATTTTTGCCACCGGAAACTATTCCAAGGTTGTACCCGTAACTCGCATCGGCGACCGTCCACTGCAATTTGGTCCGCTGTACACCAAGGCTCGAGAACTTTACTGGGCGTTCGCGCATTCATGACGCGGGCTTCTGCCGAAGAGGCGCTGATTCCAATTTGGCAGCGTGTGCTGCAGCGGTCTTCCATTTGTGCCAATGACAGTTTCTTCGATCTTGGCGGCACTGCTTCGTCAGCGATCAATCTGTTCGACGAGATCGCCAAAGCTTTCGGCCGCGATCTTCAGCCGGTGCTGATCTACACAGCACCGACGGTCGAAACGCTGGCGGCTTTGCTGGAAGATCCCATGCCCCCGCGGGTTCCACCACTTCTGTTGATGAAATCAGGAGCCGACCATCCACCCGTTTTTATCGCGCATGGACTGGGCGACACGGTGCTCGGACTTTCCGGCCTCGTGGGAAAGATTGCGTCCCCGCATCCGATCTACGGGATGCAGGCGCGAGGCATCGACGGTGCGGACGAGCCCTTCACCTCGATCGAAGACATGGCGCAGTTTCACCTCGATGCGATCAAGAGCTTGCAGGCGCACGGGCCTTATTTTCTGATCGGCTATTCGTTGGGAGGCCTGGTAACGCTCGAGATCGCCCAACGCTTGTCTGCCGCAGGAGAAAAGATCGCGCTGCTGGCACTCGTGGATTCTTATCCGGACAAGAGCCAACTGTCCGTTATGCAACGGACGCTTCTCACCTTTCACCTGGCCAAACGCCGCGTCTGGTCGATGATGGAATCTAGTTCGAGCCAACCTCGACCGCGGAATCCAGAAGACTCTATCAACGCGCCACACGGGAACCAGGTGAACCTGGTTCGCGCTGTGACAGGGCGCGTGAATGAACGGATGCGGGATTCCGCTTATGTAGCGTTGAGGCAGTATCGCCCGCGCTTCTATCCGGACAGGATCAAGTTCGTGAAAGCCGAGATCGGCACTTATTTTCCTGACAACCCGACAGCCGTGTGGGCCCAGCTTGCACAACAGTTCGACATCGAGACTGTGCCCGGCGATCACTTCGGCATGCTCAGCGAGCAATGCGAAACAGTTGGCTCTGTACTGTCTCGTTATCTAGATGCAGCAGATTTTTAATTTACAATCAAGCGCTGACTGGGAAGATGCGGCGCTCAGGGAACCAGCAAGCATGGATGCGATCCGAACAATTTCGACTTCTCTGCCGGGCGTCGTCATACTCGAGCCACGCGTGTTTGGCGATGAGCGCGGATTTTTTCTGGAGAGCTACAACCTGAAGGTCTTCGCGGAATTGGGAATCGCGGAGCAGTTCGTGCAGGACAATCATTCCAGTTCGCGGCGGAATGTGTTGCGCGGGCTGCACTATCAAATCAAACATGCGCAGGGAAAACTGGTCCGGGTTGTGGAAGGAGAAATCATCGATGTTGCGGTCGATGTCCGCAGGAGTTCTCCAACCTTTGGCGGATGCGAGGCGGTTCGCCTGTCGGGTGAAAATAAACGCATGCTCTGGATTCCACCGGGCTTCGCACACGGGTTTCGCGTCTGTTCCGAGCAGGCGCATGTGTTGTACAAAGCCACCGACTACTACGCTCCGGAGTATGAGCGCACGCTGAGGTGGAATGATCCGGCTTTGAAGATTAACTGGGAACTGGACGGCGAGCCCATCGTGTCGGCGAAAGACCAGCGCGGCTTGTCTCTTCGCGACGCCGAGACTTTCGAATAGCTGGGGCTTGGCTGAACGAGGCCCTCACATAATTACCGGAAGACTTTTCAGACCTCTGAATCCAAATGTAGAAGCCCACTCCGGCCGCGGGCCAGCGAGCTTCATCTGCGGAAAGCGTTGCACCAGATTCAACAGTGCAATCTGCCCCTCCAATCGCGCGAGCTGGGCTCCAATGCAAAAATGCAGACCTGCACTAAATGCCAGATGCTGGTTGTTCAGCCGCTTCAGGTCCAGTCGGTTCGGTTCCTTAAATTGTTTTGGATCGCGGTTCGCCGCGCCGAGCATGCATTGCACTGTCCATCCCTTTCGAATCGGCTGGCCGCATATCTCGATGTCTTCCTTCAGCACGCGAGCCGTGAACTGTACGGGGCTCTCATAACGCAGAAGTTCCTCTATCGCGGAGCGGATCAACTCCGGCTTCTCTCGCAACTCCGCCGTCTGTTGCGGGTTCTGCAACAGCGTGTACATGCCGTTGCCGATCAGATTCCGAGTGGTCTCGTGCCCTGCGAAAAGCAGTGCAATGCACTGCGCGTAGAGCTCTTCTTCGGTCAGCACCTCGCCTTCTTCCTCGATATCGATCAGAAGGCTGATCAGGTCGGTTCCCTTGTTGCGCCGGCGTTCCGCCACGGTCTTTCGGAAGAATTCGGTTAACTCGACGAGTGCATCTTGCGCCGCGCGCGCTTCCTCTACAGTGCGATTTGGACTGCCCCGAAACACTGCTATCGCCCGCGATGCGTTGACGAACGTGCCATGCAGCGCCTGCGGCACTCCCAGCAGCTCCGAGATGATGCGCACTGGCATGGGGTTGGCAAACTCGCGCATGAGTTCGACTTCCGAGCCATGCTTCAATCCTGCAAGCATCTGCTCAACAATGGCTTCCGCTTGCGGACGCAAGCTTTCTACCGCGGCGGCCGAAAATCCCTTGTTCAGAAGTTTGCGCAGCCGGGTATGCTCCGGCGGGTCCATGAAAATCAGCCACAAGCCCATCATGCGCGCCAGTTCGCTGAACTCAGCCTGGCGGCTGATCGGCAGCGGCAGCAACATCTGCTTGGCGCGTTTGGCGGAAAGCCTGGGGTCTTTTGCGATCGAGGCGCATTCGGCGTGGCTGACAATCGACCACACCGCCCACTTGCCCACCTCGATGTAATGCAGAGGACCTTCCTCATGCAAGCGAGCGTATGTGGGGTAGGGGTCCTGCAGAATTTCGTCACTGAAAACAGCTTTCTTGACCGAAGCGATAGACACCTTGACCTGCTTTTAAGATTGGAATTTCAGCTAATCAGAAATCGGCGACTTACTGAAGTTGAGCTTAACATACCGGTTCGGAGGAACATTCCACCGGACGTGCGCCAATCAGGCGCCAGCCGGTAGACGCTGCCAAATCAATTCGATAGTTTGAGTTTTTCCGTTAAGCCGCGTCGGCGGGGTAACCAGTGTGATTTGATCTCCCTGAAATTTGACGCCGCGAACCAGGTCCTTACCGACGTAGCTCTGAATCGACGAGATTTCTACGTGATGGGTTACCTTGTCACCGCTGAACTGGTACCGCCCGGCATAAGCGAGAAATGTCTTGAACGCTTCCGCCAGTTCTTCAGTCCCTGAGGCGACAGAGAGCGGCTTGCGCCCGCCATAGCTGATCAGGGCAGTCACTCTGCCGTCTTCGGAATAGGTGAGAAAACCGACGGGGTTGAGACCGTAAGGAGTATCGTTTCGTCCCCCCGCCGATGTGGTGCTCGAGGCGGATACCAGTTTCCATGCGCCAATGAGTTCGTCGGTTGTGTTCACGAGTGCACCAGCCTGAACGGCGATCGACTCCGCCTTCGCCGGAGTGGCAATTTTCATCTCGATTCAACTTCAATTCTACATCCACGAAGTTTGCCTGTACTCTTATCTGAGTTCTCTGGTTCCAGGGGAGAATGCTCGACGAGAAATGCTCAAGCTGAAAACGTTCGAGGAGACCGTTTGGAAAAAACTATGGCGCTGGAATTGGAAGGCAAAGTTGGGCTGGTGACTGGCGGAACCTCCGGCATTGGCCGCGAAACCGCCGTGCTTTTCGCCAAGGCAGGAGCAAAAGTTGTGGTTGCCGGCCGGCGCGAAATGGAAGGCGAGGAAACCGTCGAACTGGTCCGTGGCGCCGGCGGCGATGGCCTGTTCGTTAAGACCGACGTGTCGAAAGCTGCCGACGTGGAGGCGCTCATTCAGAGGACAGTGGAGAAATTTGGCCGCCTCGATGTCGCCTTCAATAACGCCGGGATCGAGGGTGTCTTTTCGCCCATTGTTCGACAGTCCGAAGAAGACTGGGATCGGACCATCGCCATCAATCTCAAGGGCGTTTGGCTCTGCCTGAAGTACGAGATGCGGCAAATGCTCAAGCAGGGCAGCGCTGGCGCGATCGTAAACATGGCTTCCACTTTGGGCCTGGTCGGTTCCGCTGGGGTGGCAGCGTACAGTGCAAGCAAGCATGCCGTAATCGGGCTGACGCAAACTGCGGCGCTGGAAAATGCCAAGCACGGGATTCGGATCAATGCGGTCTGCCCGGGGTTTATCGAAACGCCCATGGCCGATCGGATTTTTCGCGCCCCAGGCGTCCAAAAATACGTTCTGAGTTGTCATCCGATTGGGCGCTTGGGAAGGCCGGCGGAAATCGCTGAAGCCGTGGTATGGATGTGCTCGGACCGGGCATCGTTCATGACCGGTCAATCGCTGGTCCTCGACGGCGGCTTCCTGGCGGGGCCTAACGCTCCGAAATAGCCGCACCTGGCGGATGCGACAGGTTGCCGTAGCGATAAATGAACAACTCGCGCCTATTTCGAACTGGCACTACCCCGGCAAGAGGGATAAGAAGTTGTGGAGATGGGATTCGCCCTTTGCTTGCCTGGAGGGATTGCAACCACCGTCTCGCTCGCCGCCGAACTGATCTTCCCTTTCGCATTAATCGCCGTCACCACGTAGTAATACGTAGCGCTGTCTAGTACGAGGTCGTCCACGCAGCCCGTGCCGACGATTGGCGTCTGGTTAATCTGCTCGCAATCATTGCAGGTAGGGTTATTTTTCGCGGAGTGCTGTTTGCTGCTCCGGTACAAACAGTAACCGACAGTCTGGATTTCGGGGTCAGGAGAAAGGGCGTTTGCATTCCACGAAAGCACGACTTTGTGGTGCCCAGTCTGCGCTGACGGCTGCAAGGGTTGAGCGCCTGCTGGCGGGCACGCAGGAAAACTCGGGCTGCCCGCAGCTGGAGAGGCGTTGTCTGAGTTAAGAATCATCGCGTTCGGTAAAGCCGCAGTGGAAGGCGGAAGGAGGAACCGAATGGCGATCATGGCTACAAGAAGAGTCCCGACGATCGTTAGGAGTGCGCCGAGAACAACTCGCGAATGCAACCTTGCCCTCAAGAAGCCTCGCAGCGTTCTTCTCAAGCTACACCAGCTTGGATGCCGAGAATGTTTCTAAGGTTGAGTCCGCAGATGCCTGAAAGCACATGCTAGACTTCACCTGCAACCACCTCCTGCAAGCGAAACAATGATGGCTATTCAAAAAGACGTTCACACACCAACAGTTGCGCCAGAGATAGCGCGGAAGAACAAGAACCGCGAACGAACGAGAACTAACGACCGATGAATGGAGCCGAAAATCTAATTCGCGCGTTAGTCGCCGGCGGCGTTGACACTTGTTTCACCAACCCCGGCACGTCAGAAATTCATCTGGTGGCCGCGCTTGACCGGATTGCGGACGTGCGCTGCGTCCTGGGTCTTTTCGAGGGAGTCGTCACCGGCGCGGCAGATGGTTACGCGCGGATGGCCGGGAAACCTGCGTGCACTCTGCTGCATCTCGGCCCCGGCTTTGGCAACGGTCTGGCAAATCTCCACAATGCGAGCCGAGCGCAAGTGCCGATGATCAACCTGATTGGGCAGCATGCCACCCACCACCTGCAACACGATACGCCGCTCACTTCCGATATTGAAGCCATTGCACGGCCTTATTCAAAATGGCTGCGGACGTCGAGTTCATCCCACGAAGTGGGCCGCGACGCGATCGAAGCTATCGTCGCAGCCCGCACCGCGCCTGGCCAGATTGCTACGCTGATCGTGCCCGCCGACGTCGCGTGGAGCGAAGGCGGCTCACCCATAGCCCCACCAGTAGTTGTGCCGAAAGCGCGTGTTCCCGCTGCTGACGTGGTCGAGCACGCCGCATCGATGCTGCGCTCGGGAGTGCAAACTGCCCTCCTGATGACCGGAAACGCGCTGTACGGCCAAGGACTGACGGTCGCCGGACGCATCGCCCAGGCCACGGGGGCAAAGCTGCTCGCCCCGTATCCCGTTACACGCCTCGAACGCGGCGCTGGCCTGCCGCATGTCGACCGCGTTGCTTACGTCCTGGAGCAGGGCGTTGAGCAATTCAAGGAGTTTCGGCAGGTCATTCTCGTCGGCGCCCGGGCACCGGTCGCCTATTTCGCTTATCCCGGCAAAGACACCGCGTTCACGTCGCCGGGCTGCGAGATCCACACGCTGGCAAGCCCCGGCGAAGATTATGTCGGCGCGCTCGAATCCCTCGAGTCAGCATTGTCGCTGCCTCGAACGCAATTTGCCGCTGAGACAGAGAAGGCCGCTCGGCCCCAATTGCCGGACGGCGCCATTACCCTGCCCGGCCTTGCCGCGGTAGTCGGCGCCATCCTGCCCGAAAATGCCATCGTGGTCGACGAATCCATGACCTCTGGCCGGGGCATGATGGCAGCCACCAAGGGCGCTCCGCCGCACGACTGGCTGGGCAACACCGGAGGCTCGATTGGGATCGCCATGCCGCTGGCTGTGGGCGCGGCCGTGGCCTGCCCTGACCGGCGAGTCCTGTGCCTGACTGCCGATGGCAGCGGCATGTACACACTACAAGCCCTGTGGACCATGGCACGCGAGGGCCTCAACGTGACCACCGTCGTATTCGCGAACCGCGATTATGCGGTCCTCAAGCGCGAGTTTTCTTATCTGGGAATCGGCAACCCGGGGCCCCGGGCCCTGAGTATGTTCGAGATCGGCCATCCTGATCTCGACTGGGTGCAGTTGGCCAAAGGACTGGGAGTGCCCGGCATCCGCGTCACTTCGCTGGCGGATTTTGCGAAGGCGCTGCGCAAGGGTTTTGAGAGCGCAGGCCCGACGCTGATCGAAGTGCCTCTGTAAGCCTAGGCACAACCACGTAAACCCCATACGCGTGGCCGAAGTAGAACCTACCAATCACGGAACTTTCCCTAGTCGATCGGCGTATCTTAAAACAGCGATTGGGCATTATTCGGCCTTAAATGATCCCTGGAGCGCTAACCTTTAGCTGCGCGCATCGTCAAGAACTAGGGACGGTCGTGGTCGCGTTCGCTGCCTTTTTTGGTGAAATGTCATAATCCTTGTAATCAACGGTGCATCTAAGCTTTAAGAGCAAATCGTGAGTCAACGATGCGGACGGCTCTAGACATTTTCGCGCAGATCTTTCGCAATCTTTGGGCGCACAAGCTGCGCTCATTTCTCACCATGTTCGGAATCGCGTGGGGCGTGGGTTCCTTACTGCTGCTGGTAGGGGTTGGCGAAGGCTTCCGCTCCGGCAATAAACGGGAACTGGCCGAGTTCGGCAAAGACATCATGTTTCTGTTTCCGGGCCGTGCGCCTTCGGTATCGGGCAACATGAGTTCCGCCCGCTCTTATTTGCTCACCTATCAGGACTACCTCGATATCCGGCAAGCCCCATACGTCCGCAATGCCTGCCCGGTTATTTCCCGCGGCGATCTACACGAGGTCAGCGAATTCGCCACCGGCAGCGGAGAAATTCTGGGTACCGAACCACATCTGAACGAGATCAGCTACCTTCCCATTAAGGAAGGCCGCTGGCTCAATGAATTGGATGGGGTGCAGCGCCGCAACGTAATCGTGCTGGGGAGCGAACTGCTGAAGGTGCTGTTTCCCGGCCGGCCGTCGGTTGGAGCATTCATTCTACTCAATGGCATCCGTTTTGAAGTGGTGGGCACCCTGCCTCACCTCGGTCATGGCGACAACATGTGGCTCAACATGCGCGGCTACATTCCGTTCCAGGTGATGGCCGCCAATTTCCCGATCAAGGGAGAAAACCATCAGAACTCTATTTCCTTCATTGAGTATCAGCCTCGAGTGGCTGCCGACCACGTGCTGGCGCAGAAGGAAGTCCATCAGATCATCGGACGCAATCACCAGTTCGATGCCAACGATCCAAACGCCTTCGACGAATGGGACTCGATCCAGGAATCAAAAATGATAGGAACCATTTTCGACGCGATGAACTGGTTCCTGGGAGCCGTAGGCATGGTCACGCTGGCGCTGGGCGCGATCGGCGTGATCAACATCATGCTGGTTGCGGTCAGCGAACGTACTCACGAGATCGGATTGCGCAAGGCGTTGGGCGCCACCAACCGCAACATCCTGTTTCATTTCTTTCTGGAAGGATTGCTGCTCACACTGGGCAGCGGTGTGCTCGGCATGTGTTTCGCCGGCGGATTGATGGCGATGATGGGAGGGATTCAGGGTCCACAGGGCTTTGATCCACCCAAGTTGGTGCCCATGTCGGCCATGGTGGCCATTTGCAGTCTGACTCTGGCTGGAGTGGTTGCAGGTCTTTATCCGGCTCGCAGGGCGGCCATGCTGCAGCCGGTGGAAGCGCTCCGGCAGGAATAATGTCAGAACTAAAGCGACCGAACTGAGCGCAACTAAACTGGCAACTGAACTGAGGAAACTGAAACTGAGGCAATATGTTCCGTGATCTGCTCCACGAAGCCTATGCGGCCATGCGCCACAATCGCCGGCGCACCGCGCTCACCATGCTGGGCATGGGATGGGGCATCGCTACGGTCGTCATGCTGCTCGCTTATGGCGATGGCTTCGGCCAGGCTTTCGCCAACATCTTCGCGAATTTCGGGACCAAGCTGGTCATCGTGGTTCCGGGCAAAACTTCCACCCAGGCCGGCGGCCAGAAATCCGGAGTGCAGATCCGTTTCACTCAGGACGATGTTGAGGCCCTCACCACCAATCTTCCCCAAATCACCCGCATCACTCCCAGTGTCGAAAAACAATCCAACATGCAATACGACAACCGGGATTTCACCTTCACCGCCAGCGGAAATGATCCCAATGTGTATGCAATTCGCTCGCTGAAAATCGGCCAGGGCCGGTTCTACAACATGGAGGACCAGGTGCAGCGCGCGCGTGTCGCGGTGATCGGTTCGGAAGCTAAGGAGAAGCTGTTTTCCGGTCGCAACGCGCTGGGCGAGCACATCCGGATCGACGGTCTCAGCTTCGAAGTCGTCGGTGTTTTGAGCGCGAAAATGCAGGAAGGCAACGACGATATCAACCGCACGGTCTACATACCCTTCACCACCATGGGCGACCTGAAAGACACCCACTACCTCGACACCATCTGGTTCAATTTCGACACTCCAGAGTTCGAGCGCATCGAGCCCGCGGTCCGGAGCATCCTGTCGACGCAGCACAAATTTAACGAATCGGACCGTGAGGCCGTGCGAGTATTCAACCTCATGACACAACTCCATCAGTTCGAAATCATTACACTCGGGTTAAAAATCCTGATGGGCTTCATCGGCACCCTGACTCTCGGCATCGGCGGAGTCGGCTTGATGAATATCATGTTAGTTTCGGTTACGCAGCGAACGCGCGAGATTGGTGTGCAGAAAGCCCTCGGCGCACCCAGGTATTACATCCTGATGCAGTTCCTTGCCGAAGCGCTGACCATTACCTTTATCGGTGGTCTCTTTGGGGTGATCCTGGCCTACGTGGTCGCGCTCTCCGTGGGAAGGCTTACCTTATACAGCGCGTTCGCCAAGAATGCTGCAGCCGGCGACATCCGGCTGATGATCGCTCCAGGTACACTGATCGCATCCACTCTCATCCTCGGCGCAGTAGGGCTGATCAGCGGCATGGTGCCAGCTTTTCGGGCCTCGCGGCTAAATCCCATCGAAGCTCTACGACATGAATAGTGGCGCCCTTCAGAAAAATGTTTGATCGCGAGCCGCGCCGGGCTGCGAGTGGTTCAGCCTCCTCTTTTTTTTCGCGCTTTGAGAATTTGCTATTTCGTGACAAGATTTGGTCCTCATCCGATGAAAATATTCATTCTCATGACCAACTGGAGGCACTTTCGGCGCGAACGCAAGTTCAAGCCCGGCTCTCCTGGCGGGATTGCACTCTTTGCGTCGCTCGCCCTGAGCGTTTCAACGATTTTCCTCTTCCCCGCTGCGCATGCCCAGCAGCCTGAGCCGGCGAATCCTGTGGTGGTACAGCCAGGGGCGCCGGGAATGCCCAGTAAAACGCTTTCGTCCTCCACGCGAGGAACCCTGCCGCCTCGTTCGCCCGCGGACGTGGAGTTCATGCAGGGCATGATTTTCCATCATTCGCAAGCGGTGGAGATGACGGCGATGATTCCGTCGCATACCGAGAACAAAGAACTGCGTTCCTTGGGCGCACGCATCAGCATCTCGCAGTCGGACGAAATCAAGTTCATGAAGCGCTGGCTGGCGGCGCGGGGCGAATCCGTTCCCCAGGCGATGCCGGACATGCCGGGGATGGAAATGCCAGGCATGGATATGCCGCACACGACAACGTCCCCCGATGCGTCCCACGACGCGTCCCACAACAGCATGGCGCTGATGCCCGGAATGCTCACGCCGCAGCAGATGGACGCGCTCCGGAAGGCGAAGGGCGCCGAGTTTGACCACTTATTCCTGGTAGGGATGATTCAACATCACAACGGCGCGTTGACTATGGTAAAAGATCTATTCGACACTGCGGGCGCTGGACAGGATGCCGAGCTGTTCAACTTCGCGACCGATGCCGACAATACGCAACGAGCCGAGATACGTATCATGCAGAACATGCTGGCAAAGAAAAAATAGGGAGAAACGATGAATCGAGTGTCCAGTTTGATCCGGTTGGTGATGGGAGCTGTGCTTCTTCTAAGTTTCGGAGTGACTCGAACGCTGGCCCAGGCGGCGCAGCCCTCGACTCCGCCCGCCGCTTCCCCACAGGGGCAGGCGCAGACGCCCGCAACTCCTCCGGCCGGCAAGGAAGCCGAGAAGAAAGACGCCGAGGAA
>JBELAE010000065.1:0-21788 GCA_049509155.1 Candidatus Sulfotelmatobacter sp.
GGCCATTCATGCCCATCCATGCCCATGCCGTGGCCGAGCCGGTGCGTGAAGTATTTGTAGTCGGGGCCATAGCCGGCGTCGGTAATTACTTTTCGCGCCGCGGCATCGATGGACCCGCACCCGGCTCCCGGATGCGCCGCTGCCAGTGCCGCCGACTGCGCGCGCAGCACGATGTCGAACACTTTCTTCATTTTGTCTCCGGCATTGCCCGCGGTTTTTCCTAGAACGAACGTCCGCGTGATGTCGGATTGATAGCCTTCCACCGTGCAGCCATCGTCAATCATAACGATCGAGCCTTCGCGGATCACCTGCGGCGTAGTCGACCCGTGAGGATACGCCGTGTACTCGTCTACCATGATGCTGGCGTCGCCGGGGAACCCCAGCTGGCGGTAGGCCGCATCGATCAGATTCGAGGCATCCTGCTGCGTCATGCCCGGATGCAACGCGTGATACACCGCCTCGTAGGCCGCCAGCGTGACTTGCGCCGCCAGCCGCATCAAGGCAGTTTCGTGAGCGCTCTTGATCATGCGGCAACCGGCGGTCACGGGAGTCGCGCTTGAAATATTGGCCTGCGGCGCAGCCTTGGCAATGCCGTCGGCAAAAACGAAGCGCACCGTTTCTTCGATTCCGAGCTTGCCGCCGGCGAGGCCGCGATCTTTCAATCCCTGCGCCACGAGTTGATACGGGTTCTCGTCCTCCTGCCACACCCGTACGTCGTCCCGCACATTGCCTCGCACCTCATTCCGCAAGTCGGCCCGCTCGCCCCCCGGTGCGTTGGCGAGTTGCTCGCGCGCCCGTCCTTCTTCAAATGCTGGGCACACATAAAACGCCGCGCCTTTGGCGGGCAAAACTAGCGCGAACAGGCGCTCGCCGCCCCACCAGTCGACGCCGGTGAAGTAGCGCAGCGATGTGCCTTCCATCAGCACGATGGCGTCGAGCGCGTTGTCGTGCATGAGTTTGCGGGCATGTTCCTGGCGTGCTTCGCGTTCGTCTCTTGTGATTGGAGTGGCTTCGTTCTTCCGCGACTTCAATTGCGCTAGCGATGGCGGCAGGGAAGTGTCGTCCGCCGCGCCCGCGGCCGCCAGTGAACGTGAGGCCGCAATCCCCGCCGCCAGACCGCCTGCTTCCAGAAACCGTCGCCGAGAAATCATGAACCCTCCCCCATAAGATGAATGCAATCACGCAATTATAGGGGGATCGACGATACGAACCGGCCAGATGCGAGCCAGGAAGGCAGTGAACTGGAATGCGAAAACCAGATGCAACTGTTTTGTTTTGCTGAGGTTGAGAAATATACGTACAACGGCGTACATACAGTGTAGCAATTTGAGACAAGCTCTCGCAGTAAAAGCCAGCGCGGAAACGGCTTCAGCACCGCAGCCAGGATGCCCTTTGCGAGGCCGGAAACGGCCCTGGCATCGACGATCGATCGCTGGACCAAGCGTGAGGTCGTCCGCGCAAAAACTGTACGCCCTGCGGCTTCCCAGCGCCCTTCTACGATTTTTCAAGCACTTACACGAAGGCTCAACGACTTACAAAAAGGGCGCGTCGGCGAGCGCCGGGATCGCCTGGCCAAAAACTGAGCAATGGGCGAAATCGTCTAATTGCAACCACTACGCTAGCGAAGTTACTCCTGTTATTTGTGGCGTGAATCTGTTCATGCTGCAATTGGAGGCGCATGCGGCCTCCGAGCAAATGCCCGAGTTGTGGGCTCGACCTGGGTCTCTATGTCGAGACCCACTGTCCGCGATGTGGCGTGAGTCTCACGCCGAAGCCGCCCGTAAGCATGGGTGTTCGGCTGCTCAACTGGACGATAGGAATATGCGGGACTCTTTTTGTCCTCGCTTTCCTATGGTGGTTTCCTCTCTACATGAATTCATCGTCGCGCGCGGAACTCTACCAAGGAGCGCCGTACCATGCGACGACATTCCGCGTGATCAGCGTGCAATACTCTCCGCCCACTGCGGGGATCGACGGGGGCTCGACACCGGAAATTGCCACTGCTGTTGGCATCGTCGAGGGGCAAAGAGAGGCAATGGACTTATTGCCCTACGTGTACCCTCAGGATCGAGCCGAATTAATGCAACGTTATCCCCCGGGCACGGTCATTCCTGTCTATCTGTTCCCCGACCTTAGAGGAGTAAACCGCATCCAGCCTCTGCGTGGCTCGCCCGCGGAGAAGTATCAGAGGCAAGCCGACTGGGCGACGAATCGTGCGCTCCCCGTGGTCGGAGCGATCGGGCTTCTCACGGCTCTGCTGGGCTTGGGACGTTTTCTTCTTTCGCGAAATCGGGCGGTCGCGAATTCGAATTGATGGTCAACTGGTGAAAGATTCCACAGGGCCCGAATTAGTAGTCGAGGGTCACTGAGTTGGCGGTGGTTTCTCCGCCGTAGTTGCACTGCGGTGAGAGGCCGTCGAAGTAATCGGTGATCGACCATCCTGGGTTGGCGATCCGGGTGAAGGTATTGTCGTACAGCGCTACCTTGGAGAATGTGATTGAACCATTCGGCGGATAGTCGCTGCATTGGGAAATCTCATAGACTTCCAACGCGCCCGACTGCGCCCAATTGAAGGTTTGGCCTTCACCCGGTGTATTCGCCAGCGTCGTAGTCTTTTTTGTGGTGAAATCTTCGGTGCCAATGTCCCACTTGGTGCAGGACTCTACTCCGGCCGCGCAGGTGGACTTGATGGTGCCATTGATGGTGTCGCCGACGTTGACCTCGATTGGCTTGCTGTAGTTAGCCGTTCCGCTCGGGCAGCAGTTCCAACTCGCAATCGTCCACACCTGGCCGAGAAACGAATTCCAACCTAGCACCGGCTGAATAATCGTCTCGTCGGTTTGTAAGTCGACCATGCCTGGAAATAGATACACCGTCTGGCCATCATTCGTAGTGGGCGCGGGCGGCACTACCCAGCTCGCGGTGAGCTTGCCGTAGGAGGTGGTGGTCGTGGTGTCCCCATCTTCGATCCAGCTGTGCCCGATCGCCGGAGGCTCTACGCTGGACCGGCGCGGGGTTACCACCTCGCCGTGGGCCGTGTAATGCGAGTAATTACAGACTGGAGCGACCGCGTCGACCGAGCCATCCAGATGTTGGACACGTCCGTCGGCCAGCACGGTTTCGCCGCTGGCGATGCCGTGCACGCACGAAGGGTGAAAGTAGCCGAAGGGCGTGACTACGTAGCCCTCTGGTACCGCCGAGGGCCGAGTCGGTCCGGCCAGCTTTTGCGCCTCAGCCAGCGGGAGAGCGGTAACGCCGAGCAATAGCACTGCGGCAGCAACCATCGGAAGCATGGATGAAAGCGGTTTCAAGCTTAGCTTCTGCAATTCTGGTCTGATCGATTCTGGTTTGTTCGATTCTGGTCTATTCAATTCTGATTTCTTCAATGCTGGCCCCTTCATTCCACGCCTCCGCAATGCTTTGAACCCGACGGAATCCGCCGATGTGAGCATCCCATTGCCATTGGTCGGCGTCAAGATGAAGGAATTTGCAACCTGAGGATGAGAGAAAGACAGGGTTTAGGCGGGCAGGGCGAGAGATCTTGCAGAACATATCGCCTGCGTTGCGTGCGACTTTGAGCCGCTGCCGACGCGCCGTTTGTTTCGCCAGGACAAAAAGCTGCTGCAGTGGCACGAAGGGTTCGTTCGCAAGAAGTCGGCCAAAAAAGAGGCCGGACTCAGAGGGTGAGTCCAGCCGAAGTTTGAACCGATCGTGAGGGTCGAATGACATACAGTCGCTAACCCATGACCGTGTTCTGTTTGCAAGTATAGGCAGCATACTGGCTGCGCGTTCTGGCGGTCTGTTCAATAGTGCACACTTTTCGGTAAATGTGCATTTGCTGCATCACTCCATTGAATTTGAGCCTAAGGCGCGTCCGCTTCAGGCGGCGAGGTCATCATCGATTTCTCGAACGACATCTTCGAGAGGGCTGACGGGACGGCTGGTTGCGATTGCCGCTCTCGCGGTTTGCTCGATTTCATTCTTGTATCGCGAGGGCATCCGCTCCCAGGGTACAGCGCTCGCCCAAGGATTGGCCTCGCGCCATTTGGCGAGGGCTGCTCTCAGGTATTGTTGCCCAAGGGACGTCTCAACCATCGGTAATGACCTCGCACATTACGATAAGGCGAATGGCCAGAGCCCGGCGGTGATCGCGATCACCCTTCGCTGTGCTGGACGCGGGGTTTGCCGACTCTCTACGCGCCGTAGTTCGCCACGACTCGGGCTACCTTCCCGCTCGGCGACAACTCCATGAACTCTGCGGTGCGAGTTCCCTTTTGATTTGTGTAGTAGAGCACCACGGTGTTGATGCCCCAGAGCACATCCTCCAGGTGAAAGCTGAGGGTGGGGTAGGCTGCCAGCCCTCGTTGAAAATAGGCTCGCAAACTGGCCTTTCCGACCACCTTGCCGTCCGTGCCCAATAGCTGGGCGGCGACCGGCGAAGTCAACTCGACCGCGTCGTCATAGTGGGTCATGATCTGATCCAGATCATGAGCGTTCCACGCTGCGACCCAGGCGTTGGCCAGATGCCAGGCTTCCTCTTTAGTCAAAGGCGTTTCTCCGGTGGAAGGATCGTTATTTGAATTTGATTCTACAGGCGCTCGATGGAACTTGAAGAGAGGGGCGACGGGTTGATGCTTGGAATCGGGATATTAATAGTTGAGCGGTTCTTTGAGCGTCTAACCAAACCATCGCTTCCACCTGCTAACGAGGCTTCCAGCTCTATCTGCCCAAGGTGTTTTTCATCACCCTGACCCGTGATGCCGGTCATCGAAAGGCGGAACTCGGGCGCGTAGCTTCGGTCTGAAGTTCCGAGGCCTTCTCTCTTCGTGAGTGGCCCACAAGACCCAGTCAGGAAAATCAAGATAACTCGGAAATGTCGGGCTCTCCCGCGACCCGACTCTTGCACTTGCCGTTGTTCTCAGGGCCGCAGCGAAGCCAAACCAGCAACGAGTCGTGTCAAGAAACGCAGTGTGCTCGGAGGACAACATGAAATTGAAATCACCTATCTCGAATGGGGCACTCAGACTGGCAACGCTCCTGCTGATGGTCGCGGCGGCAACTACAGGGGCAACCCCGCAGACCTACACCCCGCTGCACAGCTTCGATGGTACGGACGGCGGCAACCCCTACGCGGGGTTGGTCCAGGGTACAGACGGAGATCTGTACTCGACAACAGTCTCCTACGGGATAAGCCTTAACGGGACGGTCTTTAAAATAACCACGAGCGGCACGCTGACGACGCTTCATATGTTTTGCCCGCAAAGCGGTTGCCTGGACGGCCTGTACCCCTACGCGGGGCTGGTCCAGGGTCCCGATGGGAACTTCTACGGGTCAACTGAGAGTGGCGGAGCCAACTTCGCTGGGACCATCTTCAAGATCACCGCTAGTGGGACGTTGACTACGCTTTATAGCTTTTGCTCGCAAAGCGGTTGCCCGGACGGCTACTACCTTGTCGCCGGACTGATCCAAGGCACCGATGGGAACTTCTACGGGACAACGCAGTTCGGCGGGGCCAACGGTTACGGCACGGTCTTCAAAATCACCCCGAGTGGCACGCTGACGACGCTGTACAGCTTTTGCTCGCAAGCCAATTGCACGGACGGCGCCGAGCCCTATGCGCAACTGGTTCTGGCCACCGACGGGGACTTCTACGGGACGACGAAGGTCGACGGGGCCAACAGCGGTTATGGTACTTCTGGTACGGTCTTCAAAATCACCCCTAGCGGCACGCTGACGACGCTGTACAGTTTTTGCTCGCAAAGCCATTGCGCAGATGGCGCCCTCCCCTCTGGGCAACTGGTCGAGGCCACCGACGGGAACTTCTACGGGACAACCGAAGAGGGCGGGGCGAACGAAGCGGAATGTAGCGGCTACGGCTGTGGCACGGTCTTCAAAATTACCCCAAGCGGCACACTGACGACGCTCTATAGCTTTTGCACGCAGCGCAGTTGCCTGGACGGGGAGTTCCCCGAGGCAGGGCTGGTTCAGGCCACCGACGGGAACTTGTACGGGACAACCGTCGGGGGCGGGACCAGTAATTGTGACGTCGGTTGTGGCACGATCTTCAGGATTACCCCAAGCGGCACGCTGACGACGCTGTACAGCTTTTGCCCGCAAGGCAGTTGCAGGGCCGGGGCCAACCCCTACGCGGCGCTGGTCCAGGCCACAGATGGGAACTTCTATGGCACAACCTTCGAGGGCGGCCTCCCTGACGGCGGTTCTGGTGGTTATGGCACGGTCTTTCGCCTGTCTGTGGATCTGGGGTCGTTTGTGGAAACACAGGCCCCGTCCGGCCGAGTTGGAAACTCCGTCAAGATTCTCGGGACCGATCTGACGGGCGCGACCAGCGTCAGCTTCAACGGCACGGCGGCGGTGTTCACCGTGATGTCCAGTTCCTTCATCAAGGCCACCGTTCCGGAGGGCGCGACCAGCGGGTTTGTGACGGTGACCACGCCGAGCGGCACGTTGACGAGCAACAAGAGATTCCTGATCGAACCGTAGCATCGACGCTCGAAATGCGAAGCCACCTGCTTGGGGGTCGGCTTTTCCGTTGCGAAAGGTCCTGAGGGTATTTAGAGTTTGCGTTGATAGCGGAGTTCGTTTACGGTCACGCCCCACATTGTGTCTGTGCGCTGGAGGCCGTCGGGCGTCCACTGATCCACTCGATAAAAACGGTCTGCATGATCATTCCCCTTCAAAACCCACAAGAGCGCATTTCGAAAGCCCAGTGCGACGAGCCGTTCGCGAGCTGCCGATATAAGAGCCTTCCCCACGCCTTGACCCCAGTGGTCAGGATCAACATAGAGCGCGCACAGTTCGGCATAACCCGCTAAATCCGAATCGCGCGATGGCGCGGTGGTGGCGAACCCTCGAATCAATCCCGCTTCGACCGCTACGATGGTGTGCGGTTTCTGAGGATCGCGGGTTGCGAAGTCGTATCGTTGCGCCCTGTCTTCGGGGCGAAGATTGTCGAGGTACTCGTCGGGAAGCAGGCCCCGATAGGCCGATTGCCAGGAACGAACGTGCACCCGGGCCACAGACATCGCATCTGCAGTTTCGGCGGATCGAAGAAGCATGCCGAAGTATGGCACGAATACCCGTGCTCAGAGTAGCGGCTGATGTAACGCTGATCGGACTCACTTCTCTCATTTGTCGAAGGAGGCGGTTGCGATGCTGACCACCCCGGAGTCCGGCAGAGTTGTGCTTGCTGTCAGAGTGCCGGTCACGGTCTGCAGTGCATAGATGCCGATATCGTTCTGGTTCACGGCATACACGAGCTGGCTGTCTGGACTGAAATATGTTGGGGGAGTTCCGAGGATGGTGGACGAACTCGGAGTGAGTTGGCCGGCGGAAAAATCCACGTTCAGGATGTAGGTTTCGCTGGCAGTCGAATCGCCGAAGAAGACGTTCGCATTGGCCGGATCAATGGCCAGATTGGCAACGTCGTCGGTGCAGAAAGTATCGCTTTGCGGACAAAGAATCTGCTGCCCGGTCGCAGTGAGCGTTGCTGCAAGATAGCCGCTGGACGGGCCGCAGCACACGCCATCTTCGGCGGAGAGCAGATCGGTCACGGCGACCGCACAGCTGCTGCCGCACTCGCCAGTCTGGGCGTAAAACATGTTTTGCAGTTTGCCCAGCCCGCCGGTCGTTTGATTTACCGGGTAGTAATCGTATCCGAAGATCGAGGTGTAGGGGCCGTCGTCGAGGTAGTATCCGAAGAGTTTCCCGCCGCCCTGCGCGAATTTGAAGTTCCAGAAGCCGGTGTAGTTATTGGTGTAGGACGCGACGACCTGATTCGTGTTGGTGAGCTTGCCGGTGGACTGATCGATGGTAAACAGAATGATCGAATTTGCGCTTCCCTCGTAATCGGGCCAGCCCAGCGCCGCGTAGGCGAATTTGCCGTCGGGGTCGATGAGAAAAGTGTTGACCGGATGGGCAAAAGAGAACGCGACAAATTGCGAAGGACCGAGGGGAGCACCGTCGGCATCCATATGGTAAAGCCAGACCCCAATCTTGCTCCACAGGTAGAGATAGTGACTGGTCCCGATGGAAAGCGGAACCAGAGAGCCGCTGGCGACGCTGATGGCGCTGCCGACTTGAGTGGCGGCGGCAGTTGTGGGATCGACACTGTAGGCATAGAGCATCACTGTCGATGAGCCCTGCGGTCCAGCCACGTAAAGGACTTCTTTTGTGCTGGCTTCGGCGGGGATGACGAGGACGGCCAAGGATAAAGAGAGCGCTAGAAACGAGACGACAACCAAAGGCTTCAACACGGAACACCTCACGCGGGTTCGCTGCAATCGGGCTTGAGATGCGGCGGACGCCGGGAAGGGTTGCGAGCGAAACCGACTGGTAGAGAATCTCCGTTAGGCTCTAAGAGGCCGGTCGCCGAAGCCGGGGCTAGGGCGCGATGCGGTGAGGAGAGTGGGAGATTTTGCGACAGCTAACAGCGTTCAGCAATAGGATCGCTCGTCAATTATGGCGTCACTTCAAAAACAACACCATTGTTCGATATGCCGCCATTCGCGGTCGACCCAAAGAGATTGCCGTGTCCGTCCAGAACAAGTGGCGAACTAGGATAGATGCCGTCGCCCCCGGTGGTCGTGAATCGGTGGAGCACATTTTCGGTCCAGGTTCCGTTCGAGCCAGGACTCAGCTGAAAAACGGTACCGTGGTGCAGACCTCCTTCATAGGTGACCCCATAGAGAGTGCCTGATGGACTCGGGGTCAACCCCGACTCGGGATAAGTGCCATCGCTGCCGCCACTGAAGGTGTGCAGTATCTTTTCGGTCCAGGTTCCATTCGAATCTGGGACGAGTTCGAAGGCATTCCACACTGATGTCCCAAAAATGTTGCCGCTGGGATCAATGACTAGAGCTCCCGGAGCGACAGAGCTGCCATCGGCCGCACCCGTAAAGGTATGTAAGGTCTTCTCAGTCCAGCTGCCCTTCGAACCTCGGACCAGCTCAAAAACGAGGCCAAAATCTCGAGCGCCGTTGTAAGCCTGTCCATATACATTTCCGGCAGAATCAAGAGTCAGCTGCCCGTCGTAAGGAGCGCTGCCGTCGTTCCCCCCTGAAAACGTGTGCAAAATGTTTTCCACCCACGTGCCATTCGCATTCGCCTGTATTTGAAAAACGGCCCCATAACTGGTCGTGCCCGATGTCGAAAGAAAATCCTCACGATAACCGTAGAGATTACCGGCGCTGTCAATCGACAGGTACGGCTGAAACGACACAATGTCGGTTCCTCCCGTGAAGCTGTAAATGACCTTCTCTGTCCATATTCCGTTCGATCCGGGCGAAAGTTCGAAAATGCCGCCGGCGTCATAGGCCCCGCCTTCAGGGCCTATGCCGTACAAATTGCCCTTCGCATCAAGGACCAGATTCGAGGTCGGGAACCATACATCCCCGGTCGTATTAAAGCCAAACGTGTACAGAACCGTCTTGATCCAGACGCCTCCGCTTCCAGGACTCAATTCGAAAATCGTGCCAGCGCCGTTAGTACCGCCAAATTCCGTGCCGCCGTAGAGGTTCCCGCTTCCATCAATAGCTAAGCCGGCCGAGGGGGCGGTTCCGTCCGTGCCACCGGTGAAGCTGTAAATGATTTTCTCGGTCTGGCCTTGCGCGCGCGGCGCAGACAGCGAAAATGCGACGGCCGCGGCTGCAAATGAAAAGATGAGCTTATTGATAATCTGCTGCATGAGAGTCACTCCAGCAAACGCCTAGGTAGGGGGAACCAGACGAACGCGAAGTCTATCAGAAAATCGCCGCACCGAAAACGCCTCCCCGCATTTCCGGTGTAGGGGAGGCAGTCGCCTGCGCAATCGGCGTGCAGGGTTGTTATCCCCGAGATGGCGAGTGCCGGTCGGGCCGGATTGTATACAATCGCATTCCGGTGAGGAAGTGAGCATGCGCCTGATTCCACGCGTTCTGCTGCCTTTGATCGTTGCCGTTTCCGCTCATTCAGGGGGATCAAAGGAGCATTGGGTTTCGCTGGATTCGTCGGGGCGGCTGGTCTATCGCGCGCTGCCGCAAGGTGACCGTATCGTCGATTTTTCCTACGCCGGGTACATGGGCGGCGGCGTCGCGATGCCGCGCTTACCTGAGGTGCAGACGGTTGTTCCGTCCGGTGCGGACGATACTGCGGCCATTCAGCGCGCCATCGATCAGGTTTCTTCCCTGCCGCTGAAAGATGGGTTTCGCGGCGCTGTTCTCCTCGCATCTGGAACGTTTCTCTGCAGTGCTACTGTGAACATCAACGCCTCGGGAGTCGTGCTGCGCGGCAGCGGCCCGCTTTCAGCGGGCACAACCCTAAGATTGACCGGAGAGCCCCACGTGGCAATCGCAGTCGCGGGCAAAGCGGAGATACAGATTCTAGGCTCCGTCGCCCACATCGTCGAGCCCTACGTTCCGGCTGGGGCCCGGTCCATTACGCTCGACGATGCTTCCTCGTTCGCTCCCGGAGACACGATCCGGATCACGCGCTACACCACGCCCGAATGGCTGCGTTTTATGGGCATGGACAGAATGACGCGTGACGGCGAGGCTGAGACCTGGGTTGGAAATGCCATCTCGACCTTTCGCGTCGTCGCGGGTCGTCACGGCAATGAACTCGCTCTCGATGTTCCACTCACCGACTCTTACGACCGGAAATATCTGCGTCCTGAAGGCGCGGAGGTGGTGAAGGTCGCCATCAGCGGTCGGATTGAGCAGGATGGGATCGAAGCGCTGCACATTGTGGCGCCGGCTCGCCGTGTTGCGTTTACCGACCCTTTGTTCCGGGCGATCAATCTCAAGAGTCTTCGCGATGGCTGGGTACGCGACGTTCTCGTCGACGACACTACAGAAGGAATCGATGCGGCCTCAGACACATCACGGATTACGATCGAGAACGTCGTGTTCAAGCACACGACCACGATTACCAGCCCGGCGAAGCCGGCTGATTTCATGCTGGGCGGAACGCAGCTTTTAATGCTGCGCTGCGGTTCGACGGGCGATGATCTTTTCTACGTGATGACAGGGGCGCGCAATCAGGGGCCAAATGTCGTGCTGGACTCCAAATTCAACGGCAATGGACACGTTCAGCCGCATCAGCGCTGGGCCACGGGTTTTCTCGTCGATAACGTCCAGGTGCCGCAGGGCGGAATCGACCTGATGAATCGTGGCGAGATGGGCACGGGGCATGGCTGGACGATGGGCTGGGGCGTGGTGTGGAACAGCTCCGCAGACTCGCTCATCATTCAGAACCCACCCGGAGCGGCCAACTGGTCCATTGGCACCTCTGGGAAAGAACTCACCGCGCCCATGAAGATGATGGGAGTGCGACGTCGTGACCTGGGCTCCGACCTTCCGCAGGGCTTCATTGAGTCGCCGAATCATCGCGTATTGCCTGAGAGTCTGTATCGGGCGCAGCTGGCGGAGCGGCTCGGAGCTGGCGCACTGAAAGCCCTCGATCCTTAACGTCATGGCAATGGTATGGGAAACTGAAGGATCGTCATCAACTGCGGTGAACAATGCTATTACTCTGATTGGGGCATAGCCGACTTGGTGTCAATGAGTGTAATGGCGATTTATCGACAGCGGACGAAGGTGCGGCTAATATATCGTGTAAACCGCGCAGTCATAAGGAGCTATGCTTTAGCGAAGTCTTGAAAAATTGCGGGCTGCCAAGGTTGCACCTTCGTCCTCCCTGCTCCGCGACCTGCAACTATTTGCAGCTTGACAGGGCAACAACCACCCAGCATAATCCGACTCGCGTTTTTTGGGCCCACCAGCGATCCACTCTTTCGCAGTTGCCTGGAATCTGCTTTGCAGCCGTCTTTTGTTCAAGGAGGACTACGTGCGACTCAAAATGCTTTCCATCGGACTGACCACGGCTCTGGCGATCATCTACGCAAGCGTGTTCGTCCCCAGTGCCAGTGCCGCCACGGAGAGGGTGCTGCACAGCTTCAACACCACCGGCAGCAACGGGGAGGTCCCCTACTCCAGCCTGACCTTCGACACCGCCGGCAATCTCTACGGCACCACCCAAATCGGGGGCGATGGCAACGAGGGCACGGTATTCGAGTTGATGCCCAGAACCGGCGGCGGCTGGACCGAGAAGGTGCTCCATCGCTTCCAGAACAATGGCACCGACGGCGTAGTTCCCTACAGCAACGTGATCTTCGATCCCGCCGGCAATCTCTACGGTACAACGACCGCAGGCGGCGCTTTTGGCTACGGAACGGTGTACGAGTTGATTCCCCAAGCCGGCGGAACCTGGGAGGAAAGGATTCTCCACAGCTTCGATCCCAACACTGGCACTGACGGCTACACTCCCTATGCCGGCCTGATCCTCGACGCCGCCGGCAATCTCTATGGCACCACCACCTCGGGTGGCACTAACTTCCACTACGGAACCGTGTTCGAGTTAAAGCGCAACGCGGGTGGGGGCTGGACGGAGAAGATTCTGCATGACTTCAACGAGAATGGCGCCGACGGTTTTGTTCCCTATGCCGGCCTCGTCTTCGACACTGCCGGCAATCTCTATGGCACCACGCTGCAAGGCGGTACTGCCCAGGGCAGCAATGCTTCCATCGGCACCGTCTTCGAGTTGAAACACGGCGCGGGCGGCCTCTGGACCGAGAAGGTGTTGCATAGCTTTCTCGTAAACGGCATCGACGGCAACTACCTCGACGGCGGAATCATCTTCGACGCCTCCGGCAAACTCTACGGCACCACGTTTTTCGGCGGTTCCAACGACAACGGTACGGTATTCGAGTTGTCCCCCGGAGCGGGCGGCGTGTGGACCGAGACCCTGCTGCACAATTTCGCCGACAACGGCACCGACGGTTGGGGTTCTAACGCTGGGTTGATATTCAGCGCTGGCAATCTCTACGGCACGACGACTCACGGCGGCTCAAATGGCGTTGGCACAGTCTTCGAGTTGACCCCCAGCGGGGGCACTTGGACCGAGAGCCTCCCTTGCATCTTCAGCAGCACCGGCACCGACGGGGAAGTCCCCTACGCGGGTCTGATCCTCGATACCGCCGGCAATCTCTACGGAACAACCGGCGGCGGCGGTGCTTTTGGAGGGGGAACGGTGTTCGAGATGAATCCTTAGCTTCGGCGCTCCAGCCTCAGCACAGAAAAGCCGCTCGGGTCTCGGGCGGCCTTTCTTTTGCATCGAGCCGAAGGTGGGAGCACGATAACGGTTGTAAACAGGCGTGCTTGTCGATTAACCGCAGTAGATGGTTTTAGGAACTTGATCTTCCAGGCGGAAGTAGTAGAACAGCGCTTCGGAGCGAGCGTGTTGTCCCATCATGATCAGCAGGCCTCCCAAAATCGAAATCCAGCGCAGCATATTCAGGTCTTAACATGCTTTCGCTAAATCTCGCCCGCTAATCTCAGTGACTTTTTCAACACCCACAGGCCATTACGCTCATTGGGAATCCGGCGTAGAGCGCCAGGTGGTCGCCTTCCCCCCTCGCTTAGCGCGATAGACAGTCTTGCCTGCCACCATTGTCCACAGGACTTTTGTGTTGCGCATTTCTTCTGGCGAGACTGTCAATACGTCGCGGTCTAGCAGAACTAAATCTGCGCTTTTGCCGGGGGCGATGGTGCCGATGGAATCCATATTCATGGCGCGGGCGCTGTTGCGGGTGTAGGCGTAGAACATGGCTTCGCGGGGCATATCCTGCGAAGCGTCGAGGACGCCTTCGGGGCCTTTGCGGGTTTCGGCCTGATAGATCGCATAGAAAACGTTGGCGGTCGAGACGGGCCAGTCGCTGGCTCCGGAGATGATGCCGCCGTTGTCGAGGATGGAGCGGGCGGGATATTGCCACTGGTAGATATCGGGATCGAGGTAGGGCTTCACGATTTCGATAGTGTCGTTGCTGGCCTCGGCCCAGAAAAGTTGCAGGGCGCTGATGACGCCGAGTTCGCGGAAGCGGGGGAAATCTTCCGGCAGCACGAATTGTTCGTGGGTCAGAGTGTGGGGCAGGCCGGAATTGCCGTTGGCCTGGCGGGCGGCGGCGATGCCGTCAAGTGCGGCGTGCACGGCACCGTCGCCGAGGGCGTGGACGTGGACGATCAAGCCTTGTCGGTCGGCAGCGATGCAGAGCTCGGCGAATTTCTTGGGATCGAAGAGCAGGTCGCCGTTGCGGCCGGTGTTTTTGTAGGACTTGCTGAGGTTCGCGGTTTGCGAAGGGAACTCGACTACGCCGTCGGCGAAGACTTTAATGCCGGTGATGTGCAGGTTGCGAATGTATTTATAGCGCTCGCGAGTTTGCTGCACGGCCGCGAGTTCGGCGGCGGGATCTTTGGCCAGCACTTGCGGGAAGGCGACGACCTGCGGCGTGAGTTCGCCGTGATCGGCTAGGAGTTTGTAGGCCTGCAAGACATAATCTGCGGCCAGGGGATCGAGCCAGGCGGTGATGCCGAGGCTGTAGTTGTATTGGAGGGCGGCGCGGGCGGCGGCGAACAGGCGTTCGGGCGTGGGCTTGGGCAGAAGCGGTTCGATTTTTTCGGTGCCGGCGTCGACCAGGAAACCGTTGGGCTGGCCGTCTTTATTTATTCCGTAGTAGGCGCGCTGGTCTTGCGAGAGGCTCTTGAGGAAATCGGCAGTGATGCCGGCGCGCTGGAGCAGGGCGCGGTTGGCCCAGGATGTGTGGCCGTCCATGCCGCGGAGGAGGACGGCTTGCTGGGCGTAGGCGCCGGTGCTGAAGTCGGTGTTGAGAACGTCGGGGTGCGACCAGAATTCTAGCGGGAGGCCGAGGATCTCGAGGATGTCGCCGCGCATGCCTCGGCCGGTTTTTTTCGCGTCTGCGACGAAAAGAGGAAGTTGTTTCAGGGTGAAGACTTTGTCGCTGGCGTCGGCGGAGATCAGGGTGAGTCCGCCGTCGATGGAATGGCTGTGGGAATCGATGAAGCCGGGGAAAAGACTTTTGCCGGCGAGATCGATGCGTTCGGGGGTTGCGGAGGAGGACTTTTCGACTTCAGTTAGATTGCCGACGGCGAGGATTTTGTCTCCGCGTATGGCGACGGCTTCGGCGTAGGGATTTTCTGGGTCGCCAGTGAAAACCTTGGCGTGAAAGAAGATTTTGTCGGGGGATTGCTGAGCCCAAAGACCGTGCAGAGCAATGAATGATGCGACGAACAGACGAAGGATGGAACGGCGTGTCACGCGATTGCCCTTTCCGACGGCGGTTATGCGGGATTCAACAGATTGGAAGAGACACTATACATAAGATCGGGCTGCGGAGGGGTAGGGATGCTTCGACTTCGCGGTGAGGATCGTTTCACGATCCTCACTGCCGCGCTCAGCATGACAGGGGAGTGGGGCGAGGTGGAGTTCTGGGACCCAGTCGGCTGAATGCGCTGCCGGGCTTTGCCCGGCCGGACAGCCGGGGGCGGCTGTCCCCACATGAACCGCGTGCTTCATTCTTCTGTTTTTTCTTCTAGTTTCTGTGCGGTTTCATTAGGGCGTAGCACACGGTTAGAACTGCCAGGCACGTCAGGCCGCTGTAGAGGTTTACGCGGGGGTAGAGCCAGGTTTGGACCAGGGCGATGCTCACCATGATGAAGCCGAGGATGGATCCCCATTGGCCTAGCGGGGAACGCAGGGGGAGTGCGGCTAGTTCGGCGGCTGTCCGACGGTGGCGGAAACTTATGTGCGCCGCTAACGAGACTAGCCAGGAGAGGATCATGCCGGTGAAGGCGGCGCCGACTATGTAGCGGAAGGCATTTTCCGGGGCCCAGAGAACCAGGGCTAGGGCGAAGAGGATTCCGAACGCGGAGACCATGACAGCGAATTGGGGCGAGCCTTCGTGATTGAGGCGGCCGAGGCGGGCGGGGGCCCATCCAGTGCGGGCTAGCGAGAACAGCATGCGGGCGGCGACGTAGAGCGCGGCGTTGGCTCCGGAGAGTGCGGCGGTGAGGACTACGAAGTTCATGACTCCGGACGCGTGGGGAATTTTCACGGTTTGAAAAGTGGTGACGAAGGGGCTTTCGGTGACACCGGCGTGATTCCAGGGCATGAGGCCGAGAAGTATGACCATGGCGCCGACGTAGACGAACGTGAGAGTGAGAAAAGTCAGCCAGACGGCGCGGGGAGTTTCTTTCGAGGAGCGCGATTCGCCGGTGGTGACGGCGACCATTTCGACTCCGCCGAAACTGTAGATGGCGAAGGTCAGGGCTACTAGCGGCGACCACGGGCCTTTAGGGAAGAATCCGCCGTGGGCGTTGTATTGCGGGGTGACGCGGCTGCCGAGCAGTAGCGCTGCGCCGATCACGATGAAGGCGACGATAGTTGCGAGTTTGATCATGGAGAGCCAGAACTCGACGCGTCCGTAGGAGCCGACGCTGCGCAGGTTGAGCGTGAGCAGGATCGCGGCGAAGACCAGAATCCAGATGTAGGGATGCACGCCGGGGAACCAGGCCAGCATGTACGTGGCGGCGGCGACCATTTCGGCGCCGATGGCGAGAGAGAGGCCGATCCAGTAGCCGGCGCGGGCGATGAATCCGGCGAAGGCGTTGAGATAGATGTCGCCGTAAATGCCGAAACTTCCGGCGGCGGGATGAGCGCAGGCCAGCTCGCCGAGCGCCATGGCGACAGTCCAGTTGATGAAGGCGGCGGCGATGAAACTCAAGATGGCGGCAGGGCCGGCAACTTCCATCGCTGCGCCGGAACCGAGCAGCAGGCCGGTGCCGATGGAGCCTCCGACGGCGACCATGGCCATTTGTCCGGCGGAGAGTTGGTGGTGGAGGCCTTCTTCGTGGATTTGAGGCGAGGCGGGCTCCGAAGGCATGGAGCACGATATCAAAAAGGCGGAGGATTGCCCAAAGTTGCCAGGGTGTTACTTTCGTGCCTCAAAGAGCGCGTTCAATCCAAAGTCTTGCGACATCCACTTGTTATTCTCTGGACATGAGCCGTTCTTCCAGGGACTCGATTGATCCCATGTGTCGGCCTCGCCAGTGAAGCATACGCGTTCTAACTCGATGGGGATGGCCGCCCGGCTGATGTACGCACTGCTCGGCCTGATCACTTCGGTCTACTGCATGCTGGCGTATTTGCCGGATATGTACGTTTCGTTTATTCAGGCGCCTTTGAATCCGTGGGTACCGGTGTTTATCCGGCTGCACCCTTATATCTATGGCGTGCTGTTGTTGTTCCTGGGAATAACCGTTCTCGCGGAAGGTCGGACCGGGCGTGAACGCCGCATGGTGCTTGAATTCCTGGTGGCGCAGGCTGCGGTCGCGGTTTTCTTTTTATGGAAGAGGCCGTTTTCCAATCTCGGAAATAATTCGCTTAGTTTTCTGTGGAGTCTTGCCGTACTGTTCCCGATCTTTTGGCTGGGCGTTCTCGATCACAGTTTTCTGTGGAGTCTTGCCGTACTGTTCCCGATCTTTTGGCTGGGCGTTCTCGATCACGATGGCGAATCGAAATCGCCGCAGGTCGAACCATCTAACGTTGGACGATCGAATCTCGAATCATCGAATGTCGGATCATCGAATCAAGAATGGCACTTGCCATTCTTGGTCGCGTTGCAGGCCGGCTTAGCAATCGGACTGTTGCTTCCGGGGATGCTGTGGCTTTCCTACATCTTCGCGGGGCGGGGCTGGGACCTCAACCGAGTTGACCTGCTGGCATGGGCGTGGGCGATTGCGATCCAGCTCTTGTTTGCGGTGTTTGCAGTTTCCTGCCTGAACCTGGTTCTGTCGTTGTGCTCGCTGGTACGTGAACGTCGCTGGCGAACGTTTTGTTTTTATGGGTTCGCGTCGGCGACCCTGGCGTGGTTTTTTATGCGGGTTCTTCTGCCCTGCATCCCGTTTGCCGGCCGTGAGGCGGACATTTATTCGGCAGCGATTGCGGTCACGATTGTATGCTTTTCCGGCGGCTTTTGGCGGAGGATTCAAGCCTCTAGAAACTCCGCGCTGGACGCGAGTGACGCAGACCCCGGGCCAAAGAACGTCAATCTGGGCCTGAACGTGCGCCTGGAAAATGGAGCTCTGATTCTGGTGCTGCTGACGGCGATGTATGTCGTGCCGAGCTACATCGGGGTCATGGACTGGAACTTTGTACTGGCGAGAATTTGGGCCGCGGTGCTGTGGCTGGTGGTCACCGGCTTATTTCTGCGCCTGTCATCCTCCAGCTCCAGCTCCCGCTCCCGCTCCAGAACAGCCAAGCGGTATTCCGTGGTACTTCTCGTAATGCTTTGTGCGGGAACGTTTGTGGCTTCGCGGTTTTCGCAACGAGATTCGTCGTCGATGCGTGCCTTGGAGAAGCGGCATCCGGCATGGGTCCAAGCCATCGGCCAGCACACGGCCTCCGATGCATCGTTCGGTGCGGTCCTCGCCTTGTGGGCGGGACGTAAAGAAAAGCCGTGCGACGAATTCTGCCGGTTCCTGCGCGAGCAAACCAATATCCCGGCCTACATTGCGGTCCGGCCCGTCGATATAAAGCTGGTTGACCCTCTCACGCCGGCCCCAGGTCCCAAACCCAACATCTTTGTGATCGTGGTGGACAGCCTGCGCAAAGACTATGTCTCGCCCTACAATCCCGCGGTGCAGTTCACTCCACATATCGCTGATTTCGCAGGCGAGAGCGTGGTCATGCGGAATGCCTTTACCCGCTACGGCGGTACTTCGTTGTCTGAAGCGGCAATCTGGTCGGGGAGTCTGATGCTGCACAAGCAGTTTGTGCAGCCGTTTCAGCCCATGAACAATCTGGAAAAGTTGGTGGAGGTGAATGACTACGACCGCTACGTGAGCATTGATCCCATCCTGAAGCCCTTGATTGGGCATTCTCCAGATGTGCATCGACTGGATGCCGACGTCAGCTACTGGGCGGAACAGGACTTCTGCCAGACGTCCATCGAAGTGGAGCAGAAGATCGATCAACGGCAGGACAAATCGCGGCCCATTTTTCTCTATACCCAGCCCCAGAACGTGCATCTGGTGGCGTTAATGCGTGCGAATTCTACGCGGCCGCCCCAGCCTGGTCGGTACGTGGGATTTCAGCCTTTGGCGGCAAACGAACTGCTGCGCTTCGACGAATGCTTTGGGCGCTTCATTTCCTATCTGAAGGCCCGAGGACTCTACGACAACAGCGTCGTTGTGCTCACGGCCGATCACGGCGAGGCTTATGGAGAATACGGACACATCAGTCACGCCTATGGCATGTATCCTTCGACGCTGCGGATACCCCTGATGATTCACCTGCCCACGGCGGCGCGGAATCGCTACTACTACGATCCCCAGGCGGTCGCGTTCAACATTGATGTGACACCTTCGCTGTATTACCTGTTGGGCTACCGATCCATCGCCAATGATGAGAAATTCGGGCGCCCTTTGTTCACTGAAACGGCAGAGGAGAATCGCGAGTACCAGCGCGAATCGTATCTAGTGTCAGTCTGCTACAACCCGATCTACGGCATGCTTGGCGGCGATGGAAAGACTTTATTCATCGCCAATGAAATGGACGGAGTGGACCAGTATTTTGATTTGGTGCGTGATCCGGAGGGAACGGTCAACCTGGTCGATGGCACGATTCGGGCCCGAGGCCAGACTCAGATCCGTCAGCATGTTCAGGATCTCGCAGACTTCTATCGGTACCAGTATCACACGCCAACGCTGCTGAGTTGGGCCATGCGCTGAACGGGCGCTTTTCGATTGACAGTGGAATGCCGCGTGAGTAATATCCTTGGCCGAAGCCGGGACGGCCCTGTATCCCTTCCTCCACCGATCCTGGCAGCGGGCGTCCTACTTCTCATGTGAGTGAGTGGTCTGCGCTGAAGGTCGACGTCCACGCCGGCTTTTATTTTTTCAGCAAGAAGTTGTTTTTTCACCGTTCCGATTGGGCCGTGCCCACACCCGAGAGATCAAAGAGGAGATTCCAAACCCATGAGCAAGAACTCGATCGGAGTTCTGTTGGGTCAAGAGGCGAAAGAGAAACATGTCCAGGAGCGCCGCAATTCTGGACGGTTTTCCGCTTCTCATTTGCGAACTGAGCCTGAAAGTCGAACCGCGGGCTGGATTCAGCTCATCACGGCGGTGCGCGGTTGGATTCTCTTGATCGTCGTCATGATCATCATCGGGCTCCCCGCCACCGCCTGTGGTCAGAAAGCGAAGGACTCATGGTCCAATCTGAACGCCCTGAAGGCAGGCCAGGGAATCGAAGTGATCGAGTCCAACATGAAAAACCACAATGGTCGATTTGCCGCCATCACCGAGGAGTCGCTTTCCATGCAGGAAAAGGGCTCCGATGTCTTAATAAGACGCGAAGACGTGGTGCGCGTCTCGACAGGGTCCGGGCCCAAGCGTGGCGAGCATGCAGTGATCGGCCTGGTCGCCGGTGGGTTGATCGGAGCGGGCATTGGGGCCTTAGCCGGATCGAGCCACGGTTTTTTCGGGGCGTCGGACCGCGGAATTGCCGCGCTGGTGGGCATCGCGATCGGCGCGCCGAGTGGAGCTCTAGTCGGAGCCGTGGTTCCCGCTCATACAACCGTCTATCGCGCTGCTCCCGATAAGGCGCGGCAGACGACATCGCCCCAAACAAACGCGAGGAGTCAGTAGCGTAACGAGGACAGCATAATCCAGAGGTGTTACCGGTGCGGGCAGGTTCTCAGTGCAAGGAGACGCTGCGATAGCGCAGCGGATATTTAAGGGTTTGATGCATGCTACGTCGGATTTGATAAAGAGAGGAGATGTTATGAAGCGGATTAACCTGGAAGTATTGATGTTGTTAGTTTTGGTGGCTTCGATCGCCGGCGCAGAGACAACGGCACAGTCGACTACGGTGGACTGCAACAAAGGCCAGTCGTTGAACAGCACGCTAGCGAAGTTGAACAAGCTGACGGCAAACACGGTTACGGTGAGTGGAACTTGCACTGAATTCGTTCAAGTCGTGGGCTTTGAAAACCTCACCCTGAACGGCCTGGCTGGCGCAACGCTCGTGCAGCCGACCACGGGGGCGGGCAGTGTGTTTAACAGTCTGCTGTTCATTGAGTCTTCGCGGAGCGTTTACGTGGATGGGTTCAGCATCCAGGCGGATACAATTACCGTTCCCGCGGTCGGGATCGGCCATGGCAGCAGTGACATCCGGTTGCGGCACTTGAACATTCAGGGTGGCACCTTCGGAATCTCCATTTTTGAGCACAGTCAGGTATCCATTGCGTACGTTACGGCGCAGGATCCCGGGTTCTCTACGCTCGGAGTATTTGACTTGTCTGATGTACACGTTGAGCGCAGCGCTTTTACGAGCTCGACTGGAACGTCGTACCAGGTCGGCCTGTTTGTCGGAGCGTCCCATATCACGATGTATGACACCACCATCACTAATATGGCGGTGGGGATCGAGGGGTATGCTGGTTCCATTATCGACGTTCTCGTCTTCACGACCTACTACTCCAACAGTGTTCCGAGTGATGTGGTCATCGATAGCCCGGCGGGAACAAACTACAACGGGGTGGCGATCTCCGGCGGCGGATCGCTCAACGTGTCGACGGCAAATCTGGTCATCAACAAGCCGGGGCAAACCTACGGCGGCACCACGGGAGGAGTACTGATCTCCGACGATGCATCGATGACGACCTCCGATGGAGACCTAGTGATCGCGGGGAGTAATGGCCAGGGAGTGATGGCGCTGAATAACTCACATGCAACACTGATCGGAGCTACCGTTACGAGCAGCCACGGCGGCCTGGTGGCGGCGAATCTGTCCAGCATTGATGTAAGCGTGGGGACTACGCTCACTCTCGTCGTTGGAAAGAATGTGGATTTATTCTGCGACCCGGATTCGACGATTAC
>JBELAE010000066.1:0-17298 GCA_049509155.1 Candidatus Sulfotelmatobacter sp.
ACAATATTCCCGCGCGACTTCGACATCTTGCTCTCTTCAAACAACAGCCAGCCGTGGGCCACAATAGTTTTCGGCAAGGGCAACCCCGCCGCCAGCAAGAACGCGGGCCAGTAAACGCAATGGAAGCGGACAATCTCTTTGCCGATCATCTGGACGTCGGCCGGCCAATACTTCTTGAACGCCTCTTGTGCACCCGCGTGACTTGAACCGTAGCCGATGGCAGTGATGTAGTTGGCCAGCGCGTCGAACCACACATAAATCACGTGCTTGGGATCGTCCGGCACAGGAATGCCCCAGGAAAATGTCGAGCGGCTGATCGACTGGTCATGCAACCCAGAGCGGACGAATGAAATTACTTCATTGCGGCGCGCCTCGGGCCGAATGAAATCGGGATTTGCATAAAGCTCCAGCAGTTTGTCCTGAAAAGCAGATAGCTTAAAGAAATAGTTTTCTTCGTGCACGGTTTCGGTGATGCGACCGCAGGTCGGGCACGGATCACCGGGTTGCGCACCATCCACGTAAAGTTCGTCGGACACGCAGTACTGGCCTGTGTACGTACCTTTGTAGATGTACCCGTTGTCGCGAATGCGGCGGAAGAATTCCTGCGTGCGCTTCGTATGACGTTCTTCCGTCGTACGGATGAAGTCGTCGTTCGAGATGCCCATCCGCTTCCAGAGCTTGCGAAACTCTCCCGAAAGTTCGTCGGCGTACTGCTGCGGAGTTTTTCCGGCTGCCTCCGCCGCGCGCTCGATCTTCTGACCGTGCTCGTCGGTGCCGGTGAGAAAGAAAGTGTCCGCGCCCAACAGTCGCTGCCGCCGCGCAATCGTGTCGCAGGCGATGGTGGTGTAAGCGTGGCCGATGTGCGGGCGCGCGTTCACGTAATAAATCGGCGTCGTAATGTAAAACTTTCGAGTCATAAATTCTTAAACCACAGAGGCCACAGAGCGTCACAGAGGATCTACTCAGTGTTCCTCTGTGTCCTCCGTGGTTAACGCTTTTCGCCTTTCCCCAGATATTCCTGCGAGGCTTCCTGCATCACGGTTTTCAGCGGCACGTGATGCTCAGTCGCGATGCGCCGGCAGTCTTCATACTCGGGCGCGTAATTGGTGACAGTACCGTTCATGCTGGCAATCTTGATGCGGACCTCGCCCCATTGGGTGCAGACATTCTCCCAGCGTCGCGCCAGCGTCTGCCGGATTTCGTCGCGCCGGCGCACGCCCAGCGTAGTAGTTTCGGTAAAAACCAACTGCGTCAGCTTGCCCGCATCTTCAGGCTTGCACAGCACGGTCAGCAGCGTTCCCGGTCGGCTCTTCTTCATCTGCACCGGCAAGGCGAACGCATCGAGCGCGCCTTCTTCGAGCAGACGATCCATGACGTACCCAAAAACTTGCGGATTCAGATCATCGAGATTGGCTTCCAGCACAGTGACCGTTTCCGACGCCGTCTTCGCGGCCAGCACCGACGCGGCTTCACCGATCGTCAGTCGCACGACGTTCGGATGCCCGGGGAACTCGCGCGACCCAGCACCGTAACCTGACTTGTCGATCCTGATTTCGGGGAACGCGCCAAAGCCAGAAGCCAGCGTCCTCACAATCGCAGCGCCCGTTGGCGTAACCAGTTCTGCCTGCAGGCCCGACGAATACACGGGTGCATCTTTCAGCAGTTCGACGGTTGCCGGTGCGGGTACGGGAAACGTGCCGTGTGCGCACTTGACCGTTCCGCCGCCGACGTTCAGCGGAGAACAAATGATCTTCTCCACTCCCAGGGCTTCCGCCCCCACTGCGGCGCAGACGATGTCGACCATCGCATCGACCGCGCCCACTTCGTGGAAGTGGACCCGATCGATCGACGTGGCGTGAACCTTGGCCTCGGCCACGCCTAGAGCCTCGAAAATCGCGACCGCTGTTTTCTTGGCGCTGTTGCTAATTCCAGCCTTGCGGATGATGTCCCGAATCTCGCTCAACCCGCGGCTTTGGGAATGCTCGTGCGGGAGCGGGCGACTCGCCCCCTCGGTGTCCCCGGTTCGCAACGATCGATCATGATCGTGAACATGGTGCTCCGGCTCGTGTCCATGATGATGATGTTCGTGAGCATCATAATGTTCGTGGGTTCGACCTTCATCCTGCTTCGCCCAGTACTCTTCTCTCGGAAGATCTTTCTCGCCGTCGACCCACACGTCCACCTTGGTGGCCGAGATGCCGCTGCGAACGACTCGCGAAATCTCCAGACGCGCGCCTACGCCCAGAGCCGCCACAGCGTCTTCCAGCACTCGCGGCGGAACTCCGGCATCGATGAGCGCGCCCAGAAACATATCGCCGCTCATGCCGGAAAAACATTCTAGGTAGGCGATGCGCATAGAGTCTAAGTATTCACCACAGAAGACACAGAGATCACAGAGGAAACTTCCCAAAAGACCTCCGCGGTCTCCGTGCCCTCTTGTGAAAGCATTTTCTGCCGCAACGACGGAACTTTCATCATAGGGAAGCAATCCACCTCCGTCAAACACGCGTCCGCAGCCCGCTCTGATAAAATCACTGTTTCTTCAATAGCTTAGAGGACTTCTTGTATCTTCATCTGGAACATCGTCTCGCCCAGCGCGTGCTGGAGTGTTTGCAGCGCCGTTTCCCCGGCGTCGCGCTGCCCGGCGTGGTCGTCGAACAGCCTCCGAAGGTCGAACTAGGGGACTTCGCAATTCCGATTTTCCCGTTCGCCAAGCCGCTGCGCTCGGCACCGTTAAAGATCGCCGAGACCATTCGCGCCGAGATCGGCCTCATCGAAGGCATTGCCGAAATGCAGGTCGCTCCGCCGGGGTATCTGAACGTCAGGATCGATCGGGGATGGCTGGCCTTCGCGCTCGCTTCCGATCAGAAGCCAGCCGCCGAAATTCCATCCGGCAAGATTCTGGTGGAGCACTCGAGCATCAACCCCAACAAAGCCGCGCACATCGGACATCTGCGCAACGCCATTCTCGGCGATACGTTCGTGCGGCTGCTGCGCTTTGCGGGCAGGGAAGTGGACGTTCAGAACTACATCGACAACACGGGCGTGCAGGTGGCCGATGTAGTCGTCGGCTTCACGCACATTGAGAAGAAATCGGGCCCGCAAATCGAAGCTCTGACTCAGCAGTCGCGTTTCGACTACTGCTGTTGGGATCTGTATGCCCGCGTCTCGCAGTGGTATGCCGAAGACAAACAGAATCTGCAGGTCCGGTCGCAGACGCTGCACGCCATTGAGGATGCTTCGACAGAGACCGCCGCTATTGCCGACATAATTTCAGTTGCCGTGCTGCGCCGCCATCTGGAGACCATGGACCGGCTCGACATCGAATACGACTTTCTGCCCCGTGAGAGCGAAATCCTGCACCTGCACTTTTGGGATGCGGCTTTCGTCAAGCTGAAGGAAGCGGGAGTGCTCACTTTCGAGAGTGAAGGGAAGAATAAAGGCTGCTGGGTCATGCGGCGCGCGGGAACGGCAAGTACTCCAACCACAGAGGGCACAGAGAAAATCGAAATCGAACCTCAAGATCTTCGCGTGGACGTCTACGCCTACCGCGATCGTCAGGATGGGGCTGTTCGAGTTACGCACATCCCGAGCGGAATTGTCGTGAGCTCCGACAGTGAGGAAACGCAGCAGAAAAATCGTGAACGCGCGATGGCCCTTCTGCAGTCCAAGCTAATGGAGATCGAAACTGAAAGAATTTCCGAAGAAGATCAGAAGGTGATCGTCCGCTCCAACGGAACGGTCGGTTACGTGGGCAAAGACATCGCCTACCACATGTGGAAGTTCGGGCTGCTGGGGCGCGACTTCGGCTATCGCAGGTTCTATCGCTATCCCGACGGCCACGACTGCTGGATCTCCACCGCCGACGGCGAAAAAGATCATCCCCACTTCGGCGACGTCGCGGAAATCTACAACGTGATTGATGCCCGACAATCCGAGGCGCAGAACACGGTCATCGAAGCGCTGCGCGGACTCGGTCACGACGAGGCCGCAGATCACTATACGCATTTTTCCTACGAGATGGTCGCGCTGACTCCCCGCTGTGCTGCGGAACTCGGCTACAACTTGAGCGAGGAAGACAAGGCGCGCTCCTACATCGAGGTTAGCGGGCGCAAGGGATTTGGCGTGAAAGCCGACGATCTGCTCGACCAGCTGATCGCCTCCGCAAAAAACGAAGTCGACTCGCGCCATCCGCAACTCAGTGAGCCGGAGCGTCAAGAGATTGCCACGCAGATTGCCATTGGCGCTCTACGCTACTTCATGATGAAGTTCACTAAGCAGTCGGTGATCGCGTTCGATTTCAAAGAAGCTCTCAGCTTCGAGGGCGAGACCGGACCCTACGCGCAATATGCCGTGGTGCGGGCCACCAGCATCTTCCGGAAGGCTGGTGCAGATCCGGAGACTTTCTTCCAGGACGCTAGCCGAATCGCGACCGCCGACCTGGCGAAGGATCTTGCGGGCGAGTCCGCCAACGAGATCTGGGAGCTGTGGCTGGCGTCGTCCCAGACCTCGTACATCATCGACAAATGCATCGCCACCACGGAGCCGGCCTACCTGGCGAAACATGTTTTCCAGCTGGCGCAACTGTTCAACGCGTTCTACCACCGCCATCCCATCCTGAGTGAGCCCGACGAAAAGCGGAAACAGTTCCTGCTGGCAACGGTGGCGGTCGTCCGTCGCGAATTGATTCGGTGCCTGGCGGTTATGGGCATCACGGTACCGCCAGTCATGTAGAATACCTGCCACTGGGCGCGGCGGGCGAAACGCGCATCCCTATCAGCTTCGTTATCAATATGCACAACGTTGCGGCTACGTCCGCGCCGTCTCATTGGTTGTTTCGGCGCATATTCTTCGGCCTGACTGCGCTTGTGCTTGCCCTCGCAGTGATCGGCATGATCTATGAGAACATTTTTGAAGCGCGCGACGTCCGCTTTAATCCCATGCCCGGCAGACGTTTCGACGCCGGTGGGTACAAGATGCACATTGACTGCACGGGGGATGGAACGCCTACGGTGATCCTCGACTCCGGTCTGGGCGACAGCTACGTTTCGTGGCGCAAGGTGCAGCCGCAGATCGCAAAGTTCACCCGCGTGTGCTCCTACGATCGCGCTGGAATCGGTTTCAGTGATTCGGGTTCTCAGCCTCGCACCAGCAAAGTAATCGCCGGCGAATTGCACGCTTTGCTGCGGGCCGCGGGCATTGCGCCGCCCTATGTGCTGGTCGGCCATTCGATGGGCGGATACGACGTGCGGCTCTATGCCAGCCTTTACCGGGATGAGGTCGCCGGCATGGTGCTGGTCGATGCGTCCCACCCCGACCAGGAGAGTCGCTTGCCGCCGGAGCTTAAGGATATGGAAGGAAGCTGGCGGCGCGAGGCCGAGTTCATGGAATACACCATGCCGTTTGGGATTCCGCGGCTGTTCGGCTTATGCGACGAAGATCCGGTGCCGCGCGCGGCCGAGTGTAACTGGCACACCGCAGCCGAGGGCCTGGCGGAGCTGAAAAGTTTCCCTGAGAGCGCCGCTGAGACCGCGGCCACCGGTTCGCTGGGCGATATGCCCCTGGCGGTGCTGTCGCACGATCCGGATAAACCATCGGCCGACCTTCCCTCCGACCTCGCCAAGCCCACGAACGACGCCTGGGAGAAAATGCAGGAGGATTTGGCGCATCTTTCGACGCGAGGGGTGCAAATGATTGCGAAAAACAGCTCGCACTACATTCAGATCGACCGGCCCGACGTAGTCGTCGACGCCATCCGCATTGTTGTGGGACAGGTGCGTGCTGCGCAACCTGCGCCGCCGTCGAAGCCGCACTGATCTTCAACCAAGATTCGATCCTCATCTTCAACCTGCGACTGCTGACTCCTCTTGCTCAAACCTGCTAACCTTTTTCCCTCATCAGGGAACCCGTCCGCCGACAATGTTTGGCCTCGTACTTCAGGAGTACATGATGAAACGAACAAATCGGACTCTGTTAGTCCCGATTGCTCTTATCCTTCTCGGCATCGCTGCGCCGATTTTCTCGCACGCGCAGGAGACCGCGCCCGCCGCACAGAGCATTGCTCCGGTTCATCGCCCCCGGATTGGCCTCGCGCTCAGCGGCGGGGGTGCGCTGGGAGTGGCTGAAATCGGCGTGATCCAGTGGCTCGAAGAGAATCACATTCCCGTGGACCGGATTGCCGGGACCAGCATGGGCGGCATTATCGCCGCGATGTATGCCACGGGCGCGTCGCCGGCGGAGATCCGGGAGTTCGCCTTGAAGGTCGATTGGGACGAGGCCTTTCTACCCGAGCCGGTCTACTCCGAGTTGTCCTATCGCCGCAAACAGGACCGGCGCGACTTTCTGATCGAAGCGCCGCTCGGCTTGAAGCATGGCCTGAGCGGACCCAACGGACTCAACTCCGGCCTGGGCGTGGGACTTTTGCTGGATCGCTTCGCTTTTGCGGAATCCGGCATCGCCAGCTTTGACGATCTGCCGATTCCATTCCGTTGCGTCGCTACCGACATGCTGAGCGGGGAAGGCGTCGTGCTGCATGACGGATCATTGGCCCAGGCAGTGCGCGCGTCGGCGGCGGTTCCCGGCGTATTTTCTCCCGTCGAGATCAATGGCCGCGTGCTGGCGGATGGCGGCATGGTGCAAAACATTCCAGTGGAAACCGTCCTCGCCATGGATGCGGACGCCGTAATCGCGGTGGAGCTGCGGCTTCCTCCCGGCGATCCGGCTCTACTGCAGACTCTCACAGGCGTGCTGACTCGCGCCGTCGATGTGATGATCACGCAGAACGAGCACCGCTCACTCGCGTTGGCCCAGGCCAAGGTAAGCGTCGACATGAGCGGATTCTCAGTGAGCGATTATTCGCGCGTCAAAGAACTTATCCAGCTCGGGTACAAGAGCGCGGCGAGCCAGTCTGCCGGACTTCTGCCCTACGCGATTCAGGACGAGGCGCAGTGGCAGGCGTATCTGGCGGCTCGTGACGCCCGCAAACATAGGCGTCCCGACAAGATCGAGATCGTCGAAGTTACCGGCGCCGACTCCGATACGGACGGCCGGCTGCAGCGCCGCCTCAACAAGGCGCTGCGTGGACCGCTCAATCTCAACAAGGTCGACACGCAGCTGACCCAGATTGCCGGCCAAGGCCAGTTCGATCGGCTGGGCTACGAGGGATTCACCCAGGATGGAGTTCCCGCGCTGCGCGTGACGACGCACGAAAAGTCTTATGGACCGCCGTTCGTCGATCTCGCCGTCAACGTGGACGGTTCCGGGGTGGCTGCATTTGATTTCTCCGCGGGGGTGCGCGTGACTTTCATGGACGTGGCCCACGGTGGTGGCGAGTGGCGCAACGATCTGCTTTTCGGGTCAAGCAATTTGGGAGCCAGCGAGTTTTATCAACCCTTGGGGCAGTCACCATTTTTTGTTGCTCCCTATGTTTTCGCGTCCAAGTTTGCCCGCAACTCATTTACTGGATTAACCCGCGTTGCCGTCTTCGGCGACGAGCGCGCTGGAGGCGGCTTCGACATTGGTTATGATTCGGGGCGCCGCAGCGAATTCCGCCTCGGGTATGAGCTTTTCGATGCCAAGCTGAGTCCGTTGATTGGCAGCGCGGGGCTGCCCATTATCAGCGGCAGCACGGGCGAGTTCCGCGCTCGTTATGTCTGGGACGGCCAGGACAGCCCCGCGGTTCCCAGCCGCGGCACTCGTGTGGTCACAACTCTCTCGCGCGTGCTGCAGAGCCCGGGGCAGCCGCATCCCATTGGGCAGTTCGAGGTGCAGACTTCCACTTTTGCGCCGGTCAGCGACAAGACCTCGCTCTTCTTCGACATCGCCGGTGGTACTACGTTTCGCGGATCTGCCGGGCCGCTCGAGGTATTTTCACTCGGAGGACCGTTCCGCTTGGGCGCTTACCTTCCCTACGAATTTCTGGGCGACCACTATGCCTACTCGTCGCTCGGATTCCGCCGCGAATTTTACCGCTTGCCTCAACTGGTGGGAGGGAAAGTCTACTGGGGCGGATGGTATGAAGCCGGCACCGCTTTCGGCACGGCCGAGCTGAATCCCGGACCAGTTGTGGTTCGTGGCACATTCAATCTCGGATTTATCGCGGACACTATTGTCGGTCCGGTCGGGCTGGCGGGCAGCATCAGTCCCACCGGCCAAAGCCGCGTGAACTTCTCGATCGGACGCGTTTTCTGACACGCGCATGTTCTGACGCGCGAAGATTCTCGGCCCCGCGGATTGATATACTGCGCCCGTCGGCAGGGTATGAGTTGTGGCAACATTTTAAGTGTTGTCATTCCGAACCGGGCTTAAAGCCCGGTGAGGAACCTGCTGTTCGCCGCCGTCTCAAGAAACTTGCACGGAGGAAACCGATGCGTTCATCCATGCTGCGTTTGATTCTGCCGTTATTGATTTCTATTTCCGCCGCCGCACAACAGACTCCTCAGCCGCAGCCCACGCCGAAGCCGCTGTTCACACTGCAGGAAGTCATGGTCCCCGTGCGCGACGGAGTTCATCTGCAGACGGTGATCCTCACGCCCGTTTCTACGAATCCCGTGTTTACTAATAACGATCAGTCGGGACCGCTGCCCATTCTGTTCCGCCGCACCCCTTACGGCGTTCCCGAAAAGCCGCCTGAGCAAATGCCGCCCTTCATGAAGGAACTCGCTCAGGATGGCTACATCTTCGTGATCCAGAACCTGCGCGGCCGCTTCAAGTCGGAGGGCGTGTTCAACCTTTCTTCCTGGGTCGACATGAAAGATCCCAAAGCCACCAACGAGACCACCGACGCCTACGACTCCATCGAGTGGCTGGTGAAAAACGTTCCCAACAATAACGGCAAGGTTGGGATGTACGGAGTCTCCTACGATGGCCTGACAACTGCGCTCACGCTGCTCCATCCGCACCCCGCGCTCAAGGCCATCAGCGAGCAGGCCTCGCCCGTCGACCAGTGGATGAACGACGACGACCATCGCTTCGGCGCGCTGCGCGAGAGCTACGACTTTGAATACGCGGTGCTCGAGCAGGCGGATAAGAACAAGAACACGAATTTCGATTTCGAGATCTACGACTCTTACGAGTGGTATTTCAATCTCGGCCCGCTCTCGAACATCAACGCGAAATATCTTCACGGTTCGATCCCTTACTGGAACTCGACCGTCGAACATCCGGACTACGACGACTTCTGGAAGAAAGAAGCGTGGGTCAACCAGCTTCACGCCTCGACGGTGCCCAATCTGAATGTTGCGGGATTCTGGGACCAGGAAGACCCGTGGGGGCCGTGGCAGATTTTTCGCCACGCGGAAGAGAACGATCCGCAGCACACAAATTTTATGGTGGCCGGACCGTGGTATCACGGCGAGTGGTGGAGTCCCAAGGGCGACAGCATCGGCATTATCCCGTTCGGTGGACACGAGACCGCGCGCGAGTTCCGCGAGAATATCGAAGCGCCGTTCTTTCGTTATTACCTGCACGGCCACGGTGAGAAACCAGCGTGGCAAGCCAGCACTTTTCAAAGTGGCTCGAATACCTGGCATACTTACGCGGCGTGGCCTCCGAAGGAAGCAAAGCCTACCAAGCTTTATCTGCATGCCGACGGGACGTTATCGTTTATCTTGCCTGTCGCCGGGCAGGAATCCGCCAAGACCGAGGCCTACCGCGAGTATGTTTCCGATCCCGCGAATCCTGTGCCCTACCGCCAGCGCCCCATATCGCCGACGTATCCCGGCGGCGATTGGCGCACCTGGGAAGTCGCCGACCAGCGCTTTGTCGATCATCGCCCCGACGTCCTCTCGTTCGTCAGTGAGCCGCTGGATCACGACCTCGTTGTCACCGGCCCCTTGTCGGCGAATCTGTTTGCTTCCACCTCCGGCACCGACAGCGATTTTGTGGTCAAGTTGATCGACGTATATCCCCAGGACGCGCAGAAAAACTCGTGGAATCCCGACGAAGGGCCGAAGCCCGGGCAGTATGCCCAGTCTCTGAACGGCTACGAACTTCCGATTGCAATGGAAGTGCGCCGCGGCCGCTATCTCACGAGCTACGAGAAGCCGCACCCGCTAGCGGCGAACAAGCCGACTGAGTGGAACATTTCTCTGCGCGATCACGATCACGTCTTTCTCAAAGGTCACCGCATCATGGTGCAGATTCAGTCGACGTGGTTTCCGCTGATCGACCGCAATCCGCAGAAGTTCGTGCCCAGCATCTACCAAGCCACGGCATCTGACTTCGTCTCCGCCACGCAGCGCATCTACTGCTCACCCGACATGCCCTCGCATCTGCTGCTGCCGATCGTCCCTTAGGACAAGAAAGGCCCAGAACAGCATTGTCATCCCGAGCGGAGCAAAATCATTCGCGAAGCGAACGATTTTGCGTAGTCCAGGGATCTGCTGTCCCGGGCCCACTCAACCTTTACTCGACTACTTCCCGCCCGCGGTGCCGTGCTGACCGAGCCACGCCGCCAACTTCGGTTCCTGCTGCGACTTCAAATCGATGCAGTTGTTGATGCGTTCAATGGATTGCTTATAGCTGCGCTCCGCCGCCGCGATCTTGTGCGCGGAAAAGAATTCCGTCACCTGATCGCGCATTTCCGCATTGCAGAAACTGCTGGTGGATTGGACCACCGCGGCGCTGGCAAACGGGCCTCCAGCCTTGGCAATTGCATCCCAGTGCGACTGAATAAAATCCCACGCCAGTTTTTCGCCCTCCGGATTCTGCATGACCGAGCCGACCACATTCAGCGCATCCTGTGATCGCACATCGGGCGAGATAGCAAACTCCAGTGTGCGCTCCAGCAATTTCTGGTCGCTGAACTGCGGCAGAGTAAACAGGTAGGTGTAATACTGCTCGGGAGTTTTCGGATTCTTCGTGGCTGCCAGCACCCGGTCGTAAAACGCCGAGTCCCCATTCAAGGCCGCGAGACCGAACGCTCCGCCGGCCAGTTCGCTGTCGACCGACGACGGATCGGCCAGAGCTTTGTCGGCGATTTTGCGCGCTTCTTCCAGAGTCTCAGGATCGCGGGCATCGTAACCCAGCGTATTGAAGATGCGCGAGCGTAGCGTCCGCTGCTCGTCAGTCTCGCCGGGTTTCGGCTCGTATCCCATTTCCTTCATGGCCGGAGCCAGATATTGGCGCAGCCACATGCGATATTCATCGCGATCGCTGCTGCTCACCAGGTACTGGCCGATGTAATTGAAGTGCCCGAGCACATCGTCTAGCACGGCGCGATTGCGGTCGGCCTGCAACCCTTGCGCGAAGGCGAGGAAGTCTCCAACCGGCTCGCGGCCCACCCGCACCGACGCCCAGATGTCACTCTGCAACGCGATGCGCTCGGCGGGCGTCAGCTTGGTTTCGGCGTCGCTCGCCAGAGCCCGCACCGCATCCGCCGAGTAGCCGGTGCGGTAGTAGCCGGTCGCGCCCGCATTGGCCAGAACCCAGGCCGAGCATCCGGGCAGCGTGAAGCTTTCCTCTTTCTTGGTCATGAGTTCGCACTTCGCGCCGTCGCCGCTGGCCGATCCCTTTAGACAAATGGGAATCTGCCACAGTTGATCATTGGGCGCCTCAAATTTCGTCCGATCGATGTAATACCGTTGTTGGCTCAAATTGACGGTGGTGGAATTTCCGGAGCATTGGGCTTTTACATTGACGATCGGAACGCCCGGCTGCTTTACCCACGTCGGCATGATCTTGTCGACAGGCTTCTTCGACGTCTTCGCCTGCGCGTCCCAGAAATCGTCGGCCGTGGCATTGGCGTACTGGTGCTGTTTCAGGTACGCATTCACGCCCGCGCGGAATGTCTCTTCGCCGAGATAGGATTCCAGCATGCGCAACACCGATGCTGCCTTGCCATAAGCGATCCCGTCGAACAACTCCTGAATCTGCGCCGGAGTTTCCGCCGCCTGGTGAATCGGACGCGTATTCGCGAGCGAATCGACATTCAGCGTTTGGCCGGTTCCGCTGACATCGTCAAGCGGGTAATTCCATTCCGGTTTCCACTTCGCAACCGGCTTGTCTTCCATCCATGTAGCAAACCCTTCGTTGAGCCAGATGTCGTCCCACCACTTCATCGTCACCAGATCGCCAAACCACTGGTGCGCCATCTCGTGGGCAATCACGCTGGCAATCTCCTTCTTCAGGCCGACAGAACCTTGCTTCTCATCGATCAGGAGAATCACTTCGCGGAAGGTGATGCAGCCAGTATTCTCCATCGCGCCCGCCGAGAAGTCCGGCAGGCCGATCAGATCCAGCTTCCCGTAGGGATACTTGATCGCAAAATATTTGTCGTAATAGCTGAGAATGTAAGAGGCCGATTCCAGCGCGAACCTGCCCATTTCTTTCTTTCCCGGAGTGCTGTAGACACGAATCGGAATGCCGTCGGCCTCGCCCTCGATGTACTCGAAGTTACCAACAACGAGCGCGGCCAGGTACGACGACATCTTGGGAGTGGTGGCGAAGTGCACGGTGTGCTTGTCGCCGGGACCGGGTGTGTCGGACACGATTTTCTGGTTAGAGATCGCGACCAGATTTTTGTTGGCGACGGCGGTAATGTCAAACGTAGCTTTGTAGTCAGGTTCGTCAAATGAGGGGAAGGCGCGACGCGCGTCGGTGGCTTCAAACTGCGAGGCAGCGTACTTGCGGCCCTGATCGTCCTTGCCCAGATACAAGCCGCGCATTTCGTCATTGAGAATGCCGGAGTAAGTAATGTGAATGGTGGCCGGACCCGCAGCCAGCGGCTTCTCAACGCTCAGCACGACCATTTCTTTGTCTTTTTCGGGTGTAACCTTCGCCGTCTGCGTGGAACTGCCGCTGGTGATGCTGACCTCGTGGAAGTCGATGTCGACCGCATTCAGCGTGATCTCCGAGGTCGAATTGAGCACTCGAATCGCGATGGTTTCATCGCCTTCAAATTTGGCCTTGTCAATATCTGGAGTGAACGTGAGTTTATAGTTCTCGGGCCGGGCAACTTCCGGCAGTCGCTGCGCGGACGCCAGCGAGAGTGCGAGCACGATAAAGGTCATTCCTGCAAAGATGCGCTTCATGGTTTTCCCTCGGGAGATTGAGTCGGATTCTTTGAATCGGGTTTTTCTTAATTGCGATCCTTGGGAACTGTGATGCTCGTCGCGCTCCAAACGCAGTCGCGCAACTCCACTCCAGCTTCATACGGATCGTGCTTCACAAAAGTTCACTCGTGGGCTGCGACCACTCCATTCAAAACCGTTGCCGCACAGTGATTGGCGCCGAACCAGTACGGGATTTCGCGGTAGTCCTTGACGTCAAATACAGCCAGATCAGCATCTTTTCCGGTCTCGATGCTGCCCTTGCGCTCGGCCATGCGCAGAGCCCATGCCCCGTTAATCGTGGCCGCCGCGACCGCTTCCGCGGGCGACATCTTCATATGCGTGCAGGCCAGCGACATTGCCATCGGCACACTGATGGTCGGCGATGTGCCCGGATTATAGTCCGTGGCCAGCGCGACCGGAACGCCGGCATCGATCAACCGCCGCGCGTTCGGATAGTCCTTCATGCCCAGAAAATAATTCGCGCCCGGCACCAGCGTCGCCACCGTATCGTGTTGGGCCAACGCTGCGATGTCATCTTCGTTCACGTGGTCCATGTGGTCGAACGACGCGGGATGGAACCGCAGGAACGGCCGCAAGGCCGTCTCTGAAAGCTGCCCCATGTGCGCCCGCACGCTTAACCCGTGCCTCTCCGCCGCCGCAAAAATCTGCTCCGTTTCGTCCGCGGCAAACGCCCCCTGGTCGCAGAACACATCCACGAACTGGGCGAGCTTCCGCTTCGCGGCCCGCGGAATCATCTCCTTACAGACGATCTCAACATACTTTTGTGAGCAACCCTGAAATTCTTTTGGGACGACATGGGCTCCGAGCAGCGTAGAAACCACCGTGCCCGGCCAGCGCGTAGCTGCCGTCATGATCGCTTCCAGCGACTTCAGTTCCGACTCGACGGTGAGTCCGTACCCTGACTTGGCCTCCACGGTAGTCGTGCCATGGGAAGCCATGTCTTGCATTGCGATCACGACCCTCGCGATCAGCGCGCTCTTAGTTGCTTTGCGCACCGCGTCGAGACTGGAGCGAATGCCGCCGCCGGCCGCCGCAATCTCTTCATAGGATGCGCCTTCGATCCGCTTTTCGAAATCCACCAGCCGCGGATGCATGAACACCGGGTGGGTATGCGAATCGACAAAACCCGGCAGAACCACTTCGCCGGCGCAGTCGATCTCGGTAACTCTTTTACGATTTCGCTTGAGCCAGGGGTCGCGCAGTGCGTCTTTGGTGGTGCCCACGGATACAATTTTGCCGCCCAGGCACAGCACCGCGCCGCCTTGAATAATCCCAAGTTCTTGCAACGCAGACCCGCGACGGGGGCCTGGTTTAGCGAGGGTGTCGCACAAGGTGAGAAGCTGGCCGATGTTGACCAGAAGAAGCGAATTCACCAGAGAAGCTCGTCGTTTCGAGGTCACGCGTGTGTCCCTAGTCTAGCAGCCCGGCAAGGCAAGAAGTGTTTCCTTCGTGAACCTTCGTGCCCTTCGTGGTTAATGATTTTGCGGTTGGCTCTTGCGGTCCTCCCAGTTGTGCGAACGCCCCAACCATCCTAAGATTTCACCGAAAGGTCGGATCATGACTGCCCTGTTCCAGCGCAACGCAAAAGCTCACCTTGCTTCCTCCGCGTGGCCGCGCACTCTCACCGCGGCGCTGTTGTGCGGAATGGTTTTGCAATCTTCCTCCGCTGCGCCGCACAAAACTGCTGTTTCCTCGGCTACGGTTTCTTCGCCGGACACGACGCTGCGTCAAGCCGCCGCCGCTCGCCACATCACGATTGGTGCGGCCGCCGCTTCCAAATATCTTGCCGAAGCCGACTATGCCGCCATTCTGGGCTCGGAGTTCAGCCAGTTGCAGGCGGAGAACGAAATGAAATTCGGCCTCATTCATCCCCGGCCAGATACAGATCCAAATCCGTACGACTTCACTGGCGGGGACGCGCTGGTCACGTTCGCGCAGAGTCATAACATGGTGGTCCGCGGGCACACTCTGGTCTGGCACAATCAGGTGCCGAGTTGGGTCACCAAGGGAGGATATGCTGCGCCCCAACTTGCCGAGATTCTCCACGGCCACATCAAGACTGTCGTGACCCACTATGCTTCGAAAGTCTACGCATGGGATGTGGTCAACGAAGCTTTCAACGACGACGGCAGTATGCGTCATACCGTCTGGTATGACCAGCCGGGAATCGGCGTTGGGGAGGGAACGAAATATATCGAACAGGCGCTGCGCTGGGCTCGTGAGGCTGATCCGAACGCCCAGCTTTTCTACAACGACTACGACGCGGAAGTAGTCAACCGAAAATCAGATGCGATCTATGCCATGGCGAAAGACTTCAAGAAACGTGGCGTGCCACTCGACGGCATCGGATTTCAAACTCACATCAGCCTGAAGTTCGACGATCCGGCGAAGCTGGCGTCGTACGCGCAAAATCTGGAGCGCTTCGCAAAGCTTGGCCTGGAGTTGCACATCACCGAATTAGACGTCCGCCTCACCGATTCGAGTGCAGCCTCACTCGCCGCGCAAGCCAAGCTCTACGGGGAAATCACGGCTCTCTGCGTGCGGCAACCCGCTTGCAAATTAATACAAACCTGGGGACTCACCGACAAGCGATCGTGGATTCCGCAGTTCTACAAGGGCCAGGGATGGGCCTTGCTCTGGGATGACAAGTACCAGAAGAAGCCCGCGTATGAAGCCGTGCACGACGCGCTGACGAAATAGGAAGTCAGAGGAATTACGAGCCGGGAGTCAGTTTTCCATTGGTATTTTCACGCCAGTCTTCTTCGCAAACTGTTTTGCTTCTTCGTATCCCGCGTCCACGTGTCGGATCACTCCCATGCCTGGGTCCGTTGTCAGCACGCGCTCGATGCGCTTGGCCATCTCATCGGTGCCGTCGGCGACGGTGACTTGGCCGGCGTGCAGCGAGTAGCCGATGCCGACGCCGCCGCCGTTATGAATTGAAACCCACGACGCTCCGGCTGCCGTATTTAGCAACGCGTTGAGCAGCGGCCAATCGGCGACGGCGTCCGAACCATCTTTCATGCTTTCGGTTTCGCGGTAGGGAGACGCTACCGAGCCGCAGTCGAGATGGTCGCGGCCGATCACGATTGGAGCTTTTATTTTTCCCTTCTTCACCAGATCGTTCATGGCGAGGCCGAATTGAGCGCGCTCGCCGTAGCCTAGCCAGCAGATGCGGGCGGGCAAGCCCTGGAACTTGATGCGCTTGCGCGCCAGGTCGATCCAGCGGCGAAGAATGCGGTTGTCGGGGAACATCTCGAGGACGAGTTCGTCGGTTACGTGAATGTCGGAGGGTTCGCCCGACAACGCCACCCAGCGGAATGGGCCGCGGCCTTCGCAGAACAGCGGGCGAATGTACTCCGGCACGAATCCTGGAAAATCGTAGGCATTTTTCACGCCGCGCTGAAAGGCGAAGGTGCGGATGTTGTTGCCGTAGTCGAATGTGACCGAGCCCATTTTCTGCAGGCGCAACATGGCTTCCACGTGGCGCGCGATGGAGTCGAGCGATTTTTCTTGATACGCCTGCGGGGCATCTTTCCGTAACTGGAGAGCCTCCGAGAGCGTCATGCCGTTCGGGACGTATCCATTCAGCGGGTCGTGGGCCGAGGTCTGGTCTGTGAGAATGTCGGGGACGACGCCGCGCTCGGCAAGTTCCGGAATCACGTCCGCGCAGTTTCCGACCAGCCCGACGGAGACATTTTCTTTTTTACGAATCGCGTTCTTCAGAATGCGCAGGGCTTCGTCGAGAGTGGTGACCATGAAGTCGCAATAGCCGGTCTTCAGGCGCTTCTTGATGCGCTCCGGATCGACGTCAATTCCCAGAAAAGCCGCGCCGGTCATGGTTGCGGCGAGAGGCTGAGCTCCGCCCATTCCGCCCATTCCGCCGCTGACGATCAGTTTGCCGGAGAGGTCGCCGCCAAAATGCTTTTCTCCAGCCGCGGAAAATGTCTCGAACGTGCCCTGCACGATTCCCTGGGAGCCGATGTAAATCCAGGAGCCGGCGGTCATCTGGCCGTACATCATCAGGCCGGCGCGTTCGAGTTCGTTGAACTTCTCCCAGTTCGACCAGTGGCCTACCAGATTTGAGTTGGCGATCAGTACGCGGGGCGCGTGATCGTGCGTTTTGAAAACGCCTACGGGCTTGCCGGACTGCACCAGCAGAGTTTCGTCGTTGGCTAGAGTTTTCAGGGTCGCGACTATTGCGTGGTAGGCTTCCCAACTGCGCGCG
>JBELAE010000067.1:0-17184 GCA_049509155.1 Candidatus Sulfotelmatobacter sp.
CCGTTGAAGTCGCCGGTCGCCACCGTCACTCCGTACTCGTCGCCGCTCGGAAGGGGAGAATAGTAATCGAGCGCGCTGTAGAACGTTCCGTCGCCATAGCCTTTTAAAAAGACCAGGCTGAATTGCAGGTTGGGCATGACCAGATCGATATTGCCATCTCCATTGAAATCCGCAGCAATGGCAGGCTGATAGGGGAATCCGCCGGTCGCATAACCAATCGAGGGCACGCTGACCGTGCCGTCTCCGTTTCCGAGAAGAATGGTGGCGTCCCCCCCGTCGGCGTTCGAACTGATGATGCCCGCCTTGCCATCGCCGTTCACGTCGGCAATGGCCACTCCCTCCGGATAAAGATCGGCGGTGGTGCCGCTGGGGGCGCTCAATGCGTCGGCGTAATAGACACCGGTCTGAAAGGTGCCGTCGCCATTGTTGACGTAGACGGTCAGGGTGTTGTCATTGCAGTTGGCGTTGACGATCTCATCCTTGCCGTCGCCGGTGAGGTCGCCGGCGGTCAGGCTGCAAGCGTCGTATACCGTATCGGATGTGTTGTAGCTCACCCCGGTGGCATAAGTCGTGGCGGAGGTCGCCAGGAAAATGGTGAGTTGGTTGGTGTCACCATCCATCTCCGCCAGGTCGAGCAGACCGTCGCCATTGAGGTCGGTGAATGTGGCTCCGTTGCCGACCGCGCCCGACAACGCCACCGAAGTTGGAGTCTGGAAAGTTCCATCCCCGTTTCCCAGCAGGGTCCATACATTGGCGGGAGCCGCCTGGTCGACCACCACGAGATCGAGTTTGCCGTCGTCCGTAGTATCGGCCAGGACGCCGCCGAGAAGATTGTTACCGGTGATGGAATAGTTGTTGCCCACGGTGAAAGTCCCATCCCCATTGCTGATCAGCACATCGATGCTCGAGGTGCCGTCATCACATCCCGACTGGTTCACCACCACGATGTCGTCTTTCCCGTCGCCGTTGACGTCGCCCACCATCATCGTCGAACAGTCTGAGTCGCTCGGAATTGCGGTCAGCACCGGGGCCTGAAAAGTCCCGTCTCCGTTGCTCAGAATCACGGAGATTGAATAGGTTTGGCCGCATTCTCCTTGGGGAGCCGCGGAGTGTGCGCTGAGTCCCCTCGGGGTCCGTGCGCCGGTTCGTTGGAGTGGTTTGGTTGCTTGTTGTGCGGCACACGCGCCAACTTCGGCAACCTCCACTTGCGTCACCAGGTCGGGTTTGCCGTCGCCGTTGAAATCGCCGCTCAGCGTCACTGCCGAGTCATAGATCTTGCCGCCCGCCGGTATTTGCGGCGCCGCCAGATAGCCGAGCTTCCCTGTGGGCGGATTCGCCGTGTTGGGATGGGCGTGGCGGGCCAGCGGAGCGGTCGAGAGAGGAGTCGCCTTCACACTCTTATTTCCACCGTTACTTCCACCGTTGTTTCCGTTCTTGTATTCCTGGAGCAGTTCCTTCTCTTTACCCAGGCCAGCGAAGTGAGTGGCGGGGCTGGCATGTGCCGACGCCTTGGGCCAAGCCTTTGGCGAAAAGTGAAAGCGGTTCTGCGGGCCAATTTTCTGGACCTGCTTCTGGACCGGGGTGGCGGCAAAACTGGGCAGAATTCCCAGCAAGATGGTGCAGAGGGGTGCAAGTCGGTTCATATGGTGAGCGGCTCCAATAGGTTGGTTTAGAAACGTCTAAAATGGTTGGTCTCGGTTCGCCAATCGCGGTGCACGACCACTGCCAGGGCACCATCAACCTCCGCCCTTCGTGCGGGCCAGTAAGCTTGAGAAGTGGCGATTCGATGGAGATCAAACCTGGGAGTGCGTGTAGGGTATCGGCAGATCGGCCCCTTGCATGAGCCCAATGAGGAAGAAATAATTCGGGGACAGATGCGACGTTCTTCCCTGCGCGGACGGACCAACCGCTCCTCTGCAGCCAGCAAAATGAGGGCCGCTACGAACACACCCCTGCAAGTTCCTTCATCTTGACAGCCCAGTTCGGAAGCAAGATACTGGCAGCCGACTTCCGGGCCTGCATTTTCTGTTTTCACCTTCGCGCTGAACTCCCCTCCAGCGCCGGGCGGCGCATGGTCGCCGCTTAATGTCTGACCTCAACATCGAAGCTAAGGAGACTCCCGTGACTCGAATGCTCTCCCTCACCCTCAGGCGCATCGGATTGTTGATGGCCGCTGCCATTCTCATTGCCGTCCCCGCGTCGGCCCAAGAGTTCACCTTCAGTGCGTTGCACGACTTCGTTGGGTCCGATGGCGCATTCCCCTTCGGGAACCTGATCTCTGATTCTGCTGGAAACCTGTATGGTGTGGCTGGCGGGGGCGGGATTCAGAACACGGCTGGGTGCTCGGGCTATCAATACATTCAGACCGCTTATTGCGGGGCCGTATTCCAGTTGACCAAGACCGCAACCGGGTACACGTACCACACTCTGTATCAATTTACCGGCGGACCCGGCGGCGGCACTCCCTTTGCTGGACTGACCTTGGATTCTGCTGGAAATCTATACGGCACCGCCGCGTTCGGCGGAAGTTGTACCTCAGCCCCGGGATGTGGTGTGGTGTATGAACTCTCGCCCACGACGTCCGGCCCGTGGACGGAAACCGTTCTCTATTCGTTTCAGGGTGGCGACGACGGCGGCATTCCGGAATCGCAGATGGTTTTCGACTCTTTTGGGAATCTGTACGGAACGACTCATGGCGGCGGTTCCGGAAACTGTGGCCTGGGCGCGCCCTGTGGCGTCGTGTTTGAGTTGTCGCCGACGAAATCCGGTGCGTGGACCGAGACTGTGCTTTACAGCTTCACCAGTGAGAGCGATGGAATGGAGCCACAGGGTCCGCTGGTCAGGGGCGCGCACGGTGATCTCTTTGGCACCACCCCTGCTGGTGGCAGCGTGGGCAATAATTGCGGCTATCCCTACTATGGCTGCGGCACCGTGTTCGAAATCTCGAAGGGTGCGAGCGGCTGGACCAAGACTACCTTGTACACGTTCCTGGGAGCCACGGACGGCGCCACACCTCTGGGCGGCGTCATTCTGGATTCTGCAGGTCATTTGTATGGAACGGCCGAGCAAGGGGGCAATCCCAACGGTTGTGTTACCAACCCGAACCCCGGTTGCGGCGTTGTCTTTACGCTGGGGGCCAATTCTTCCGGCGAATGGACCGAGCAAGTCATCGCAACCTTTGAGCCGAATGCCGACGGCAACCCCGGCAACACCGGCGGATCGCCCGCCGGCAGCCTGGTCTTCGATTCTGCGGGCAATCTCTACGGCACGGCTTCGCAGGGAGGCGCCGGAAACGGAGTCGTCTTCAAACTCTCCAAGAGTTCCGCCACCAAGTGGAATGAAACCGAGTTGTACACCTTTAACGGCCTCAACCATGGTGCGAGTCCAGTGTCGAACATCCTCGTGAACACGACCGGCGACCTCTTCGGCACAGCGATCGCCGGAGGGAAAACAAGCGACACATACTGCAGCGGAACCTGCGGACTCGTTTTCGCGCTCAAGCCTTAGGGAGGCTAGCCCGCATTCGGCGGAGCCCGGCGCATTGCCTGTTATGCTTCCGCGCTATCGCCTAACATTTCCGCTTCAATGCCCGAGCCGCTTTCCCGGGGCGGAATTCTCGCGCCGGGAAAATATCCATTTCGCGCCAGGAGCTGGATGGCGCGGGTTAGATCGCTTCGTCTGGCCGAAAGCTTCTCGATCACACTGGCGACAAAAGCTCTCCTGTGCCCGTACCACTGAGGTGGCATCTGGGCAAAAGTTTCCCAGATTGGGTTCAGGTCCATCATGGACGCTCTATGCACCCACGGCCAAAGCTCGTCCAGCGATTTCACCGTTCCCGAGGCCCATTGTGGAGCGGGGCAGGAATGAACCGTGGAATCCTCGAAGTGATTCCAATTGGACTCGGCAAGGCAGTGGCTGTGGTCAACCAGAATTACTTCGTGTCCGGAGCGCGGCCTTGCGATTCGTAGAAACCCCCTGGGCGCAGAATTCAGCGTCCAGATGTCAAAGACCAAAGCGCCGCGCAGCTGCTTTAGGCACCCGCGCGGCCACGCAGGGACCGGCGGACCTTCGGCGACCTGCTCCGCGCCCAGGTAGCGAAAACCGCAGCAGAATTCGCTCCCGCGACGCTTCGGCTCCGGGCGCTCCGCGCAGTTGGCGTCGGCCAGGCGCAGCAGTTTCGCATTCACCGTGACCACGGCGCCGCTGGGTGCGCCAAGGCCGAAGAGGATCGCAAGCCGATTGCAGATCATTTCCGTGGCCGGCAGAGTTTCACTCCAACGCCGGCTCGGCAGCGTGATTACATATTGGAACCCGTCGCTGGCATTGACCAGATGATGTCTTCCGCTTGCGCCCACTAAACTGTCGTAGGAAACGGCGATGACCGCGGGCAAGGCGCTCGTCCCCCGGTTCCAACCTGCGGTTTCTGTGTTTTCCTTTTGCTTCTCCCAGCATTGATAGACGATGGAAGACCGGATGAATTTGTACCTCAAGGCGTCGGGCAGGTGGCGGCAGATACTCCGCGCTCGATCGGCCGAATGGAGGGCGCGCTCGATGAACAACACCACCGTTTCCTCGTTCGGCAGACCGATCCCTCCCAGCGGCAACTCTTTTCGCAGCCAGTCAAACCATTCCGAGGTCTCGACAATCAGCAAAGAACTTGCTGCGTCCGCGGCATCCATTAATCTTGTGCCCTCTGGAAACTGATCTTGTGTCCTCTAAAAACAAAAATACCCGATCAACGCCGTGCCGAAGCGCCGCGTCAACCGGGAACAAGTGTCTGTCTTCGAGTGTGCCAGGATCCTCGGAGCGCACCTACAGCATCTTCGCTTAGCGACTGCTCAACTTATAGTCGATTCTTGATGCTGGCGTCGGTGATGGGTGACCAATGGGCGAAAACCAACCTGTGGAAAACGCAGCGGGTGCCACGTGCTCTCTGCACTCCGCAAAAGGCTGGAACCACGAAAGCGATGCGCAACCGCGCTGCTCCGGAGGCCGCCGTTTCGAGTATAACCGGAGTTATCCATTTAGGTGGTTAGGTGCGGGAGCTAGGCATGCTGACTAACCGGTAAAACATGGTTTGGTGGTTGCAATTCGTCGTCAAGTGCAGGCAGCAGTGGTCCAACCCGCTCCGCGCCCGCCAAATGAAGGTTTCCGATGCGATTCGCAAAGAAAAAGTTGCATTTTTGCACATGCCCAAAGTAATATGCAGTTAGGAAGCGTGACTGTAAGCGTTTCCGGGTAGTAGCCCAGTACCGCCCGTTTTTCCACAACTTCCCAATATCGCTGTACAAGCTTTGGCGAAAAACTCGACGTGAGAGGTGACCCGGTTCGCCTCCATCCCGGTTCGGAGAGTTCAACATGGCGTGGTACGCGTACTGTCTTACCGAGCATCAAACCCTCCCAAATGGAACCCGCACTCGCCGCCCTTTCCTGTTAGAGGGCGTTCAAGGAGTGAACGGCGCTGCGGTTCTGAGCTATCCCAGTGGTGAATTCGCGGTGATCGTCAGCGAATATGACCACGCAGCCAGTGAATTGGACCAGAAGTCCGCGATCGAGCACGCACGGGTCGTCAGCAACTGTTTCCGCAATTCGACCGTCCTGCCTTTCAAGTTCGGAACCATTTTCGACAGCGATGACGCGCTCCGCCAGGCCGTCCGGGTCAACCGGCGGGCTTTTGGGGTGAGCGTCGCCAAGCTGCGGGGAAAGTCCGAAATGCACATCAAACTGGTCGTCCGCGATGGCTCTCTACGCGAGGCGATGATTGATATCGAGTTGCCCGACACCGTTGGCGGCGACTACCTGTCGAAGCTGAAGGTGAAGGCCTCCCGCGAACGCGAACGCCAGACCAAGGCGCGCGCGCTGTCGGTCCAGGTGCACAAGCTGTTTAACCCGCTGGAAGAAGAAGTCAGCTGCAAGAAAGTCGCGCCCGAGGGCATGTTGATCGACATCGCCCACCTGATCGACTCCAAGAGCGTGGAAAAGTACCAGAACCGCTATTCGACCGCCGCCAAGCAGTTGAAAAACTGCGAAGTGTCGGTGAGCGGACCGTGGCCTCCCTACCACTTCCTGCCAGGGAAGCTGCGCACCGTCGCTGGCAACAGCTAGAGTCAGAAAGAAACTACCGTTTTACTCAAGCCCATGGCTGGCCAGAACCCGCCATGGGCTTGGTGTTTGTGGCAATCTGGTAGCCAAGTGCACGGAATATGCATTGTTCTGCACTTCTCATTTTCCTCGGATTTCCGCCCCGCTCTATTCCTTAGCATCGGCTCTGCGACTAAGTCCTTGCTCGTCATTTATTTATCGGAGGGAAGATCGAAATCACAGGGCATTCCTGTTTTGGCGCGGCAAGTGCTTCTCTCCAGTGTAATAAAGAGGCCGCAAACTCTAGCAACATGACCTTCACTCTCATTGATTCTCCGCGTCACTACCCGAACCGTTCCGGCCGCCGGAACGGAACCTTGCATCGCCTTTCCTGACATCCCACCAAATCCGTAGCCTCTTGAAATCTGGCCCCAGCGATGGGGCCATTTTTGTTTCGTTGTGGCGTCGTGCGAAGCGGCGATGCTCTTCCGCCCCCGCCGGGGCTGGTTCGGGTGCCGCAAGCTAACCCACGGCTTGCGCCCCATCGACAAGCTCAGGGCAGGCTGTGGCTGCATTCTTTCGCCGCTTCGCGGCTGGAATCAGGATCGACGATTGACGCTGTGTGTGCGCCCGGCTAACATTGCCTCTCGAATGATCGGGCAGACGATCTCCCACTACAAGATCACGGGGAAGCTGGGCGGCGGCGGCATGGGAGTCGTCTATAAGGCCGAGGACACGCGGCTGCACCGCACTGTCGCGCTGAAATTTCTGGCGGAGGATTCGGCCAAGGATCCGGCGGCCCTGGAGCGGTTCCGGCGCGAAGCCCAGGCGGCATCGGGACTGAATCATCCCAACATCTGCACGATCTATGACATTGGCGAGGAGGGCGGGGTCGCCTACATCGTCATGGAATATATCGACGGGCAGACGCTCAAGCACCGTATCGAGGGCAGGGCGATGCGGCTGAACGAACTGCTCGAATTGGCGGTGCAGGTTGCCGATGCGCTCGATGCGGCCCACGCCCAGGGGATTATCCATCGCGACATCAAGCCGGCCAATATTTTTGTCACCCGCAGCGGGCAGGCGAAGGTCTTGGATTTTGGTTTGGCGAAATATACGGCCGAAGCGCAGTCGAAGCATTCGGGCGTCACCAGCTCCATGCCCACGTCTCCCAACGCCGAACCCTTGACCAGCCCGGGCCTGGCGCTAGGAACGATTGCTTACATGTCGCCGGAGCAGGCTATGGGCGAAGAACTCGACCGGCGCACCGATCTGTTTTCTCTGGGAATTGTTCTCTATGAGATGTCGACGGGGCGGCCGGCTTTTTCTGGGCCGACTAATGCGGCGGTCTACGATGCGATTCTCAATCGCGCGCCTGCGCCGCCTTTGAAATTTAATCCACAACTTCCACCGCGCATGGAAGAGATTCTCGAGAAGGCACTGGAAAAGGATTTGAAACTTCGTTACCAGACAGCTTCCGATTTGCGCGTGGATCTGCAGCGTTTAAAGCGGCAGGCGGAATCGCAAAGTGGCTCGAAAGCCATGGCCCAGGCCGATGCGCCCGCGTCGGCGAAGACTGCGGCGTCCGGCGAGCCCGCCAGTCGCTGGTGGATTGCCGCTGCGGTGTTGGGGATGGTCGCGATTGCCCTGATTGCTGGAGCCTATGTTCTTGGAAAACGCGAAGGGCTGGCGGCCAGCATTATGCCGCCGACCTACCACCAGCTGACTTTTCGCGGCGGCACCATTCGCATGGCGAGGTTTGCTCCGGAGGGAAAGAACATTGTCTACAGCGCGGCGTGGGAAGGAAATCCTATCGAGTTGCTGGTGACGCGGCCGGAGAGCCCGGAATCGCGGCCGTTTGGACTTACGGGCGCTGAAGTTTTGTCGATCTCGTCGCAGGGCGACATGGCGGTCTTGCTGAACAGCCATAACGTCGACCCTTACATCAACGAGGGCACGCTGGGGCGAGTGCCGCTGGGCGGCGGCGCTCCGCGCGAAGTGCTGGAGAAAGTGCAGTGGGCTGACTGGTCGCCGGATGGCACGAACTTCGCCGTGGTGCGCGAGGTTGGAGGCCTTAGCCGGGTTGAGTATCCCATCGGAAAAGTTCTGTACGAGACTGGGGCATGGCTCAGCCATCCGCGGGTCAGTCCCAAGGGAGATTACATTGCATTCATTGAGCATCCGGTTCGCCGCGACGATGCTGGATCGATTGCAGTCGTTGATCTTGCCGGGAAGAAGAAGACTGTGTCCACAGGGTGGGAGACGGCGTGGGGATTGGGATGGTCGCCGAATGGAAACGAAGTGTGGTTTTCGAGCACGCGGCTGGGCTATGGACGATATCTTTCCGCAGTAACCTTGTCGGGACACGAACGGCTGCTGGCACGGGAACCGGGGACGCTGACGCTGCAAGATGTCGCCCGCGACGGGCGGATGCTGATTACCCGCGACGTGCCTCGCGTGGGCATGGTCGGCATGACGGCGGGCGCCAGTAAGGAGCGTGACCTTTCGTGGATGGACTGGTCGGCGCCCAAGGATTTGTCGGCCGATGGAAAGAATTTGCTGTTCGTGGAATCGGGCGAGGCGGGTGGAGAGAACTATTCCAGCTATCTGCGGGGTACCGATGGATCGCCGGCGGTGCGACTGGGCGATGGGCTGAGTTTCGCGCTGTCACCCGATCAGCGATGGGTATTGTCGGGCCTGCCCAAGCCGCCTGTGCAATTCCTCCTGCTGCCCACCGGCGCGGGAGAATCCCGCGAACTGTCGCATGACCAAATCAATCGTCTTTGGGCGCGGTGGTTTCCTGATGGCAAGCGCATTTTGTTTTCTGGCGATGAGCCCGGCAAGGGCGTGCGGCTTTATGTGCAGGATGTGAGTGGTGGCCCTGCGAAGGCCATCACGGGCGAAGGGGTCAATGGCAGCCTGATCGCGATTTCTCCAGACGGCAAGCAGATCGCGCTGATTGGGCCCGATCAAAAGCCTTCGCTGCTGACGGTGGAGGGTGGCGAGATTCGTCCCATTCCCGGGCTCGAGATTGGAGAAGCGCCCATCGCCTGGACAAGCGACGGGCGGTCACTGTTCGTTTACCGGCTGGGCGAAGTTCCCGCCACCGTGAGCCGGTTGGACCTGGCTACGGGCCGCAAGCAACTTTGGAAAAAACTGGTTCCTCCCGACGTTTCGGGTGTGACCGACATCAGTTCGGTGCTCATTACTCCTGACGGCAACAATTATGTCTACGAATACGGGCGGACGCTTTCGGATTTGTATCTGGTGAATGACCTTAAATAAGCTTTGGCAAGCGGCGGCTCAATTTGATCTTTGTGCTTGCGTCATCGTGAACCGCCGCGTATCGGCCGCGGGGATTTCCCCGGGCACCATTTTCAGGGAGATCCCTCTCTCCGCCTGAAAAGCGGCTTCGCTCGGGATGACGCAACACCTGGATGACAGTCGCGCTTGAAAGTTCCAACTGAACACCCTTCGCCCGGCGACTTCGCCGCTTACGTCGGAGTTCAAGGTTAGTCGTTTCGCGATGGATGGGTTACCATCGCGGGACCGCATCCACAATTCGGGCTCACTCCGCGGTTAAACTGGTGTACGGTTGGACGCCACCACCGAAGTCAGATGCTCGGTAAGAGGGCCGAACCCATGACGCCTGTGCACGAAGAACTTCTCGAGGAGTTCCAGGATTTTGCGAAAAACGCTCCCACGGCCCAGGCCGTGATGGAGCTGATCTCCCGGCGTCTGCATGAAAAGATGACGCGGTACAACTGGGTGGGATTTTATCTGGTCGATCCGACCGATTCCGGCGTCCTGGTGATTGGAGCGTTCGTCGGCAGTTTTACGCCCAACGCGCGCATTCCTCTGAATAGCGGGCTCTGCGGCGCGGCGGCCCGCAGCGGGGAGACGGTGGTGGTGCACGATGTCAGCAAAGATCCCCGTTATCTTGCAGGGTCGCCGCTGGTGAAGGGTGAAATTGTGGTCCCCATCTTCGCGAAGGGAAAGTTGGAAGCTGAGCTCGATATCGAAAGCTATTTCACGAATGCGTTCACGGAAGCCGACCAGGTTTTTGTCGAGGCGTGCGCCGCCTTGGTGGCAAAGTTCATAGGGAAGAGCTAGTCCGGCGGAAACCGGCGCGCGATGGGGCAGTGGGGCAGCTTGAATTGGTGCAGGTTGAAGAAAGATTCGTATCAGGGCATGCCTTCACAAGTTGCTGAGGGAGTCGCTGCGGGTGGAGAATGCGAACGACCGGGGCTGAAGCCCGCGCTGATTTTTCGCTTGGCGCGGCGCTGAAGCGCCGCTCTTCCACGTTGCCACACACTTAAACAGAAATGCTTTGCGTTTCGCGATTGGACGTGTAATCTTCGCAGCGGAGAATCCAGGGAGAAAGCAGCCGTGTGTTTTTCAGCGACAGCGAACTTTGTGGGCAGCGGAGTTCTGGGCGCCGTTGGCGTGGTTACTTTGAGCAGGGTGAAGCACCGGCGCGAAGTGCTGTTCGCGGCCCTGCCCACACTTTTCGCGATTCATCAGTTTATTGAAGGCTTTGTGTGGCTGGGGCTGGACGGGATTCTTTCACCCGCGGTGGCGCACGACATGGGTGCGGCGTTCATGCTGTATGCACAGGGGCTGCTGCCGTTCCTGTTGCCGCTGAGCGTGCTGCTGTTCGAACCGACCGCTGCCAGCCGCCAGCGGATGCTGCCGTTCCTCGTCATCGGCGGAGGCACGACGCTCTATATATTGTGGGCGCTGACGGCCTTCCCGCTGCAGCTGTTCGTCAAGGGGAACAGCATTGTGTACATCAATCAGGCGACCAACAATACGACGGTTGGGTTGCTCTATGTGATAGCCACGTGTGGCTCGCTGTTCTTCTCGAAGATCAGAATGATGGTGCTGTTCGGGGCGGCGAACCTGGTGATATTGCTGGCGGTCATGGCGGTGAAGCGCTACGCGTTCACCTCGCTATGGTGTGCGTACGCCGCGGTTGCGAGCGTGATCATCCTGGCCTATTTCTGGAAAAGCCACGGAGAGCGGCCGTTCCTCTACGCGTAGAAAATCATCTACGCACGGCAATCATTCCACACTCTCTTCCAGACCCATGCGGCGCGGATTTTCGAACAGACGCGCCGTGACTACACCGAAAATGAAGCCACCGATGTGGGCCAGGTAAGCCACGCCTCCGCCCTGCACCTGGGCGACCGAGCCGGCGCTGACCAGTTGGGTGAGAAACCAAAAGCCGATTAACAGCGCGGCCGGAATGAATGTGATCTTGATAAAGATGAATATGATCAAGACCGAGCGAATGCGGTCGCGTGGATAGGTCACCAGAAACGCGCCCATCACGGCGGCAATGGCGCCGCTGGCGCCGAGGTTGGGCACCGTGGAATGCGGACTGGCTGCGACCTGGGCCATCATGGCCACGAGGCCGCCCACGAGGTAGAAAACCAGATAGCGCCCGCGGCCCATCGCATCTTCAATCTCCGGGGCGAAGGCCCACAAGAAAATCATGTTGCCGATGATGTGGGACCAACTGGCGTGCATGAACATCGCCGTCAGAATCGTGATCCAGCGATGACCGGAAAAAATCTCGGCGGGGATCGCCGACCAGGTGGTCACAAATGCTTCACCACCCAGCAACTCGCGCACAAAAACGAAACAATTCACCGCGACGATCAGGATGGTGACGAGGGGGGTGCGAGTCGGGCGACGAGTTACGTCGCCCAGCGGGATCAGGCCTCCCATTCGGTCTTCCTCCGTTACTGGAAACTACGCTGCGACTGTCGTCGCCTTCCGTACCGCTAATGACATCATGACGCGCGAGGCTCCGCTGATGATCATGCTCACGCCGACCAGGGTGCCAATGGCCCAGGCGGCGCTCGACGGCCAGTGCATGTAGATCATCGCTCCCAGCAGGAGAGTGATGATGCCGTCGATCAGCAACCAGCTCGAACCTCCCAAAGAGCGCAGATTGAAAAACAGAATAATCTGCAGGATGCCTTCGATCAGGAAAAGCACGGCCAGCACTAACGTAAGAGTAGCCACGCCCAGTACGGGATGGATGATCAGGTAGGCGCCGAAAAACAGATACGCGAGCCCCACCAGAAGCTTCCAGATCATGCTGCTTGCTCCATGCGTGCGAACGCCGAGCATGATGTGAACCACGCCGGCCAAAACGATGAGCCAGGCAATGAGAATGTTGACGGCGACGGCGGCGAGCAATGGCGAACCGATCGCAACCATGCCGAAGATGATGAGCAGAATACCCCACAAGATTGACAACGTCGAAGCCTGCCGCGCGATGTCGGCTGGACTGTGCTGTACCATGTAGACCTCCTGGGGAAAGGCGCAGACATCCTATCGCAAAAAGTGAATTGGTAGAAGGCTCACAGAATTACGCTCACAAAATTGTGGCCGTCTGGTTGTATCCTCTCTGCGGCCTCGTCGGATACACTGGCCAACGACCTATGACTATTTCTTCCCGATCTCTCCGGATTGATCCGGCTCTCTATGGCATCATCTTTTTCACAGCGGCCCAACTGGCAGCGGGCCAAGCCCAGCCCCAGCCGCCAAAGAACGCTCCCGTTCCGTTCATGGCGCAGCCGCCCCAGGCATCAAAGGCGGAGTTGGACAACTTCCCTGCTCAGTTACTCGAGGAGCTTACCGCGATCAAAACGGCCGCGCTCGCCGACGACTACGCTTATCGCCAGGTCGCCCACTTAACCGAGAACATCGGGCCGCGCATGAGTGGATCTTTGCAGGCCAAGGCCGCGGTGGATTACGTGGCCGGCGAATTGCGCCAGCTCGGGTTGGAGGTTCATCTCGAGGAAGTTAAAGTTCCGCATTGGGTGCGGGGAGCGGAGACCGCGGAACTGACCGAATACGCGGGCCAAGCCACTGGGACCACGCAGAAGGTTGTTCTGACGGCGCTGGGCGGAAGCTCATCGACGCCCGCGGAGGGGCTGACGGCCGAGGTGGTTGTGGTCAACAACTTCGACGAACTGAAAGCGCTGGGCCACGACAAAGTCGCCGGCAAGATTGTCCTGTTCAACGAGATTTTCGACAAGCAGAAGGCCGCGGCAGGGATGGCCTTCGCGGCTTACGGGGAAGCCGTGCGTTATCGCGGGACCGGTCCTCGGGCTGCGGCTGAGCTGGGCGCGGCTGCCGCCCTGGTTCGCTCGGTCGGCAATGCCGACTTCCGACTGCCCCACACTGGCTTCAGCTTTCCCGCGGGGATTCCGGCCGGGGCCGTCACGGCGGAAGATGCCAACCTGATCGCTCATCTTTTCGCGCAAGGCAAAGTCCGCATGCGGCTTGTTCTGACACCCCAAAAGCTGCCTGACGCGACCAGCTACAACGTCATCGCCGACCTGAAGGGTAGCGAACATCCCGAACAGATCGTGGTTGCCTCTGGACACCTTGATTCCTGGGACCTGGGCACGGGTGCCATCGACGACGGCGCTGGGGTTGTGGTCGCGATGGAAGCGGCCGAGATTCTGCAGAAGCTGCACCTGCGCCCCAAGCGCACGCTGCGCGTGATTGCCTGGATGGACGAAGAAAACGGAGGCGCCGGCAGCGATACGTACACGAAAGATCATTCTGCGGAATTCGTGAATCACGTGGCCGCGATCGAAAGCGATTCCGGCGCGGCTCACCCGCTCGGCTTCGATGTCAAAATGACCCCGCACGCGGCCGAACTGCTGCGGCCTGCGCTCGAAGTTCTGCAAAGTTTCGGAGCTAACGCCGTGCAGCCCAGCAGTTATCCGCCGGGAGCCGACATCGCGACGATGTCAGAATCCGGCGTGCCCGCGCTCGGCCTGATGCAGGACGGCCGCACTTACTTCAATTACCATCACACGGCCGCCGACACGCTGGACAAAATTGTTCCCGCCGAGTTGCGCGAGAACGCTGCCGCCATGGCCGTGATGGCCTACGCGCTGGCCAGCATGAGAGATCCGCTTCCGAGGTAGGGGTGTCAGCGGCCTTATCTACAGTGTGCCCCGGTTGACGCATCTTAATTTGCGCGCTTATGATCTTCGTTTGGCCTGTTCGCCACGGACGCCTCCGAGATGAGGCGTCCGCAGAGTTTGATACGGCGATTTTGATACCGAGCTGAAGAGACTTATGGATAAGAAGAAGATGGAAGCATTCAAAAAACGTTTAGAGACCCGGCAGCAGGAATTGCGCCGCACGGTGAACCGGAATCAGGCCGACGGCCGCTCCGCCGACGAAGATACCGCGCAGGACATTGCCGACCGCGCCGCCAGTTCCTACACCAAGGAATTCCTGTTCAGCCAGAGCAACAACGACCGCCAGACTCTGCAGATGGTCGACAAGGCGCTCGCCCGCATCCGCGAAGGCAGCTTCGGCGAATGCATCCACTGTGGCAAAGAAATCAACGCCAAGAGGCTTGAGGCTGTTCCGTGGACGAGGCACTGCATTGAATGCCAGGAGAAGCTGGAGCAGGGATTGCTGGAAGAAGCTCCGCGGTAAGAACAGTCGTCGGATTTACCGGGCCTCCACTTTTGACGCCCCGTTTTCCCCCTGTTAAACTAGCGGTTTGTCTTAATAATTCAACGAGCCCACCGTCATAATCAGAAGGGAAGTCCGTGCGCGCCGAAACCCGCCATCAACTCAAGCAGGATGCCTTCAGCCGTGTGACCATTGACGCCGCCGAGAAAACGGCGCATTGGACGGTTGAACATCGCTCGACTCTAACTATCTCCGTCGCAGCCGTAGCCGTCGTCCTCGCTGCCGTGATTGGTGGGTGGTATTACCTGAGCGCGCAGGACGAAAAAGCCAGCCTCGACCTCGCGGTCGCGGTGCGTACCATGAGCACGCAGCTGCGTGCGGCGGGCGCGCCCGAACAGCCCGACTTTCCGACTTTCACTTCCGCCAAAGAGCGCTCGCAGGCGGCGCAGAAACAGTTTCAGGCGATCGTCGACAAGTATCCCCACACCCGCACCGCCGACATGGCGCATTATTTTCTGGGAGTAACCGCTTCCAACTTGTCGGACAACGCCACCGCCGAACGCAATTTCAAAGATGTGGCTTCTGCGGGCAACCGCGAGGTTGCGTCCGTCGCCAAATTGGCGCTGGCCTCTCTTTATGCCCAGACCAACCGCGTGAAAGAGGCCGTCGCGCTCTGCCAGGAACTGATCAACAAGCCGACCGCCTCGGTCAGCAAAGTTTCCGCGCAGTTGCAGTTGGCTGATATCTATCAGAATTCGAACCAGCCGCTCGACGCCAAGCGGCTGTACGAGCAGGTCAAGAAAGAAAATCCCAGCACCGAAGCCGGGCAGCTCGCCACCGAGAAATTGACTGCTCTGAAATAGAAGCCACGGCTTGCCGTGGTGCATTACCTTCGTAAGGATCCTTCCACGTTTTGCCGTGAGTCTCTGACCCCACTCAAGGAAAATGCACAGGAGGGCACTCTTTTCTGGGGTGAGGTCCAATCATGTCCTGCCGGCGCTGGCGTCTGCTTTTCGCGATCGCTTTTCTTGCTGCCGTTTTCGCCGAGTTCCTGCCGGCGCTGAGCTTCAGCCAGGACAGTTCCCCGACGCCCAGCCTGGGCGATGTTGCCCGCAAACTGCGTAAAGACGACACGGACCAGGTTCGCATGACCGACGCGGATACCAAGAAGCTGTTCGATTCCGTGGACAAGATCTTCGCTTTCGCCGCGGCGGACTCCGGCATGCCCAAGCACGCCTCCGTGAAGCGACGGCTAGTCAGCAAGGCCGACGTGGAGAAATATGCCAGCGGCGCGCTGGCCAAGGAAGAGTTCACGCAACGGTTTGCTCAGGAAGAACTGAGCATGAAGAAACTCGGCTTCCTGCCGCGCGAATTCAACCTGAAGGAATTTCTGGTGAAATCGACCGGCCAGGAGGTTGCGGCCTACTACGACGACGAAACCAAGACCATCTCCATGTTGAACTGGGTTCCACCCGACAAGCAGGAACCGATCCTGGCGCACGAACTCACGCACGCCCTGCAGGATCAAAACTACGATCTGCGCAAGTGGATGAAAGCTGCGCTCAAGCCCGCGGGAGCTGGATCGAAAAACAACGAGACCGGCAACGACGACGGCGCCACCGCCCGCAAGGCCGTGGTCGAAGGCCAGGCGATGGTGGTTTATGTGGACTATCTTCTGGCTCCGGCGGGGCGCAGTCTCGCAGACACTCCCGATGTGATCTATTCGATGGAAGAGCCGGCGGTGAAAGCGGTGCAGGACTCGCAGATGCTGCACGATGCTCCCATGATTCTGCGTGAGGCCGGATCGTTTGCCTACAACGAAGGCCTGATCTTTGAAGGCGAGTTGCTGCACAAGGGCGGAAAGAATATGGCGTTTGCCGGGGCATTCGTGCGCCCGCCGCGGAATTCGCACGAAGTGTTGCAGCCGGAGGCCTACATCAACGGGGAAAGGCTGCCACCCACTTCGGTGCCGGATTTGAAGCAGTTGCTCGGCACTGAGTATGAAGTGTACGACTCGGGAGGCATTGGGCAGATCGACGTGCGCGCATTCCTGAAGCAATACGGGGAACGGAAGATTGCCGACGATCTATCTTCGGCGTGGCAGGGTGGCGCCTACGTGACTTTTCGTCGCGTTAACAGAGATGCTAAGGATACGGACAAGGACCGAGCGGTGAGCGAAGCGTCCGCGACCACGGCCGACCTGGCTCTTCTGTATGTTTCGCGCTGGAAGACGCCACAAGCCGCCGAGCGCTATGCACACTTTTACGTAAGTGCGGTCAGTCAGCGTTATCACACGGCGGCGATGCAGCCGGCGTCAGCCTGCGGTGCGCCCAAGTGCCCAGTATCCAGCGCAACCATATTGACCGAAGAAGGCCCGGTGATCGTCGAGCATTGGGCCGACAACAGCGTGATTGTCTCGGAGAGTTTCGACCCGACCCTGGCTGCCAAACTGCATGCCGCAGTGCGAGACCACGACGCAGCCGTGCACGCTGAGAATTTTCCGCAGACCGAGATTGGGTTGCGGCTGTATGAGAGTCCCGCCTTCCGGAAGTTCGCGGACGAGATCGGCATGCAGATCGCTCGGGAGATGACTTCGAGCGACAGCCGCTAACTCTTCGGCACAAATTCCTGGATTCTGGCCGG
>JBELAE010000068.1:0-16819 GCA_049509155.1 Candidatus Sulfotelmatobacter sp.
TATTTCCCGAAGATCACCGTGCTCGAGAAATGGGAGCTTGCGGCCATGTAGAAGATCAGCGGCACGGAGAGGAACAGATTGGTGCGCGAGGCCAGGAAGGCCTGGCGGGCCAGGATGGCGGCGTTGGCCGGGGGCGTGCCGGCCAGCGTTCCACGAATGATTTTCTTATTGCTGGGCCAGATGATGCCCCAGACGTTGAACAGCATCACGATCCCCATGCCGCCGCCGACTCCGATCGATATGACGTGGATGTCGTCCCCGCAGACCGGAGTGCGGTTCACGAACAGCCAGCCCGCCGCATAGACCAGGATCGTGGTAATCGCGCCGAGAACGTATCCGCTGGGGGTCATTTTCTTGATCACCATGAACAGGATGAACCAGACGGCGATCCAGAGCAGCAGGAAGAAGCCGAACGTGGTCAGTTCGCCGGTGCCCTGTCGTTCCGCAGCGGGGCCGACATAGAACTGACCCCAGTACCAGAATCCGATAAACACGGTGACCAGGGAACTCCAGCGAAACCAGTTCAGGGCGGGCAGGGTCAGGTATTGGAAAATCTTGGATTTCATGGGGGCGTCCACTTGCTTCATGAAGGGGACGTTGATTAGGTTGAAGAAATAGAGCAGCCCGACCCAGGTGATGCCGGCGATGATGTGGAACCACCGCAGAATGAGCTGAGCGGCTTCCTTGCCGGAAACCGTGGGCATGACCAGAGATGCTGCGATTGCGATGAAATGACGCATGACGAAGTAGTGCATTAGGGATTTCCTCCGTACAACGATTGGCAGGCGATCGGCGGCAGATTGCCAAGCACTGCGACCAAGTCGAGGCAAGTCTGCACTTTGCAGCGAGCGCTGTCAACCAGCTATGTCAACCCGGCTCTGTCAAACCAGCGTTCCCACAAGTTCCAGTTGAAAAGCGGCCAAGATCGCCGTATGGTACTCACATCGACCCGTTGGAGGCGCGATCTGCGGAATTGGAGCGCGCCGCCGGCGGGGTTGTCCCCCTTTGTTTCCGATGACAGCGGGAAGGCTTCCGGAAACATGTTGTGGCATTGAGCCTGCCCAAGGCGCCTGTGGGTTGGCAGTTGGCAATCGCAGTTCAAAAATCAAGGAGATCGGCTATGGACAGCAATAAGCCGGCGCAAAACATTCAGGATTCCTTCCTTAACACGGCCCGCAAGGAGAGACTCAGCATCACAATTTACCTGCTGAGTGGCGTAAAGCTGACGGGCCGCATCCGCTCTTTTGACAAGTACTCCGTGGTACTGGAGGCGAACGGTCAGGAGCAACTCATCTTTAAGCACGCCATTTCTACCGTGGTGATGGGCAGGGTGTCGTCTCCGCATGTGGCCCATGTGGCGCATCCGGAAAAGGTGGCAGCGACGGTGCCTGTGCCAGCAGCGGCGGCGAGCGCTTCGGGCACCGACGGATAGAGTTAAGAGCTAGAGATAAGGCGTTTTCGGTTTGGTAAGTTCTCAGATCAAGAAATCCCGCGGCGCGGCGCGAGCTGGTGGTTCTACGCCTAAACGTGTGTCTCTCGGCACCGGCACGGTTCGCGAGGAACCGCAGCGCGAACGCGCGTTCCTGGTGGGGATCGAGGTGCGCACGCGCGGACGCAGCGGCGCCAAGGGCACGGTCACGGCCCAGGCATCAGCTGCCCGCGATTCCGCAGCAATGCAACCGGCGGCCGGCGGGGCTGGGGCTGCGATTGGGCTTCCGGCTGGGGCGTCAATTAAGTCCAACGGCAAGCCCAGCATTCCCGAGTTCGACGCCGACGAATCCCTGGCGGAACTGCGCACGCTGGCGGAAAGTGCTGGCGCGGAAGTCGTCGGCGAGATCCTGCAGCGGCGCGACCGGCCCGATCCGGCGACCTTGATCGGCGCGGGCAAGCTCGAAGAAATCGCCGGCGCGGTGGCTTCGGCCAATGCCGACGTTCTTCTGTTCGATCACGACCTCAGCCCTTCGCAACAGCGCAATATTGAAAAGATCATCCAGCGGCGGGTGATCGATCGCACGCAACTCATTCTCGACATTTTTGCGCGGCATGCGCGCACCCGGGAAGGCCAGTTGCAGGTCGAGTTGGCCCAACTGCACTACATGATGCCGCGGCTGGCCGGGCACGGCATTGAGATGTCGCAACTGGGCGGCGGCATTGGCACGCGCGGTCCCGGTGAAACCAAGCTCGAAACCGACCGCCGAAAAATTGCGCGGCGCGTGCGGAACGTGGAGCAACAGATCGAGAACGTAAAGCGCATCCGCACCCAGCAGCGGCAACGACGCGAGTCGGCTCCGGTTGCGACCGTCGCGCTCGTGGGCTACACGAATGCGGGAAAGTCGACGCTGTTCAACGCGCTGACACAGGCCAAGGTGCTGGAGTCGGCGCGCATGTTTGCGACTTTGGATCCGACGATTCGTGGTGTGGTGCTGCCTTCGAAACGCAAAGTGTTGATGTCCGATACGGTGGGATTCATTCGCAATCTGCCGCACACCCTGGTGTCCGCATTCCGCGCGACGCTCGAGGAAGTGCAGCGGGCATCGCTGATTCTGCACGTCTCGGATGCCAGCAGCAAGCTCTCGGCCGAGCAGGACGCGCAGGTAGAGATTGTCCTGAAAGAACTGGAAGCCGAAAAAAAGCCGCGCCTGCGGGTGATGAACAAGATCGATCTGCTGGATGACGAAGTAGCCCTGAGCCTGCAGGCCGACGCCATGCGCGAAGGTTCGAACACGGTCTACGTCTCCGCAGCCGAAGGCACGGGTCTAGGTAAGCTTCTCGACCGCATCGACGCGATGATCGAGGAAGATCCCGTCAGCCGCGTGCTCGTGCGCGTCCCGCAGAAAGAAGGCAAGATCCTGTCGATGCTGGAAGCCAAGGCGCGGATTTACTCGCGGAAGTACAAGGGCGGGGCAGTGGAATTGGAAGTGGAAGCTCCGGCGTCAGTGGTGCGAAAGGTTAAGGGGTGGGTGGTGGTTTAGAGCCTTCGCTTACAGTGGCTTGAACCGGAACAGCCAAGCCTACTGAATCGCGACTGACGGCCAATGCTGCGGATTCATCGGGTCAGTGCCGTCGCAGTCAGCTTTTAGATGAAATTCGTCGATTTTGACGGCTCCCTCCGGAAACGAATACAGAGCCCACCACCCGCAGTCGCCCGTCTGCCGGAACTTGTTGAACACCTTCAGTTGCTTCGAGGAAGCATCGAACTCAGTGAGGCCCCAGAGTTCGCCGACCTCCCTGCGGGTGGGCGTTCTTGCCGGCGATTTGGTCTGGTAGATGGGAAAGCTCAGCGCTTTAGCTGCGGATCCGTCCCACAAGAACACCAGGTGCGATGGCTGGTAGGTCCCGAGCATGCAGCGGGCATCCACGACGGTTTGCTTTTCACGGAGAACGAGGACTCTCGCGCCGAACGAATCCGGATCGCTCGGGTCCGGATCGTATTCCGGACACCTCGCGGGAAGCGGAAGCCGTTTCCGCCACGCCAGTTGCTCATCGGTCGATAAAGGAACTGGCTTGCTGCTGTCTTTCGCCGCTTGCGCCGCAGCCGCGGAGTCCGTCGTCCCGCTTCCTGCTGCTGGCACGGCCGACACAGGCCGGGAATCTCTATCGTGCAACGTGCAGGCGATGCAGAGGATCAACAGCGACAGCGTGTACTTCATGCGCATCGTCCTTTCACTTCAGTGAAGCTTCCAGCATCGCCTGAAATTTCCGGGCGTACCCGGCGATCATGTCGTAGGTTCCGGTATCTCCCGGATTGATGATCTTGCGAGCGTTGTTGTAGTCACAATCTACATTATTGATGTAGTCCGACAGTTTATCTCCAGTGAATAGGCCCTGGCGCATGCCGACCGACATGATGGAATAGGCGATATCCGGGTCAAGAGCGCGCTCAGGCGCGTGCACCAATTGATCTGCCAGGCCGATTTGCTGCCCCAGGCTCTTGTAATTGCCCTTGTGCGTGATCTGGACATATCCACGGCCGTAGTAGGTATGGGTCTGCTTGCCGTTCGGGCAAGCGATCGGCGGTTTCAGGCTCAAGTTCGGGCATGGTACAGGGTTCCCGTAAGCGCGCGATACTACATTGCCATTCTTCAAGGTGACGGGCGTGCACACGGGTGTGTTCGCATCGTTGCAGCCAAACTCAGCAACCGGAGTGAAAGTGTGGGCGGTTTCGAGCTTTACCGTCGCCAGCATGTATGCGGCCCAGCGGACGTCCGTGATGTCGGAGTCCTGCGAGATTTTCTGCAAGAGTGTCGTCAAGCCCTGCCGTTGTTGCTGAGTCGGAGTCGAGCCGAAAGCGGTGCGGTACAGCGCGAGAAAGACTTCAGGATAAACGTCGATCCTGGGCGGCGAAGGCGACAGCATGATCAGCCTGATGTAAAGCGGAAGCTCCGAATCAGTCAGGACGCTGAGAAATCCGATCTTGCGCCCGATAATCTTCCACGATTCATGACCAAACAGGATCAATCCCGTGGAGAGATCGTTCTGCTTGCTGAATGCCCTTACGGCGTCTTCCGTGCCCTTCCCGAAATCCCCATCTGGCTTGAGTGCGGGGTGCGGATTTTCGTAGCTATTAAAATAGTTCTGTAACTTGGTCACCAGTGGGCCGCGGCTTCCCCTTCCGAGCACTGTGACCAGACTCGCATCCAGGGACATACATGCCTCCTAAGAACTAGAGGGTCGCCATTATATCCGCAAGTTCCGCTCGACGGGAGAGTGAGTGAGATCGCCCCGCGCCGGCTGGGACGGCTTATCGGCCTCCGCCATATTTTAGGAGGGAAGAAATTCTTGCCACCAAATATTAAATGGGCCGGCAACCAAGAAGCGGTGACATTCCTTGGCTATCGGCCCATTCGATCCTGAATTGGATCGGAGGTGATACTTCAATGCTAATCCTCTTTTGGCCGAAGTCAAGGACTATGTGCAGAAATGTGCGACCTGGCACGATGAGAAGTTCCTAATAGGCTAAAGCCCGCGTTTTTAGCGGGTTGGACCGCCAAAAAGCGCGCCGCGCGTACACGAAAATAACGCCCAGGGCTGAAGCCCTCATTGATCCCCTTCCAATTACTCGGCGCTAAAGCGCCGCTCTTCCACGGGCACGTCTGAACCGCAATTCCGAGCCCCGTTTCGCCCCCGGCGATGAAGGGTTGCGCGCGACCAGAGGCGCTTCGTGCAACTGGCTAAAACGATGTTCTTCGCGTTGACATAAATTCCTTGGGACGCTAGACTTAACAGTTTTCATAGCCCTCATTATTCCGGTCTACATCAGCACCAAATGGATCAGACGCTTCGACAACTAGGGGAATTACTGCTCGGATCGGTGCCGACGGTGATTCTGCTGGCGCTGCTGTACGCGCTCTACACGACGATCGTCCACAAGCCGTTGCAGCGCGTTCTGGCGGAACGGCGCAGCAAGACGGAGGGCGCGGTAGAGAAGTCGCGAGCCGACATCGCCGCGGCGGAGGCGCGCACTGCCGAATACGAACAGAAGTTGCGTGAGGCGCGGGCCGCGGTATTCCGCGCGCAGGAGGCCAAGCGGCAAGCGGCGCTACAGGTGCGAACCAATGCCCTGAACGAGGCGCGCAGCAAGGCTCAGGCGCAGGTGCAGGCCGCAAAAAACGATATTGAGAACGACCGGGCTGCTGCCGAGTTGGGTTTGCCGGCCGACGCGGCGGCCCTGGCGCAGGAAATCGTCCGGCGCGTGCTGCAGCCGGCGGGAGCCGGGCGATGATGTCCTCTACTGCGATGGCTGCTTCCAAGAAAATCGGACGGATCGGTCTGCTGGCGCTGCTGCTCGTGAGTTGCGCAGTCGTCACGACTCTGCGCGCCCAGGAACGAGTGGCATCTCCCGAGCAGAAGCAGGCGACCGCCACTTCCGCGGAGCACCCCCCGAAACAAGCCGGAGGGCCTGGCCGGCAACTGGCGCACGAAAGCAATGAAGCTGCCGGAGAAGAAAAAGATGAGATGGCCGAATTCAAGCAGTCGGCCTCGGTGCGCGGGATCGCGCGGCTGACCGGTTTGAATCTGCAGCAGTCGTATTGGCTGAGCGTGGTGCTGAATTTTCTGGTGATTGCCGCGGTCATCGTCTGGGCTGCGCGCAAATATTTGCCGGGAATGTTCCGCGACCGCAGCGCCGCGATCCAGAAGGCGATGCAGGAAGCGCAGAAGGCCAGCGAAGACGCGCGCCGCAGGCTGGCCGAGATCGAGTCGCGCCTGATGAAGCTGGATGTAGAAATTGGCGCAATTCGCGATGAAGCCGAAAAAGAAGGCGCGGCGGAGGCGTCACGGATCAAGGCCGCAGCCGAAGAAGACGCGCGCAAGATTGTCGTCGCGGCAGAGCAGGAAATCGCAGCGGCGGCCAAGGCCGCGCGTCGCCAGTTGACCGCTTATGCCGCCGATCTCGCGGTGGGGTTGGCGCGGAAACAGATTCACGTCGATGCCGCCACCGATCAAGCTTTGGTGCGCAATTTCGGCGGACAGTTGGGGGCATCTTCCGGCGATTCGGGATCGGGAAAGGACAGGAACTAAACCGTGGCTTCTGTCGCCAGCACCTATGCCCGGGCCTTCGCCGACGTGGTTCTCAGCGCGCATCTCGATGCGAATCGCACGGTGGGGGGATTGCACCGAATTGTTGGACTGTTGGCCGAGAGCGAAGACCTGAGGCGCGTGTGGGAAAACCCCGCGGTGCCCGCGGAACAGAAGCGCAGCTTACTGGATGCGATTGTGCAGCGCGAGGAAATTGAAAAGCACGTGCGCAATCTGGTAGCGGTGCTGATCGATCACCGGCGGGTGCAGTTCCTGGCGCGGATTGTCGAGCAACTCAAGAAGGAACTCGATGCCCGCATGGGATTCGCCGAGGCACACATTACCAGCGCCCGCGAACTCGGCGATGCGGAAAGACAAGCGCTCGAAGCGCAGATCGAGAAAGTAACAGGCAAGAAAGTCCGCGCGCAGTTTGGACTCGACGCGACGCTGCTGGGCGGTGCGGTAGTCCGCGTGGGAAGCACGATTTACGACGGTTCAGTGAAAGGCCAGTTAGAGAAGATTCGAGAGGCCATTAGCTCTTAGCTATTAGCTTTTTGCTCTTAGCTTGGAGCCCAAAGGGCTTCGAGTTTGGTTTGAGATGGCGGTGTCGCGAAAGTTGGCGCGCCACACGAGAGATTCTGCAGTGGGCTGTAGCTAAGAGCTAACAGCCAAAGGCTAAGAGCTGATTTATGGCACAAATCAAAGCAGACGAAATCACGAAACTGATCCGCGAACAGATCGAGAACTACGAAACCAAGATCTCCGTGGACGAGACCGGCACGGTCATCACGCTGGGCGACGGCATCGCGCGCGTCTACGGACTCGACAAGGTTATGGCCGGCGAACTGCTGGCCTTCCCGCACGGCGTGGCCGGCATCGCCATGAACCTGGAAGAAGATCAGGTGGGCGTGGTGCTGCTCGGCGAATACACCGAAATCAAAGAAGGCGACGAAGTGAAGCGCACCGGCCGCATCATGAGCGTGCCCGTGGGCGATGCCTTGATCGGTCGCGTGGTGAATTCGCTTGGCGAACCCATCGACGATAAGGGGCCCATCGCCAGCGATCAGTTCATCGCGTTGGAGCGCATTGCGCCGGGCGTGATTGACCGGCAGCCGGTGCGCGAGCCCATGGCGACCGGACTGAAGGCCATCGACAGCATGATCCCGGTGGGCCGCGGTCAGCGCGAATTAATCATCGGCGATCGCCAGACCGGGAAGACCGCGGTTGCGCTCGACACCATCATCAACAGCAAGGGCAACGATCTTATTTGTATTTACAACGCGATCGGGCAGAAGCGGTCGTCGATTGCGCAGGTGGTGAAGATTCTCGAGGACGCTGGCGCGATGGAGTACACCATCGTCGTCGCGGCGTCAGCGTCAGAACCGGCGCCCATGCAATACATCTCGCCTTATGCGGCGACCGCGATGGGCGAGTATTTCCGCGACAGCAAGCGGCATGCACTGGTCATCTATGACGATCTTTCGAAGCACGCGGCATCGTATCGCGAAATCTCGCTGCTGCTGCGCCGACCGCCGGGACGCGAGGCGTATCCGGGCGACGTTTTCTACCTTCACTCGCGGCTGCTGGAGCGTTCGTCGAAGCTGAGCGACAAGATGGGCGGAGGATCGCTGACGGCGCTGCCCATTATTGAGACGCAGGCGGGCGACGTTTCGGCCTACATTCCGACCAACGTGATTTCGATTACCGACGGCCAGATTTATCTTGAGACCGATCTGTTCAACCAGGGCGTGCGGCCCGCGGTGAACGTCGGTTTATCCGTCAGCCGCGTGGGCGGCAGTGCCCAGATTAAAGCCATGAGGCAAGTGGCGGGCACGTTGAAGCTGGAACTGGCGCAGTATCGCGAACTGGCAGCGTTTGCGGCCTTCGGCAGCGATCTCGACAAGGCCACACAGGCGCAGCTGAATCGTGGTCAACGGCTGGTGGAACTGCTGAAGCAGAATCAGTTTTCACCCCTGCCGTTCTCTAAACAGATTCTGATCATCATGGCGGGTACGGGAGGATTCCTGGATGACCTGCCTGTAGCGCAAGTACGTGACTTCGAAGCGGAGCTTTACAAGTACGTGGATTCGACTCATCCCGCTCTGCTGCGCACGATCATGGAGAAGAAAGTTCTCGATGATACGTTGAAGGGCCAACTGCAGAGTGTGATCAAGGAAGCGAAGCAGCAGTTCGTTGCAGCAAGGGAAGCGGTAGCGAAGTAAGGAAAGTTCTCAGTTCTCGGTTCTCAGTTCTCAGTAAGAGCCTGCAACCGGTGGATTTTAACTGAGAACTGAGAACTGAGAACTGGCAACTGAGAACTGTTTTCTATGCCCAACATTCTCGACATACGGCGGCGGATTCGCAGCGTGATCAACACGCGGCAAATCACCAAGGCCATGAAGGTGGTCTCGGCGGCGAAGTTGCGCCGGGCGCAGGAACGAGCCCTGGCCGCGCGTCCGTATGCGCAGATGCTGACCAATGTGCTGAAGTCGCTGGTGGCGCGGGCCGAGATTTACGATCCTGAGACCGGTGAACCGAAGCACCCGTTGCTGGCGCAGCGGGAAGAGAAGAACATTCTGCTGATCATCGTAACCGGGGACAAAGGGCTGGCGGGCGCGTTTAACGCGAACATTACGAAAGCCGCTGCGCGGTTTCTGGAATCCAAAGCAGGCAAGAACGTCGACATCGAAGCCGTCGGCCGCAAGGGGCGCGATTTCCTGCGGCGCCGCTATCGGGCGGCGAAAGTGCAGACGCGAAGTCTGGCCGAACTCGCGGAATCGATCGAGACCGAGCCAGCAGAAGCCCAACGCGCGGGCGCGACGCAGATCACCGGCGAGCATGTGGGCGTTCTGGGGAAGGTGGAATTCGCGCAGGCTTCAGCCCTGGCTCGGAATGTGATTGAGCGATACAAGCGCGAAGAGATTGACGCGGTCTATGTTGTGTTCAACGAATTCAAGTCGGTGATTGCGCAGCGACTAATCGTGGAACAGGTTCTTCCCATCCTGCAGATCGGAGCGCAGACGGTGCGTCTGGTCGAGGAGATGACGGAAGAAGAGAAAAAGAGAGCCAAAGAAGCGGCAGTAAGCGCAGGCGTGGGCATGCGCGGTCCGGATCACCAGACGGAAGAGATCGCTTCACAGTTTGGCAACGCGCAAGTGGATTACATCTACGAGCAGCCACCGGAAGAGTTGTTTCGCGCGCTGTTGCCGAAGTATGTGAGCATCCAGATTTTCCGCGCGCTGCTGGAATCAGTTGCGGCCGAACACGCTGCGCGTATGACCGCGATGGATTCGGCCACCAACAACGCCACCGACATGATCGATTCACTCACGCTGGTGATGAACCGGGCCCGGCAGGCGAAGATCACAAAAGAAATTATCGAAATCGTCAGCGGCGCGGCGGCAATGTGAAGAAAATCGCTTTTGGCTCCTGGCTTTTAGCTAAAGGCCAAGAGCCAAGAGCCAATAGCTAAAAGCTGAGGTTTTATGCCAGAAAACGTAGGACATGTGATTCAAATCGCGGGGCCGGCGGTGGACGTGCAGTTTCACGAGGGGCATCTGCCGCCCATTTATGAGGCCGTGAAAATTGTGAGCGACGGTTTCACCGTGCCCAGTCCCATCGACGTAATTCTCGAAGTGCAACAGCATCTGGGCGAAGGGCGCGTGCGCTGCATCGCCATGCAGCCGACCGACGGCATGGTGCGCGGCATGAAGGCCATTGACCAGGGCGGGCCGATTTCCGTGCCCGTGGGCCGCGGCACGCTGGGGCGCGTGATGAACGTGATCGGCGAGCCGGTCGACCAGCTGGGCCCGGTCGAGTACGAGAAGAGAATGCCGATTCATCGTCTCGCGCCGGCCTTCGACGAGCAGGCGACGAGCGCGGAAATGTTTGAGACCGGCGTGAAGGTCATCGACCTCATCCAGCCGTTCTTGAAGGGTGGCAAAATTGGATTGTTCGGTGGTGCGGGCGTCGGCAAGACCGTGGTGATCATGGAGCTGATCAATAACGTCGCCAAGAATCACGGCGGCTACTCCGTGTTTGCCGGCGTGGGCGAGCGCACGCGCGAAGGCAACGACTTGTGGCTCGAAATGACCGAGTCGGGCGTGATCAAGCCGGGCGATCCGGCGCACTCGAAAGCCGCTCTGATTTATGGGCAGATGACGGAGCCTCCAGGGGCGCGTCTGCGCGTGGCGTTGACGGGGCTTACAGTCGCGGAATATTTCCGCGACGCCGAGGGCGCGGACACTCTGCTCTTCATCGACAACATTTTCCGCTTCACGCAGGCCGGCTCGGAAGTTTCCGCGCTGCTGGGCCGCATGCCCAGCGCCGTCGGTTATCAGCCGAACCTCGCGACGGAAATGGGCGAACTGCAGGAGCGCATTACTTCGACGAAGAAAGGTTCAGTCACGTCGGTGCAGGCGATTTACGTGCCGGCCGACGATTTGACCGATCCGGCGCCAGCAACGACGTTCGCTCACTTGGACGCGACGACTGTGCTTTCCCGCGCGTTGACTGAGATTGGAATTTATCCCGCCGTCGATCCGCTGGCTTCGACGTCGCGCATTCTCGATCCGCGCATCGTCGGCCAGGAGCACTACGACGTAGCGCAAACCGTGAAAAAGACTCTGCAGACTTACAAAGATCTGCAAGACATCATCGCGATTCTCGGCATCGACGAATTAACCGAAGATCAGAAACTGACCGTGGCCCGAGCCCGAAAGATTCAGCGCTTCCTGTCGCAGCCGTTCCACGTGGCTGAACAGTTCACCGGCGCTGCCGGACGTTACGTGAAAGTTGCCGACACGGTAAAGGGTTTCAAGGCGATCGTGGAAGGCAAGTACGATGACATCCCTGAGCAGGCGTTTTACATGAAGGGGCCGATTGAGGAAGTTTTGGAAGCGGCCGAGAAGATGAAGGCGGCAGCGTAGGAAGCCGTCAGCTCTCAGCTGTCAGCCTGACCCGTGAGATTGGGTCGAGTCCCGACAGTACTGATCGCGGACAGCTGACTGTCGATAGCTGAGAGCCGGTAGGTGAAAGCTGAAAGCGGGTTCATGTCCGATACTTTCAAACTCGAGATCGTCACGCCGGAAAAGAAAGTTGTGGACACGGCGGCCGAGGAAGTTCAGATTCCCGGGAAGAACGGATATCTGGGCGTGCTGCCGGGGCACGCTCCGCTGATAACGGAACTCGCGGTCGGTGAGATTACTTTCCGGGAGAGTTCTGGTTCGGCTTCTAATGCAAACGAACAGCGGCTGGCCGTGGCCTGGGGATTTGCGGAAGTTCTGCCGGATAAAGTGACAATTTTGGCGGAGACGGCGGAGCGTCCCGCCGAGATTGACGTGGAGCGCGCGCGCAAAGCCAAAGCCCGCGCCGAGCAACACCTGGCAAGCGGCGACATCACCGTCGACGTCGAGCGCGCACTGGATGCGCTGCGCCGTGCCGAAAGCCGGCTGGACGTCGCCAGGAACAAATAGCAGAAAAATCCAAGAACAGCTGGTTCGCGGCTTATACAATTGTGCCGTTTACTCATCGGAGGAGACGGCGCCATGAAACTTCAGTCGGGCTTTCTCGTTTTCTCACTCTTCACTCTTTGCACTCTGGCGCCGGCGCAGCAAGCCAATCCCACGCAGCCCCCGGCTCCGCAGAGGCCGCTGTGGCTGGATACTCCTGAAGTGCACTCCGACAATACTGTGACCTTCCGCTTCCTCGCGCCTAACGCGCAGGAGGTCAAACTCGCGCGCGAAGGCACAGAGCCGGTGGCCATGCAGAAAGACGACAAAGGTGTCTGGGCCGTCACCACCCCGCCCCTTCCGCCGGACTACTACGGATACTCGACCATCGTCGACGGGGTGCGCATGCTCGATCCTTACAACCATCTGCTCGTGCCGAATTTGCTCACGCCTTCGAATGCCGTGCATGTTCCCGGACCGTTGTTGTCCTGGGAAGTGAACGATGTGCCGCGGGGCGAAGTCCATCACCACTTCTACAAGTCCGCGGTCGCGGGCGATGACCGCGACTATTACGTGTACACACCGCCAGACTACGATCCCAAGGCAAAGAAGACATATCCGGTCCTCTACTTGTTGCATGGATTCAGTGACGACGCGAGTGGATGGACTGCCGTCGGCCATGCCAACGTGATTTTCGACAACCTGATCGCACAAGGAAAAGCCAAGCCGATGATCGTGGTGATGCCGCTCGGCTACGGCACGATGGAATTGATCCACCTTGGTTGGGGAGGCATCGGCAATCATCCCGATGTGCGCGAGGAGAGCTTTCGAAAATTTCGCGACGGTCTTCTGACCGAAGTCATTCCCAAGGTCGAGAGCGAATACCACGTCACAAAGGGTCGCGACTCGCGGGCGATTGCCGGGCTTTCCATGGGCGGCGCCGAATCGCTCAGAATCGGACTGAACGGTTTGGATAAATTTGCCTGGATCGGCGCCTTCAGCGCCGGAGGAGTTCCTGACGACTTTGAAAAAGATTTTCCGGGACTCGACGCAAAAGCGAACCAGCAAATTCATCTGCTCTGGATCGCTTGCGGTACCGAAGACCGGCTGATCACTCCTAACCGCAAGCTGCGGGAGTGGCTGAAGACGAAGGGCGTGCAGCACACCGACATCGAAACGCCGGGGATGCATACCTGGATGGTGTGGCGGCGGAATCTGGCGGAGTTCGCGGGGTTGCTGTTCCGCTAGGCCTTACGTCCGCTACGGCACGTTGACGTGATCCCGGTTTTCCGTCGGCACGTAGTTCACAGCGGCCGTGCGCTCCAGCTTGTCCCAGGCGAACTTGCGGCCTTCCAGCGCGCGCTTCAGCGTCTTGAACAGCACGATTGAAAATAGCTGACGATAGGCGAAGCGCTGCAACCAGACCTGGCTGAGCAGCCAGGGGTCCTCTTTTTCATCAGGGCGGCGGCGTTCCAAAGCGAACGCGATCGCCGACGCGATGAAGTCGATCACCAGGAACGCAAAGAAAAACAACACCAGCTTGTGAAAGTCGGCGGGATCGGTCGAGTCCGGATGGAAATGTTTCTGGATGTAATACCAGATCGTGCCCACCACGAACATGATGTCGATGAGCGGCGACACCAGCGGCAGCAGAATCTGGAAAATGACAATGTTGGGCAGCGCCACCCATCCCAGCGCGCCCTTGCGCGCGAAAACTCCGCGGTGTTTATACACCGCCTGCAGTATGCCGAACGACCAGCGGAAACGCTGGCGCATCAAGGCATTCGCGTTGGTGGGCGCTTCGGTGTAGGCCAGCGCCATGTCTTCGTACTCGACCCGATAGCCCCGGCGCAGCAGGGCCATGGTGAGATCGGCATCTTCGGCGACGGTGTCGAGATGATAGCCTCCTGCCTCGCGCACCGCCGAAACGCGCCAAGCACCGATGGCTCCGGGTACAACGCTGACTGCGCCGAGCACGTCGAGAGCGCGGCGCTCGAAGTTCTGGCTCGTGATATATTCGAGAGCCTGCCAGCGCGTCCACAGATTGACGCGGTTGCCCACCTTGGCGTTGCCCGCCATTGCGCCGATTTTAGGGTTGATGAAATGCGGCACCAGGCGCGCGATGGCGTCCGGCGCGATGATGGTGTCGGCGTCAATGCCCACGAACAGTTCCGCGTCTCCAATGTGCTCGATGCCGAAATTGAGGGCCTCGGCCTTGCCGGAGTTCGGCTTGGTGAGGATCAGCACTTCTCCCGCAGCGGCCTCGGCAGCGAATGCCTTGCGTGCGACTTCGAGTGTGCGGTCTTTAGAGCCATCGTCAATGACAATGACGCGCAGGTTGGGATAGTTTGAGTTGAGAGCGGCGCGAATGGTGCGCTCGATTACTTTTTCTTCGTTGTAGGCAGGAATCAGGACGGCGACCTTCGGCCTGTAGGATTCAACTTCCGCGGGCCTTCCGAGAATCTTCTCGCGCACGCGGTCATAGACGGCCGCTGCTCCAATGAAGATGAGGCGCCCCGTCATGAGCAAGTCGCCCACCAGGAAGATAAAGGTGATGAAGACGATACTGGCGTCGAATAGCCAAAAACCGAAGCGGTCGAGCCGAGCCGCCCAGAGTTCGCCAGCGGGCAGCGGCGCCATCACCTCTGCTCGGGTCTTGCCGATCAACTCATAAACCGGAGCAATTTCGTATCCGCGGGCGCGGATGCCGTCAATAATGGCGGGCAGGGCTTTTACGGTTTCGGCTCGATTCCCTCCGCCATCGTGCAGCAGCACGATGTTGCCGCAACGCAGATTTTCCTCGCGGCAGGGCGGCAGATGCGAGAGCACGTACGACGAAATCTTTTCGGCTGTCGGATTGCCGCTCCAGTCATCGGGATCGATGCGATTGCCCACGGTAATATAGCCCATGTCCTGCGCAATTTTGAGCGGGCGCACCTGGTCGGCGGTGTCAGGTTCCTCGTCAATCGCGTAGGGCGGCCGCATCAGCGTCGCGCGTACTCCCACCAAGCTGCCGAAGAGGCGCTCGGTGAGATTCAGTTCCACTTTCACATGCGCGTCGGAAATGTTGCTGACGTCGGGATGGGTGAAGGTATGGTTCCCAATAGTATTGCCTTCGTTGTAAATCCGTTTCGCGACGCCGGAAAACTTGTCGGTCTGGATGCCGATCAGGAAAAACGTAGCCGTAGCGTGCTTCGCCTTCAGAACGTCGAGAATCTTCGGAGTCCACTCGGGGTCGGGGCCATCGTCAAACGTCAGCGCGACTTTGTTCGGGCTATAGCCGTAGCGTCCCACGCGGTAAGGTTCTGGCAGGGTCTGGAAGACTTCGTCGGTGATCATCTTGCTGTTGGCGTCGATGGTCAGATCGCGAGTGCCATGAGTGGGGGGGTCTTCAATGCGCAGAATTTCGCCCTGGCCTTCCATGTCGACATCGGCGCCGGGAGGGACGTCCTTCAGCTTATCGGTCGCGCCGGCATCCCCAGGTATGTCCCAAACCTTCCACAGCGAGCGGTCTTCGCTGCCCAGCCGCCAGAGGGCGAAAGTCTGAATTCCCAGATTCTGCGCCGAGCGCATGTGATTCAGCGCCGTTACCCCATCCAGGAACCAGACATCGTGCTGCACGCTGCGCTCGTCGAGGTAGCTGAAATGCGGGTTCATCGCGTCATCATCAAAGTTGATGTCCACATCGGAATCGCGCGCCGTCAGCCAGGCATCCTGAACGCTGACGATGTGGTCGTGCTCCTCGGGAGGCAGGCTCCCTTTCTTGGGTTTCAGAACCCAGTCGTAGCCATAGTTGGCGATGGCGCAGATGATTTTTTCTTTCGGGATGACGGTCCTGGCAAAGGTGAGGTTCTGCACGAACCAGTCTTGCGAAGCCACCGGACCAGACGCGGCGCCAGGATAGTGCTCGTCGTAGTTCATGAGCACAACCCCATCGGCCGCCGCGGCGATTGCCGGGTAATTGTATTCGCTGCTGTGCGCCGGCACCGCCACGTAGAGCTTCATACCGCGAGCGTGCAGATCGCTCGATACTTCCTGCAGCAGCGCGACATAGCCGAGCTGGCCAGCGGGAGGAAATGACTCGAAGTCGATCATCAGACCACGGTAGCGGCCGGACGAGAGAAATAGCGCGGCTTCCTTGCGAAAGCGCGCGCGGGCGTCCGGATTGTTCAGGAACCCGACAATGTCTCCCACCCAGTTCGCGCCGTCGTAATTGTTCACCATGGGGAAGACTTCCATGCTGGGGTCTTCCACTTTCAGAAACGGCATCACCCGGTCGTCGACCGGGAGAACGGTACTGCCCTGCGCGTTGCTCTGGACATTACTCTGGACGCTACTCTGTATGACGTCGAAATACTTATTGGTTTGGTCGTCAACGCCCTGCAGCCGTCCGTCAACGGTGAGCACGTGCAGCCATTCGGGATAAAGAATGTCGATCTGGTGGGCGTAAGCGCGCAAGGACGAGAAGCTGGCTGCGTCCCAGGGCACGTAAAACGCCGCGCGAATGCCCTCTTCCTGATTCAGCGTGACTTGCGATGCGGCCAGTTTCGATTTGCGATGAGAGCGCGCTGCGGCCTTTTTGAGCCGGTCCCGGGCTTTGTCCCTTTCACTCTCCTTCAGGGCCTAGAAGGCACGCTTCTGAGGGGAGAACAACAGTTCGGGCAGGGGCTCATCCCGCAGCGCCGTGTAAACGAAGAAGAGAATCAGCGCGGAAACCAGAACGGCGGTAATGTCGACCAGGCGCCGCAGGCGTTTCCACCGGGCGCGTCGCGGATCATAAAAGACTGGCTGGGCCATGGGTGAGTAACGGTTCATCGTATGCCGCGGACGGCAGACGGTCAATTCCGGGGTCA